>JBGTCF010000364.1:0-7082 GCA_041748975.1 Pyrinomonadaceae bacterium
ATTGCAGGCATCGACTTCAGAGGTTTACGGCGATCCTATCGAACACCCTCAAACCGAGCAATATTGGGGGAACGTAAATCCCATCGGGCTGAGAAGCTGTTACGACGAAGGCAAACGTGTCGCTGAGACGCTAATGATGGATTACCACCGTCAAAACGCGGTCGACACGCGTATCGTTCGTATATTCAATACTTACGGTGAACGTATGCTCGAAAATGACGGCCGGGTCGTGTCAAATTTTATCGTTCAGGCATTGCGCGGCGAGGACTTGACGATCTATGGCGACGGCACCCAAACGCGTTCCTTTTGCTATGTCAGCGATCTGGTGGACGGCATCGTCAAGCTTATGAACGCTGAAGGCGACGATATAAACATGCCGGTCAATCTGGGAAATCCGGGCGAGTTTACGATGAATGAGCTTGCCCATGAGGTAGGCAAAACAACTGGTAAAGATATTCGAATCAAATATATGCCGCTGCCGCAGGATGACCCGAGACAACGCCAGCCCGACATCGAACGGGCAAGGTCGCTTTTGAAATGGCGGCCGACGGTCCACCTTGCTGAAGGTTTGAAGAAAACCACGTTATACTTTCAGGAACGAGTCGCAAACAACTCATTTTGAGTTCCAACTTCAGTTGGCTGCTTCGCTAACCAGGAACCCAACTAAGAACTCAGAACGGGAAAGACTGGCTAAGAATTATATGGAAACAGATGAAAGAGTAAAGCTGGTAGAAGAAGCTATTCTGCTAATGAAAAATCTGCTCCTCAGACATGAAGAGAGGTTGGATCACTTCGACGAATCGTTAAGAAAATCGCGTGAAGATTTTGATTTCAAGATGAACGCGCTTATTGACGCCCAGATTAAAAATGAGGAATCCACGATTAGATTGGAAGAAGCCTCGCGATCTCAATTAAGACGAATTGAAAAACTCGAAACATAGAAGAAAATTATTAAATGAAAATTCTCATCACCGGCGGTGCCGGTTTTATTGGCAGCCACCTATCAGACAAACTATTAGCCGAGGGCCATGAGATCACGGTCATCGATGATCTCTCGACCGGCCGTTATTCGAATATCGCCCATCTCGAAGACCAGCCGGGTTTTCGTCTTATCATTGACACCGTCCTGAATTCCTCCTTGATGGAAGACCTGGTCCGCGAAACAGACCGTATTTATCATATGGCGAGCGCAGTCGGTGTCAGGCTGATCATGGAGCAGCCGGTAAAGACGATCGAAACGATCTTTCACGGTACTGACACTGTACTTAAATTTTGCTCGCGTTATCGTAAACGCGTCCTGATTCCCAGCACGTCAGAAGTTTACGGCAAAGGCATCTCGGTGCCGTTCAGTGAGGACGACGACCTCTTGACCGGCGGTACCGATAAGCATCGATGGGCCTATGCCTGTGCTAAAACTCTCGACGAATTCCTCGCATTGGCGCATTGGAAGGAAACTCAGCTGCCGGTCGCGGTCACGCGTTTATTCAATACCGTCGGTCCAAGGCAAACAGGCCAATATGGAATGGTCGTTCCGCGATTTGTCCAGGCCGCGCTAAAGAACGAGCCTATCGACGTCCACGGCGACGGAACGCAGTCACGCTGTTTTGGCCACGTCGCCGACGTCGTCGAGGGACTTGTCCGTTTATTGGAAACCCAGGATTGTTTTGGAAAGGTCGTCAACCTCGGAAATAGCGAAGAAGTATCGATAAATGACTTGGCTAAGCGTGCTATCTCTCTTACCGGCAGCACGAGCGAGATTCGATATGTCCCCTACTCCGAGGTCTATGGCGAAGGCTTTGAGGACATGCAGCGGAGGGTGCCAAGCCTTCAAAAAGCGGCAGATCTTATCGGTTATAAGCCAACCCGGAGCCTCGATGACATCATCAATGATGTAGCGGCCGAGCTGCGTAGTGCTTTGCCTGAATCGAATATTCTCCATGCTCAGAACAAATATTCTTAAGAACGTTTACCTGTCGGTTACGTTATTGGCTCTTCTCCTGGCCGGTCTGGCGATCCCGGTTTTCGCACAAAATACCGGGAGCGTAAAGGGTAAAATTCGCAATATGGCCGGTGAAAGGATTGCCGGTGCGACCGTTACAGCTCGGCAGGATTCCAAAGATATTCGTTCAGTTCGCTCCAACAGCAAAGGCGAATTCTTGCTTAGCGGCCTCAGTACGGGCACGTATAACATAGTCTTCGACGCAAAGGGATATGCCATGGGGCTGTTCAAAGAAAGGATCGACGTAAAAGCGAATAAAACGGTCGATCTCGGGGACCGTCTGATAATGCAGGTTGACCAAGGCACTCAGGTGATCGTCCGCGGAAGCGTTTTCTTCAAGGATGGCACCAGCGTTACGGCCGCCAAAGTCCAGATCGAACTAGTCGAAGCGGATGGTTCCGTCCGAAAAATAGACACCGTGATGACCAACATATACGGCGAGTTTGCTTTTAGACGGCCCGAGGGTGCTGCAAAATACAGAATGACCGCAAGCTTCCGAGACGTAAAGGCAAGTAAAGAGATCGAGGTCGATTCCGCTGCCATCTATCGTCTGGCGATTACGCTGGACACGACCCGCCAGCAGAAATAGCCTATCGGGCGCCGCACTTCGCCAAAGCGCAAATCGAGTAAATACTTTATTTTCAGTATTGTGCGAAATCGCACAGATACTCGCGCCGGCTCTCGCATACTTAAAAGGTTGCTGTTACTTTAGAGTTGCCGACCGCTTTATCTTCGAACAAATCCAAGATACCTCGCGATTGAACCGTTGCTTCGCAGAAACGGAGAATAAGTCTTTCTATGTATCGACTGGCACGGCATCACCCGATCTGCGGGCGAAACAGGAGACTCTATCCCGAAAAATATTCTGCGGTCCGAAACCAAAAACGGACTTCTCGCTTCACTTCCTCCACATGAGCTAGAGTTACTTCGCCCTCGTCTGGAACCATTCGTGTTTGAGTTCGAATCGGTCCTATATGAAGTAGGAAAACCGATTGAGCACCTTTATTTTCCTTGCAGCGGCGTCGTTTCCCTTCTCGCGAAAGTTAATGGAAATTCAACTATCGAGGTGGGCCTTATTGGCAACGAGGGAATGGCAGGTGTCTCAGCTTTTCTCGGAGCCCGCTTTCACCGTCGAGGGCTATTATTCAGGGAGCCGGTGATGCCTTAAGGATCGAAATAAGGGATCTCGAGCGCTACGGCGGATCGCTCAATCGACCTCTTCTTCTCTATGCCCATTATCTGATGGTGCAAATATCGCAATCGGCGGCGTGCTATCGTTTTCATCCGATCGAACAGCGACTGGCTCGTTGGCTTCTCATGACCGGCGACCGCATGGAATCAAGTGAATACAGCATCACGCAGGACTTTCTCTCAAACATGCTTGGAGTCCGCCGCGAAGCCGTAAACCGCGCCGCTGGCGAGTTACAGAAGAAAAAGCTAATTAGCTTCAGCCGTCGCAATATCATCACAATCAATCGATCAGGCCTGGAAGAAAATGCATGCGAGTGTTATAAGCGAATTCGAGACGAAGAAAAAAACCTTCGATGAGCGCTTAAGGGCTCTGCCAGCTTAGGTCAATTTATGGTCTCTGTGATCTCGTCAGCCGGACGCATTGAATCCATATTAGCTGTGTCGGTGACGATCAGCGGAAACTCATCCAGGACCACGGTATTTGCGATCGTTTGTATCCAATAGGTGCCTGCGTTCGGGAATACCACATTCACAAAAAAACTGACGTTATCGGTAAAACCGCCTTCGGCTAGCTCAATATTTGTCGGCTGCGACGTCACGACAAGGTTGGATTTGTCGGGGGACAATATCCTGACCTCTGTCTGATGATTTCCCTGACCGCGCCAGTGATTAATGACGGCAAATTTTATCAGGCTGACGGGCAGCTTCTCGACCATGATGTTCTGAAAGATACCCATCAGGGAGATCTTGTTACCCATCTCGATCCGCACGTCGTCGCACAGCAGCGTGTATATAAGTCTTAAATTTGGAGTGCTCATTTATTTACATTCCGACAATTCACAGCGATCTTTATCTACCAGATCTTTGTAAAGTCACCGGCATTGCTTAGATTTTACTTTTCCTGAATGCGAGGTCAAGGTTATAATCAGACATTACGGGTCGGTTTAGGGTTCAACGGGCAATGTTAATGTACGCTCTTATCGCTATTTCGTTGGTGCTGCTTGGGGTAGCGGGCCTGCAATTCACATATTTATTCTACATCGACCGTGTTTACGGTGAACGCAGAAAATATCTTCAAACCCTTGAGCAAAAATATTCCAGATTATCCGCAAAGCTTGAACAGGCCGAACGCAGGATCGCGGAACAGAACGAATTGCTTGCCAACCTGGATCCTCCCTCAAACAAGGATGAGGAACTATGGGCCGACGTGATCGGTGATTCCTAAACGTTGAATTCGACGATCGTAGATCCCCAACTGCCCGAGAATTCAGGGGCATTCTTAAAAGTTTTTACAAAGTCCGTTTCAGACAACACTTTCCTGACTATTTCTCGCTGAACACCAACGCCTTTGCCGTGAATGATCCTGACGAGCTTAAAACCCTTCTTGTGGGCTTCCGCCAGATACTCCTCCGTTACAGCACGCACATCTCCAGGATGAAAAGCGTGCAGATCCAGAGAATCTGTTATTTCGATCTCGACTATTTCCGGAAACGGATTTCGATCTGATTCGTTCAATCTATTTCACCTTCGTTTGATATTGCCCGATGTCTTCGGGCGGCGTTATCCGCAAACGGTTTCTGTCTCGGAACACAACGAAGCGTTTTTCATCCATCTGACCTGAAGGATTTCGCAAAAGCAACTTAAATGTTTTGTTGTCGCCCTTACCCTCGACTATCAGCGGCAATTTGCCCCAGACATCGGTACTCGGTGTGCTTCGCCACGCCGTATAATAACTTTGCTCGTATTTATCGAAAGCAAGCACAACGATGCCGTCAAAATCGGGCTCGACTCCGTCAACGGGTTTTGAAACGTTGGTCCGCGACAGCACGACCCAATTGCCCGGGGCGAGCGATTTATCACCCACGCCTACTTTATTTGCCGAATCGGCATCGAGCCGCTGCCAGGTCACGAACTTTCGATTATTTGCCTGAAAAAAGACGATATCTGTAGGTACCTGAAGTTCGACCTGACGTCCGAACAGCCAACCGGCTGGTGCCGGCGACACTGATGGATCCAGCCTTACCTGGTACCACACGTCATACTTTTCATCCATCCTCTCAGGCTCGCCGACTTCCCGTGCAGCCTCGATCTCGTCGTTTCTGGATCTTTTCTTTGTAGGCTGCTCCCCTTTAGCCGCGTCATCAACATCAGGAAGTTCCTGTTTCGGAACATACCGCCACGACATGATCTCAAATGTCGACCCGCTGGAAAGCCTGAAAAATACATTCTCCGGCGCCATATCCGGAGCCGAACGAAGGTTTGACGCCGACCTTACCATGCCCGCCGCCTGCGGAGGCTGATCTTTGAATTCCTCTGCGATCGTTTTGGATTTCTCCAGCGTATCGCTGGTTATGATGTTTTGGGCCTCGATCCATCCCTCGGTTAGAGCTTCATCTCGCGCCCGAACTCGGTACCATCGGACCTTTTCAAAGTCGAACTCGTCGACGACATCCAGACGTTCGCCCCGCTTTACCTCGAGCAGGTCCGCTGCCACGACCGAGTATGACGTTCGTATCCACGCACTCTGCGCGATAACCGTCGCCGTGTCGTTCTGACCGAGAACACCAGCGTCGAATACACCACAGCCAGACTGAGAAAACAGACCTAAAGCAATCCACGAAATTACAGCCAAACGTTTAATCATTTATCAGTTCTCGGCAAGTTACGCCAATTATTATAACCTAAGCGATCCAGGACTTCCCGCTGGCGTCCCGACGGTTTGTCCACCATCTTTATCCTCACGAGCTGGTCACGAGTGTACATTTCAAGCCCGCCCGACCGCAGCAGATTGGGCCAATCGATCGTGCGCGAGTTCGTAATGCTGCTATCAACTATCGGACGAAGTTCGGGATGCAGACGAAGGATCGCCAAGATTGCCTCATTAGCATTTTGCGGCGAAGGAGCCCGGTGACGATCGAATAACTTTCTGAGTACGTCCGAGATCGAACGTTTACCTTTCGACGCGCTCAGCATCGCAAGGTCACAGGCAAACGCGATCATAATGCCCCGGGCATATACCTGTGTGTTCGAGCCGTTCCATCTCGCGTTTGATGCATCGATAAGCGAGCTTTTATCGGCTCGCGAAGCGTCAATGTCATACGCCCGCGAAATTGTGTCGAGCAGGTCATCAAAACGGATACGGTTGACTGCCACGCCTAGTTTCAACGACTGATATAGAGCAAATCCTTCATAGAACCAATCATAGTTACCCGTCAGGCTGACTCCGTTCGGGATCCACAGATGAAATATCTCATGCCTAAGTTGTTCATGCAGCCGCTGTAGCGATTGGCTTTTGAACGGCATTGCTGAGGAAACGATCATAATGTTCGATCCGCGTGAACCACCTTCCCACTGCCCGAGGGGCACTGCGTTTGGAAACGGCCTCACGGCGATATGGACCTTTTTGGCTGGTAACCCGGCGAATAATTCCGAGTACTTCGCGAATAGAGAATCGGCCATTTGTAATGCCTCATCATCACTAAAATGCCACTCGCCCGTGAGGCTCAACTCTATTTCCGCACCTCCAGATCGGATACTCTTTGCTCGAATAGTACGGCCTGCATGGAAAACTGCATTTACGATGTCCGCCACCTCGAAATCCCTCTTCTTCAATGATCGCTCGTTAGAAAAAACCGTCCATCCATCGGGAACCTCCAGGTTGATCACAGCTGATCTATGCCCTTGCGGTAACAGATCGCCGAGCATGATCATGGCGTCATTGCCGTTCGACCACGTCAATTGAGCCGATGCAAAGCGGTCCTTCAGGGGCGATATATCAGCTCGATAGGACCAGGAAGTGAAATCCGTTTCCGCAATATATCGGCCTGGGCCAGCCAAATGAGAATTTATCAGATTGCCGCTTCCGTCCGTGAGCTTTACCTCCGAAATACGC
>JBGTCF010000365.1:0-5326 GCA_041748975.1 Pyrinomonadaceae bacterium
TCGCCGTTCTCCGCAAAATCGGTGCGGTCCTTTAGGTTGCGGGCAAAACGAGCGTCAGCAAAACGCTCGCGGGCAAAAAATGCCCAGTCCTTGAGGTCCTGAGGAGAAAATGCGAATTCGCGCATCGGAGCGATCGAAATATCATCGAGGCGCTCGATGGAAAGTTGGGTTTCCGGATCGAAAGATCGTATCGAATCCACCGTATCGCCGAAAAACTCGATCCTGACGGGCGCATCGGCATCGGGCGACCATAAATCGATAATCCCTCCGCGAACCGAAAACTGGCCCGGAGAGTAGATCGGCTCTTCGCGGGCGTAACCTCCTGAGACCAAGGTCTCGACCAAAGATTCGGGTGGAAAGTCAGCGTCACGGGTCAACTTGGAGCCCAGTGAGGCAATATCGGCTTTGGCCGCGGTCCGCTGGATCATCGAACGCGCCGAGAGAACGACGAAATCGACCGGCCCCTGGCCCAGCTGCCATAATGCGAGAGCCCGGCGTTCCTGGGTTTCGGCATGCGGCGAGACACCCGAATATGGATCTGCTTCGAAAGACGGCAGAGAAACGATCGATGGAACCTCGGTGCCGCCCCGGCTGCCGAAGAATTCGAGGTCCTGGCCCCACACCTCAAGGTCGGTATTGGAATCGGTGACGATCACGAGCGTGACGCCTGTTTCAGCCTGCAGGCGTGAGAGGACAAATGCCTTTGCCGCCGGTGAGGTTAGCCCGCTGATACTGATGATCCGGGCGCCGCCCGCGATCTCTCGCTTTATGTCGTCAATGCTGGTTGCCATATAAACGCAGATAGCCTCCGAGATCGCCGACGGGGCAGGTGTGCCACATCAAAACGATCTCATGCGTTAGCTATATTCTGACACATTGGTGAGAAGTTTGCCGCGTTACCGCCCGTTAATTATAATCAATCAAGTTTTTGCAAAATTCTTCCTCCCCGCAACTCAGCGTCTTTCTCTGCGATCTCAGCGGTGAAAAAATACTGAGAGATTTTTAACGCGGAGATCGGAGAGAAGAACGCTGAGGGCGGAGAGAAGAATAAGTGGTTAACTATAACCAAATTACCGAGAGCATCATCGGAGCGGCAATTGAGGTTCATAAACAACTGGGGCCCGGCTTGCTCGAATCCGCTTATCACGAATGCCTTGCTCGCGAATTACTTTTGCGAAATATTCCGTTCGAACGCGAAGTTCCGGTTCCGGTAGTGTATAAAGGCGTCCATCTTGAATGCGGTTATCGGCTGGACTTTCTGGTGAACAACGCTGTAGTCGTTGAGATAAAAGCTGTCGACGGAATTCCTCCGGTTTATGAAGCGCAGCTTGTCACCTATTTAAGTTTAGGCGGCTGGCAAGTCGGGCTTTTGATCAATTTTAATGTTTTAATGCTCAAGGACGGCATACGGAGAAAAGTCCTAAATTACCAAGGAACAACTCCGTAACCTCCGCGTCTTTCTCTCCGCACTCCGCGTTAAATGAACGCTAACAACGAATCAACGCTGAGTGAACGGAATAAGACGCTGAGGACAGAGAGAAGAATTATGAGCATTCCCAAATTTGACGAGATCCTCCAATCGAACGACCAAACCGAGGCGAGATCGGCTTCCCTGGAGGCAATTGCGGGGTTGGTCGGCAATGTTTATCCCAACAGATTTGACCGCTCGGCTGTCAGCGGCGCAGAAGACACGATCACCGCTCTGAAACAGTTCGGAAAGATCGCCGATGTCGAAGCGAAAATGTCTGAGATCAAAGCGAAACTCGGCGAGGGACAGCGTCCTGCACCCGAGGACAAGGAACCTCTCAATGAAGAACTAAGAGCGCTCGGAACGGTTCGCATCGCCGGACGTCTGACGACGCCGACGCGCGGCAATTTCGTCCATTTGACCGACGGAATGTCGAAGCTGCAGGTGTATTGCAACAAAAAAGGGCCGCTGGCGCTGATAAAGAACGATGGATCCAACACACTCGACGAAGCGAACGGCTGGGCGCTATGGCAATTGCTCGATCACGGCGATTTCATCGGCGTCGAAGGATATTTGTTTGTAACAAACACCGGCGAAGTCAGCGTTCATGTCGAAAAGCTTCAGTTCCTCGCGAAAGCAATGCTGCCGATGCCGGACAAAATGCACGGGATCGCCGATGCTGAGATCCGTCAGCGGCAGAGGTATGTCGATCTGATCGGCTCGAGCCTACAGGTCAGGTCAGAACCCCCTGCGTCAGCGGGGGGCCAGCTCGCCGAGCAGGGATCGACCGCCTGGGAACCCGAACTTACTACCCGTGAAGTCTTTGAAAGGCGAGCGAAGGTGATCTCATCTCTTCGCCGCTTTCTCGAAGATCACGGCTATATCGAGGTCGAAACGCCGATGCTAACACCAAAGGCGACCGGTGCCGCGGCCAAGCCTTTCAAAACCCATCACAACGCCCTCGACATCGACCTTTACGCCCGCATCGCACCGGAATTGTATTTGAAGAGACTTGTCGTCGGCGGCTTCGAAAAGGTCTACGAACTCAACCGCAACTTCCGCAACGAAGGCATCTCGTACAAGCACAACCCCGAGTTCACGATGCTTGAATTCTATTGTGCATACATGGATGTAGAGGGCATGATCGGATTATGTAAAAGGCTGCTTGATGCTTGTTTTAGGTCGGCCCTAGCACGGTCCAAGGATCAGGGTCTGGAAATAGTATATCAGCACAAGGGACTAGATCTTGGCTCCATTGAGTGTCTATCGATGCATGATGCAGTAGGACGAGTGTTCAGAGGTATTATTCCCACCTTTGAAGAACGCTGGCTGGACGACGTTGCGAAACTTCCTGCTTTGGTCGACGTTGCGAAAGAATATTCCATTCGTTCCAAATATCTAATGTCAAAAACCGTAGATAATAAGGAGTACGTTATTTCTGCGAATCATGGCGAGATTTCTGGGCTGGAGTTGGATGGCTGGAAAGGGCTACCCGACCAAGACAATAGATTTTATGATGATGATGCGTACGGAACGGAGTTGTATGTTCAAAGATTAGCTGAGCACACTGGTAAGCTAAGTTCGAATCCCGGAGTTGACCTTGCCGAAATCTTCGAGAGTGTAGCAGAGCATCAGTTATTGAATCCAACATTTATAGTGGACTATCCGAAGTCGATGTCACCGCTCTCGAAAGCTTCGCCCGATAATCCGGCGATCGCCGAGCGATTCGAGCTGTTCATCAACGGAATGGAGATCGCGAACGGTTTCAGCGAGTTGAACGATCCCAAGGAGCAGTACGAAAGGTTCAAAGACCAGATGGAACAACGCGAAGGCGGCGATGAAGAGGCGATGGTGCTTGACGAGGATTATATCCGGGCACTCTCGTACGGCATGCCTCCTGCCGCAGGTATTGGTATTGGGATCGACAGGCTCGTGATGCTGTTGACCGACAAGCACTCAATCCGCGACGTGATTCTGTTCCCGCACATGCGCCCGGAGTCGGAAAATTAGCCGCGGATGAACGCCGATGAACGCGGATAAGAGATTCACCGCAGAGACCACGGAAGAAGATTAGCCGCGTGAAGATCGTCGTATACACCGGATTTGCCCTGATCGCATTCGCGTTCAATTCCATCCTTTGCCGAATGGCATTAGGCAGCGGCGAAGCGGATGCTGCGAGTTTTACGGCTGTCCGCCTCGCCTCCGGTGCCATAATGCTCGCCATAATAGCGGCTTCATTAGGAAAGACGAAAAAGACGATTCAAAGTGGACACTGGGCCTCAGCTTTCTTTCTTTTTCTCTACGCGATCGCGTTTTCGTTTGCTTATTTGGGGCTGACCGCGGGTACTGGAGCGTTAATATTATTTGGTTCGGTACAGATAACCATGGTCACGGCGGCGCTGGTAAAAGGCGAGCGTCCCGGCACACTTGAATGGGCCGGTCTGATCGCCGCTGTGGGCGGATTGGTCTATTTGGTTCTGCCCGGACTGTCGTCACCTCCGCTGATTTCTTCTCTACTAATGGCTGCCGCGGGCGCGGCGTGGGGATTTTACACTTTGAGGGGAAAGGGCAGCGAGGACCCGATCGCCGATACGGCCGGAAATTTCCTGCGTTCGGTGCCTATGATCGCGGTCGTCGCGGCGGTGATGTGGCCGCAGATGCAGATTACAGGCTGGGGCTTCGTCCTGGCTGTTCTGTCAGGGGCCCTTGCATCTGGGCTCGGCTACACGGTCTGGTACGCCGCCATTCGGTTTCACACGCCTACGCGAACCGCTGTGCTGCAGCTCGCGGTTCCTGTACTCGTTGCGGTGCTCGGAATTGCGATGCTTGGGGAAACAGCGACACTTCGGCTTGGGATCGCGGGAGCCCTTATATTGGGCGGGATCGGCATGACAAGCCTGCGACGGGGTTCGAAAGCTAAGCGACGGTGCTGAAAGTAAAAATGGCCGCCTTTGCAGACAGCCATTTTCTCTTGCTAAGATTCGATTTAGCTTCCGGATTTGAACAGGTCTTCGTCGACTCTCTGGCCAAAGGTTATAGTGCCGACCTTTGATTCTTCGACTATCTTGTCACCGGCCCATAGGACCGTGCGGTAAGGAACCAGAGTTCCCTGAGCATAATTATAATCGTAGAATCGGCGGCGATACTTTATGCCATCCGCTTCGTAGGTCAGCATCATTACCCTGAACGATTTGACGCTCACGTAGAAACGCGTCTTCCGGTTTTCTTTGTCGGTGACATCGATGACGTGATAATCCACACCCATCAATTTCTCGCGAGCGGCGAGCTCTAACGTCGATTCGTTCTCCTTGTAACGTAGCAGGGCCTCAAGGCCATGTACGATTTGGTTTTCGAACGATTTCGAAGCGTCGTCTCGTGGAGAAAAAACAGTGTTGTTATAAAGACCGAAGACCTTCTCGTCGCTTCGCACAAGCGAGAACCGAGCACTCGGATATTCCTGATCGAGCCTCACCTTTTCCTTACTGAGCGTCTCGGCACGTATGATAAATCGCTGGTAAGGAACCTGTTCAACCTTCCCTTCGGCAGTTGTTACCTTGGCCAGGCCCCGCTCCTGGGTCGTTTTTCTGATCTGGTTCAACGTCACACGGCCGCCGGGATATCCATAAAGAAATACAGCGGCTTCAGCGATCTGTTCGGCGGTAAGAACACCGCCTTTTGGCGTCGGTGAAGGGCTCGGCGCTTGGGAAAATACCGGTACGGCGAAACAGATTAGGACCAAAACTATGCCAAAAAGAGAGCGGGAACGAAAAGACACCAGGGATTCTCCTAAATTCGAACGAAAATACGCAAATGCGGATTGTAACATAAAACGGCCATTGTCGAACGAGGCGTCGTCCG
>JBGTCF010000366.1:0-5960 GCA_041748975.1 Pyrinomonadaceae bacterium
TTATCCTTTAGATAGCCTGTAAACCGCGAACCGGCGGTCCTAAGGACAACCAGATCCTCGACACCGGCTTCAAGCGTGACCATGCTCCTCGTCGCGTGTAGAACGACCGTACGTTTCTCGTCACTGCCTTTAACAAAAGAATGTGGATGGTCGGTATCGTCGAAACGCATTCGCTTCCAGGCGGCCTCAGCTATTTGCAGCCGGACAGCGGATACCTGTGGGTTGTTTTTCAAATAATAGTCAGCAAGCCTTCGGCCAAACGCTTCCGGTTGCTCTATTTCGCTGGTCTCCCCGGCCAGGGCGTAGACCGTGTTTTTCATCGTATCGGTTGGGAGGCAAAGACGGTTGTCACCGGTTGTATGGATCTCGTCGAAATCGCCTTCGAGAGCTATATTGATAGTGAGATTCTGTATCTCATGTTGAGGGCCGCGGGCGACCTTAATCAAACGAACGCGGGATTTACCGTAGCTGTTCCTGGTGATCCGGACGCTCATATTTTAACTTCCGCGATAGGTCGTATAGCCAAAAGGGCTTAAGAGCAGTGGGACGTGATAATGCTCAACTGGATCCTTTACTACGAACATTATCGAAACTTGAGGAAAAAATCCTTCCTGATCTTGCAGGAGGAAGTGCGGCCCGGTCTCAAAGATCAAACGATAAAGTCCTGGTAAGAACGCCTCGCTTGGCGATAACAGATCGTTGAGCCTGCCTTCCGCGTTTGTTATCCCTTCAGCGATCTTTTGCCACCCTGCCGAATGGGTCTTTCGTTCGAGTACGACCAGGATCGCGGCACCGGGGAGGCCGGTTGAAGTGTCAAGGACGTGTGTTGTAATGGAGCTCATGTTCGAGTAGTTTGCTAAGCCTGAGTTCTGTGATCTTTCGCTGTTCTTCTGCGGCGATCATCATCTCCGTACCAAGTCGATTCTGAAGCCGGGCCTTGCAAATTTCAAGCATTTCTTCGGCCGATCGACCCGTAGCACAGACTATGAATATAAACCCGAACTTCGCCTCATACAAACCGTTAGCGTCGGCGAGTTGTTTCTTGACCGTTTTAGCTGCTTCTGCGGTTCCCGCCTGCTCTCCCGCCGACCATTCAGATGCCCTCGTGTTAACGGCCGCCGAAACGGTCGAACCGATCCTTGGATGTGCAGCAAAAGCAATTAGCCAATCTGCCGGAGTGAGCGAGTACCAAACCGCGTCGGCCGCACGAAATAGGCCCTCCAGCATCCTGAATGGGCGTTCCTTAATCATCCTGTCTGCCCATTCGGGCGATCCGCAGCAATCGAGAAGCACCTTCCGGGCCTCGGCTTCTGGTAACTCATTCAACCAGGCAAGACTTTTGTAAACCTGAAATCTCTGCAAAACGGCAATATCGAACTGAATGCAATTTCTATGCGATGCGGCCATAAATTCTTAGCCGGCTGACCCCGCCATCGGGAAAGATGTTAAATCGAACATGAGATATCTCGCCAACGTCCGCTAATCCTCTGCTGAAGGAATGTCGCGTATGAGCCTGTAGCTTTGACATTGGCAGCAGTGGTTTCCATTCGATCGAATTCAAATCGTCAGTGCCCGCGACGCCGCCCTCCAAAGAACAGCTCTCAGGGTAGTTTCCCTTAAAATGAGAGGTATCGACCTCAATACGCGTTACTTTTCCGCGTGTTCCAAGCTTTACGATGCACCAGTCGTGCCCCGGACCGCGGCGCCGCTGCGATTCCCAGCCGTCGCTCATATCCCGGGCCAATCCGGGCATGATGAGGTTTTGTCTATGGCCGAAGAACATATCGCTCGCGAGCGGCACGCTACCTCCATTTTCAGCGGCAGCAAGATCGATCTCGCTGTTTCGTTGCTTTAGTTCTTCCCAGTCCGGCTTTACAACGCCGTGGACCCGAAGACGGGCTACACCGCCATCAGGATAGATCTTAAGACGCAGGTGCGATAGTCGTTCATCAGAAATGATCGGGAATTTGTTTTGCGTGTCGCCTTTTAGCTCTGAGAGCGGGAGAATTTCCGTCCATTGCGTCCGTTCGCCGACTAAGTCGTCTAGTTCCGGATGCCCCTCAGCAAAGCAGCCTTCAATGGAACAGTGCGACGGATAATTACCCCGGAAGAATGCCGTATCAACAACAACTCCTTTGATCTGGCCGGGAAGGCCCAGACGTATGATGCACCAGTCAAATTTTTCATCCTCTCTGGGCGATCGCCGGCGTCGCGTTTCCCATCCGTCCATCCACTTTCCGCGTTCGGTATATTTCCCCTCTTTCCACACCGGTGCCGCCGGTGCGATCAGGTTTTCCTTGGGCGCAAAAAAGTCGTCATTCGCCGCGATCACGACGCCGCCGACTTTGTTCGATGCCAGATCCAGGAAATCTAAAAAGTCCATTTTATAGAGTTCTCATCCGGATGAATCCATCTTTGTCCCGAAGATCTATCGGTCAAAATCGAAGCCGAGGTCCCGGTGCCAAGGGCTTTTGAAATCGAATGATTTTTGCGGCCCCGGGTCGATTGAAAGTTAATCAAAGGATTATTGCATACCTTTCCACCGAATTTTCTATTGCGCACATAATCTTTGTAAAATGACAGTCTAACGGAGAATCATTCCAATAGGTTTCTCCCTGAGTTTTTCTTTCTCGTAGACCTTGTGCCCCCTGACATATGTTGACTCCACGACGCCGAAAAGCCGCATACCTTCATATGGTGTGACCTTATGACGATGGAGGATCGCATCGGCCCTTACGTCAAAGGCCGCGTCGGGATCCCATAGGATAAGATCGGCATCATAGCCCGCTGCCAGCATCCCCTTTTTCTTTTCCAAACTTGCGAGTTTGGCCGGCTCTCGGGACATGAGCCGCGTCAGATCTGCGACGCCAAACCTGCGCGAACGAAGATGGGTCCACATTACCGGCAGGCCGAACTGCAAAGCCGCGATCCCGCCCCAGGCGTCCTTAAAATCGCCTGATTCCTGTAGTTTCAGGGCCGGCGTGCATGGCGAATGATCCGAGACGATCATATCGATCGTACCGTCGGCAACTGCCTCCCAAAGCTTTTCACGGTTTTCGGCTTCGCGGACCGGTGGGCAGCATTTGAAATGAGTCGCCCCGTCGGGGATCTCCTCGGCGGCGAATGTCAGATAATGAGGACACGTTTCGACCGTCAACGGCAAGCCCTCGGCCTTAGCGGCCCGCAGCATCGGCAAAGCGTCGGACGACGAATGGTGGACGATATGGACGCGGCAGGCAGTCTCGCGGCAGAGACGGATCATTATCGCTATCGCCTCGTTCTCAGATTCCCGCGGTCTCGAACGAAGAAATGTGTTGTAAGAACGAGGATCGCAACCCGTTAGTGTCCCGGCGGCAGCATCAATTGGGCCGGGCACCTCAGCATGCACGAGCAGCACGGAATTGAGCCGTGCGATCTCAGGCATCGCAATTTTTAGGTCCGATTCCGTTACGTGCGGGAACTCATCGACTCCCGAGTGGATCAGAAAACACTTGAACCCGCGAACGCCTCGCTCGATCAACGGCGCCAACTCTGCCGTGTTCCCCGGCACAACACCACCCCAGAACGCGGCATCGACGGAACACTTTCCTTCCGCAGCAGCAAGTTTCTCTTCGAGCCCCGCAAGCGTCGTCGTCGCAGGAATACTGTTGAGCGGCATGTCGACGATGGTCGTAACTCCGCCTGCCGCGGCGGCGCGAGTTGCCGTCTCAAAACCTTCCCATTCAGTCCGTCCGGGTTCGTTTACATGAACATGCGCATCGACATTCCCGGGCATAACGACCAGATGACCGGCATCATCTAGGGGAACGCCTGCCGGAACATCATCCCATTCCCGAATGGCTGCGATCCGGCCGCCGCTGATATGGATGGACGCAGGCCCCGTCACGAGCGGTGTAACGACACGTTTGCTTCGAATTATCGTTTCCATTTGCTCCTCCGGAATAAGTGAAAAGTACGAAGTGTTAAATGATAAGTCAGGGCTTCTCAAAACTTAAAACTTTTCACTTACCACCTATCACCTATTTCGCATATCTCCCCGTTATCTATGTATTTGTAATGCATCACGAACATAAACATAATAGACGACAAATGAAACTTCCGAGAGCCAGCGGAATACTCCTGCATCCAACATCACTTCCCGGTCGTTTCGGCATCGGCGATATCGGTGCCTCAGCATTTGAGTTTGTTGATTTTCTTGCGGCATCCGGTCAAACATACTGGCAGATACTCCCGCTGGGGCCGACCGGCCCAGGTAACTCGCCATATTCGACCTTTTCCGCATTTGCGGGGAACACGCTTCTTGTATCGCCGGAAAGCCTCATAGAAATGGGCCTCTTGCCCGGCTCAGTGATCGCGGAATCTCCTTCATTTCCCGTTGAGTTTGTCGATTATGGGCAGGTTTACGAATGGAAGACGCAGATTCTAAAACTTGCTTTCGAAAATTTCCGCTCGACGCCAAACAATGTTCTGAAGGATGCATTCGTTGACTTTTGTCGACAGAATTCATGGTGGCTCGATGATTATGCGGCATATCGGGCGATCAAGCTCTCTCAAGCCCATAAGCCGTGGTTCGAATGGGCCGAGCCACTTCGCCTCCGGGTTCCGGATGCGCTGGAAAGGGCCATTTCTCAGCTTTATCGCGAGATCGAGGCCGAGAGATTCTACCAATTCCTGTTTTTTAGCGGGTGGGCCGACCTAAAACGCTACGCTAACGAGCGCGGAGTAACGATAATAGGCGACATCCCCATCTTTGTCGCGCTGGATTCTGCTGACGTGTGGTGTAACCAGGACAAATTCAAATTAAACCGCGACGGAACGCCGAAGGTGGTCTCGGGCGTTCCGCCGGATTATTTCTCAAAGACCGGCCAACTCTGGGGTAATCCGATCTACGACTGGGAGGCCATGCGGGCCGACGACTTTAGCTGGTGGACCGCTCGGATCGCATTTGCACTAAAAACCGCGGATATCGTCAGGCTCGATCATTTTATTGGCTTTGTAAGAAACTGGGAGGTGCCCGGCGGTGACACGACGGCCGAGAATGGAAAGTGGGCAGACGTGCCTGGCACGGATCTTTTCGAAACGCTGGTTCGGCGGCTCGGGCCACTTCCCGTCATTGCCGAAGATCTGGGCTCGATGACCCCGGAGGTCGAATCGCTGAGGGATCGGTTCGAAATGCCAGGCATGCGGATTCTGCAATATGCATTCGGGGGCGGCGCACAAAATCGCGACCTGCCCCACAATTATATTCGCGATACCGTCGCCTATACAGGAACCCACGACAACGATACAACGGCTGGTTGGTACAAAAAAGCGCAGAAACACGAGCTCTCATTTTGCCGCAAATATCTCCACGCAAACGGCCGTGAGATCCATCGCGACATGGTCCGGGCCGTTTTTTCGTCGGTCGCTGACACTGCGATTATTCCCATGCAGGACATCCTCGGCCTCGCAAGTTCTGCCCGAATGAACACCCCCGCAACGAGCGATGGCAATTGGCAATGGCGGCTACTTGCAAATCAGCTTACGGAGGAGGCTTCTCGTTGGCTGATAGAACTGACCGCAACATACGGCAGGCGGAACGATCCATCCTAGACTGCTGCGCCGCTGTGGGTTCTGATTTCCGCAATGAATTTGGGTAAAACGCCAAGGACCGTGTCGACCTCTTCCATAGTATTGAATCTACCCACGGAAAACCGAATTGATCCCATTGCCCAGGAATAGGGAACATTCATCGCGGCAAGGACCGGTGAGGCCGTGTGGTCGGCGGCGTTGCAGGCCGAACCGGTCGAAACGCAGATTCCTGCCTGGTCGAGTCGGTGGAGGATCATCTCCCCATTCGTGTTTTCGAATGAAATGCTCGATGTATTCGGCAGGCGTTTTGCCGGATCTGACGTTCCATTCAAACGAGAATTTGGAATTTTGTCCAAAATTTCGTTTTCCAGACGGTCGCGAAGCTGCCT
>JBGTCF010000367.1:0-3236 GCA_041748975.1 Pyrinomonadaceae bacterium
ACGAATATTTCCCTGTGGCCGGGCAGCGAAAGATCGGGCTCAACGTGTACACGGCCCGCGCTGTCGATCTTCGATTTAAGTGCGATCCCCAGGGGAGAAGCTGCAACACCCGTCGCCCAAAGGACCACGTTGCACTCGATCCACTCGTTGCCCGCCTTTATGCGGCCCGGTTCGATCTCGGTCACAAAGCTGTTAAGCCGAACCTCGACACCGAGCGATTCAAGCTGCGACTTCGCACTTTCCGACAGGTCCTTTCCGAATGTACCCAGAATGCGGTCGGAGCCTTCGAAGAGCATTACACTCGCCTTCCTGGTGTCTATAGCTTTGAAATCTTTTGCCAGCGCCTGACGGGCAATGCCTGCAATTGCACCCGCAAGCTCCACGCCGGTCGGCCCGCCTCCCACCACGACAAAATTCAGCTTTGGCTCGACCCCTGTCAGATAGGCCTTACGCTCCGCAAGCTCGAATGCAAGCAAAACCCGACGGCGGATCTCGACGGCGTCTTCGATCGTCTTAAGGCCCGGAGCGTTCGTCTCCCATTCATCCCGGCCGAAATATGAATGACGGGCGCCGGCGGCGACGATGAGATAGTCATATGATACCCGCGACCCGTCGGCCAGAATAACGCTCTTCCCTTCCTTGTCGAAATCTGTGACTTCGCCGAGGATCACCTCAATGTTCTGGAATTTATGAAGAATTCGCCGGATCGGCTGAGCGATCTCGCCGGGGGAAAGCACCGCCGTAGCGACCTGGTACAAAAGCGGTTGAAAGACGTGATGATTCTTGCGGTCGATCAATGTAACGTCGACCGGCTTGTTCGCCAGGGCCTTGGCTGCCCACAGCCCGCCAAACCCACCGCCGATTATTATTACCTTCCGTCGCGATCTCATGAGCCGATAAACTTCGCGTAAAGCGAGCGTGCATGAGCAACGTCGTCTGTCCCCTGAATGATGGCCCGGCCGTCTCGAAAGACGGTGATCTCGTTCTCGCCCGAAGTGAACCGCAGAAGATATTCGTTCAGTTTTACTTCGGTGAGCCTTTCCAGCCTCTCGGCGAGAGCTGGAAGGTCCAGCGTCGTTTCGCGAGGCGAAGCGATCTGCACAGCGTCGCGTCCGCAAAGAACTGCGGAAAACTCGGCGTTATCTGCATCAAGGAACTCAAACTTTCGCTGGCCACAGGCAGTACAGTCGGGATCAGGTTTGCCGAGCTTGATCTTTTGCCGGTCGTTTGCCCACACATCGAACTGCATCAGAGAACCGTGAAGCGAATCGAGATCGCCGACAAGGATTTTTAAGGCCTCGGACACCTGGATCGCCGAAACAGTAGTGATGATCGGCATGATCACCCCGGCCATATCGCACGTTGGGGCCGACCCAGCATCCGGCATCTCGTCGAAAATACACCTCAGACATGGCGTTTCGCCCGGCATGATAGTCATGGTCGAACCGTAACTCGACACGGCAGCTCCGTAGATCCATTTCTTGCCGCGTTTGACGCAAGCGTCATTAAGCAGATACCGCACCTGAAAATTGTCGGAGCCGTCGAGCACAAGATCGCAGCCTTCGAGAAACGACTCAACGTTGGAATTATTTATATCGGCAACGATGGGTTCGACGTTGATCGACGAATTGATCGCCGTGATCCTGTTCCGAGCTGCTATGGCTTTCGGGAGACGTTCAAGGGCATCGGCTTCGCTGAACAATGTCTGCCGCTGAAGGTTCGAAAGCTCGACAAAATCGCGGTCGACAATCCTAAGGTTTCCTACGCCCGCGCGGGCGAGCATCTCGGCATGCGACGATCCGAGGGCTCCACAACCGACCAGAAGCACGCGGGCCGCTGCCAGACGTTCTTGCCCCGCAGCCCCGATCTCGTTGAACAGGACCTGTCGGCTGTAACGCTGCATAATGTCTGACATTATTCGAATAACCTGCGGAGAAAACCCTTCACACCTGTCTCTTCCTTAGAATATGCACGGTCCGTTCCGAAACGTCTCTCGAATAAACGATTCGCCCTGCTCTGATCCCGAAGCTTTTCACGCTGCTCTTCTATATCGCGGCTCTCTCGTTGGCGTGCGATTCGCATCCCGCCGTTACGTATAAATTCAATAATTCCGGGCAGCTCTTCGGCATCGAACCATACACCGTGTTTACGGCAAGTATCGATTATGATGCCCGAAGCCCGGGCAAAATTGCTGCGGTTCATCAATTCGCCGCATGCCGGACACGGTACATAGCTAACCTTTACTGTCTCGCCGATATCGGGGTTACGGGTGCGGCCTTTGTATCCAAGCACTGCCGATTGCTCATCTCGATCCGAACAAAGCTCTTCGAATGCATCGACCGACATCCACAATCCGCTGCATTTTAGGCATTCACTAAGATTTGCCTCGCCGATCACAAGCGGCTCAAGCTGAGTTCGACAGCGTGGACATCCGCCAACCGGTCTATCGTCACCGCCTGCCGCCGCGACCATCTTTTTTCCGCAATGGCCGCAATGCTTTGTACCGACAAACATCAGGCCAAAGCAATGCGGGCACGCCATTGTCTTTAGCCGTGTGCGGCAGAACTCACACCGTGTGCTGTCGCCTGCAACGCCCGCTCCGCAATTCGGGCAATTCATCGCCTCAACGCTCATAACCTCATAGCGGCATCTCAGCCGCCTTTTTCATTATTTCAACAGGAGCCTTTTTGCCCGTCCATATCTCAAACTGCCTGACTGCCTGGGCAACCAGCATCTCGACGCCGGTGATCGTTCCGACTCCGGCATTATTTGCAGCCCGTATCAATGGTGTCGGCTCAGCCGAGGTAACAAGATCATAAACCAGTTTTGAGTGCTCGATCCTCGCGGGGTCAAATGGTAGGTCGTTCTCAGCCTTGCCCTTCATCCCCGCGGGTGTCGCATTGATGACAATGTCAAAAACCGCCAGGTCTTCACGACCGATCGTATCGGAATCCGCACCGAATTCCTTCGCGATCGCATCGGCCTTTGATGGATCTCGCGCAAAAACGGTTACGTTGGCATCGTGCTTTTTAAGAGCAAACAAACAGGCCCGGGCCGCCCCGCCAGCACCAAAAACGGCCGCACGTGAATCTTTAACTGATCCCAGTTTCGATAAAAGCGGCGCGATAAAGCCTTCGGCATCGGTATTATGGCCGTGCAAACGCCCACCTTCGATCGACACTGTATTGACCGCTCCGATGGCAGCTGCAGTTTCGTCGATCTCATCGAGATGTCCC
>JBGTCF010000368.1:0-13378 GCA_041748975.1 Pyrinomonadaceae bacterium
CGATTTTTACCTTCGGGCTGGACCTCAAGTAATTGTAAAACCCCATCGCCGCATGCGACGAGCAAACCGGACGCATCAGATTCGATGACCTGACCTGGCAGCCCAGTGCTTGCTGTCTCGTCAACGGGCCGGGCGGCCAGGACCTTAACCCGTTTTCCGTGTATCTCGGTAAATGAGCCCGGAAAAGGCTGAAAGCCTCGTATGCGGTCGGAATCACGCTTTGCAGACATCGTCCAATCGATCCGACCGTCCTCCTTCTTTAAGATAGGAGCGAGAGTCGCTCGGGAATTGTCCTGTTTCCGTGGCGTGATCGAGGGAAGGTCAGCTAGCGTCTGCAACAACAATTCACCGCCCAATTCAGACAACCGCGACATAAGCTCGATAGCATTCTCGTCCGAGCCGATCTGCGTCGATCGTTGAAGCAGGACATCGCCCGTATCCAGCCCCGCGTCCATCATCATTGTGGTGACCCCGGTTTCTGTTTCCCCTTCGGCAATCGCCCAGTTTCCAGGTGCCGCCCCCCGATATTTAGGGAGCAGCGAGAAATGAACGTTCACCGCACCATTTCGAAAGGCATTAAGAAAGCCTTCGGGAAGGATACGGCCGTAAGCCACGACCACAGCTATATCGGCGTGGTGTAATTCGAAGTCCGTTAGTGTTTCCGGTGTTTTTATCTTCACTGGCTGAAAAACCTTTAGTTCGTGGTCGATGGCAAACTGCTTCACCGGCGAATAAACGATCTTATTGCCGCGGCCGGATGGCCGGTCCGGCTGCGTGTAAACGGCAACGACCTCATGGCCGTCCTCGAGAACCTTCTTGAGTGACGGAACCGCGGCTGCCGGAGTGCCCATAAATACGATCTTCATCAACCTATCACTTTACCAAAATAAAAGGGCAAAGCGTCGTATCCGCTTATGCCCTTCTATATAAACTGCCTTTCAGCTAATAGCCGCAGTGATAATTGGATCCCTCAAAGATCATCGTCCACTTTCCGGCCTCGCGCCGATAGGCGTTAAATCCGGCGCCTTCGAACGACTGAATGTATGTGAATACTTCGGCGACGCCGTCATTGTCAAAATCGAAAACGTCCAGCAGGCGTTCATGATAAACACCGGAATCGACATCTTTAATGTCGCTGCTCATCACATCGTCAAGTTTGATATTCCTAAAGTCGGTAAATCCAAAAGAGTATTTTCCGTCGGCAGCTTTATCAGCGATAAAGAAGAGCAATGCCCGGGACGCTGCGGATGTATCGACCCAATACGTGCCGACCAATTCGGCTACGCCGTCCGAATCAACGTCGAGAGCGGTCAAGTTGTGAGACTTGAGTGTTTTGATAACGCTCGAAGGAACCTTGTGTTTGCCGAATTCGGAACGAACAAGGGCTTCGATCTGCGCTCTCTCGGCGGCGGATGGCAATCGCCGGACACCGCTTCCCTTTTTTGTCGCGATTACATTTGTCGCCAATGCCATCACATTGCCTCTCAATTTAGCCCTCGGTGAAACGATACTAACCACTGCCATATTTGCCGAGCATTCTGCCTTCGGGTCCGAACTCATGATGGCCACCGTACCAGCATTTGCTCCACCAAATATCAGCCGGTACGACGTTTTAGCCTTATAGTAGTTGCGGTTGAATGCCGTCAGACGTGCCGGTTCCTCACCGCCGCTAACGGGCTGCGTCAGCTTTCCGCCTTCAACATAAGCCAGAGGCTCAACCATTTTCCCATCATTTAGAACTGCAAAAATGATAGGAGCAGGTTTGGTTGCCCCTCCGGGCTGCGGTTTCTGGGCAGGAACGGACGCCGACACCATGAACATCGCGATCGGCACCACGAGAAAATTGAAACACTTCATTTTTTTTGCCTTAGACTTTTTGTGATACAAGCTTGCCCTGCATAAACTGTAGCAAATATTCGCGTCCACCTGCTTTTGAATCGGTTCCGCTCATATTAAATCCGCCAAACGGATGGACCCCAACCAACGCCCCGGTGCATTTGCGATTGAGATACAGGTTGCCGACATGGAATTCACGCCGTGCCCGTTCAAGCTTATCTTGATCTGCGGAATAAACAGCGCCTGTCAAGCCAAATTCCGTGCCGTTGGCGATCTCAAGTGCGTGGTCGAAGTTACGGGCCTTGATTACGGCAAGAACGGGAGCAAATATTTCTTCCTGTTCGATGGTGGCGCCCGGATCGACGTTATCGATGATCGTGGGTTCGATGAAGTAACCTTCTGAATCATCGCCGCTGCCTCCGGTTACGACAAAGCCGCCTTCGCCGACGCCCTTCTGGATGTATCCTATGGTCGAATTGAACGCCTTTTGATTGATAACAGCCGCGACATTTGTTTCGCCTTCGGTCGGCTGCCCAAGTTTGAGAGTCTTGGTTATAGCAACCACTTTTTCAAGCAATTGATCATGGACCTTTTCATCGACGATAAGTCTTGAACAAGCGGAACATTTCTGGCCCTGAAAACCGAACGCCGCCGATACGATGCCCGCCGCCGCCGAATCGAGGTCGGCATCCTCCGCGACAACTATCGCGTCCTTGCCGCCCATTTCCGCGACGACGCGCTTGATCCAGATCTGCCCGTCCTGTGGTTTGGCCGCCACCTCATTGATGTGGAGGCCGACACCTTTTGACCCGGTAAATGAAATGAACCTTGTTTTCGGATGGGTGACCATCGCCTCGCCCGTTTTCGCGCTCCCGCTAATAAAATTGACGACCCCATCGGGAAGCCCGGCTTCGCGAACGATCTCAATAAATTTGGCAGCGATTGTCGGAGCATCCGAAGATGGCTTAAGTACGACCGTATTGCCCGCTACGACTGCGGCCATGGTCATACCCGCCATGATCGCGAGTGGAAAATTCCATGGCGGAATGATGGCACCTACACCCAGCGGAATATACTCAAAACGGTTGTCCTCGCCGGGATATGGCGTTATCGGCTGCTCGCTTCCCCACCGCAGCATTTCACGGCCGTAAAATTCACAAAAATCGATCGCTTCGGCAGTATCTCCGTCCGCCTCGGCCCACGTCTTGGCAACCTCGAACACCATCCATGCCGACAATTCATGCTTTCGCTCACGCATAATGTCAGCGATCTTGAACAAATACTCCGCACGCTCCGTATGCGGTACCTTCTTCCATGTTTTAAATGCGTCAGTAGCTGTCTCGATCGCCCGTTCGACAAGGCTGATATCGGTATCGCCCTCCGAGAAGACACCGACCACCTCTGACGTTTTAGCGGGATTTATGCTGTTAAATTTCGATTCCAGGGCAATGTCTTCGCCACCGATCAAGATCGAATATTCACGGCCCAGATGCCCTCTTACCTTCTCGATTGCCGCCTTCATTGCATCGGCATTCTCGGCTTTTGAAAAGTCTGTGAAGGGTTCGTTCTTAAAATTATCTAATGTTGGTTTAGTCTGCATAATTTCATTTACCTGTTAACAGTTTCCTATAAACGAAGCATTCAAAATGTGATCACTGGTAATTTCTTCTAAGTTCCCGGCGTTCCCATTTATCCAGCAGCTCCGGAAAGACCGGCGGACTGTCGAAATGCCACGCCACTACAAATCTTGGCTGCTGAGAGTCGCTCAGATGTTCGACATAGCTCAGGATCAGTACCCAGCCCTCGCTCAGATACTTATTTAGCTCGCCGCTTGAAGAAAGTTCCGCCGTCAATTTTGTTTCCTGAATGTTCAATTTAATTCCACTTCCCCGTTTTCTGCAGCCCTCTGATCTTCCGCTTTGCCAGTTGGCGTTTAAGCGGCGACATGCGATCGAGAAAGACTATTCCATCGCAATGATCCGTTTCGTGCAGTATGCACCGGGCGGCAAGATCGGCGACGTCCAATTCAAATTCGTCGCCTTTGAGGTTGCGGGCCCGGGCTATCACACGCATCTCCCTTTTTACGACTTGGAACACACCCGGAAATGATAGGCAGCCTTCATCACCGACCTGTTCGCCCTCGATATGGATGATCTCCGGATTGATCAATACGTGCCGCTGCTGCTCAATGTCCTCGCCGTCGACATCCATCACAAAAATGCGTTTGGAAACACCGACTTGCGGGGCAGCAAGCCCAACACCACCGGCCTTTTCCATCGTCTCGAACATGTCCGAAACAAGCGATTCGAGTTCGCGGCCAAATTCGTCGTCGCCGACGGGCTTTGCGACGGTAAGCAAGACTGGCTCAGGATAGTGAACTATCGGAAGCAGGGACATTTAGCTATTTTACAATAATCAACCGCTTTCCGAAATCAAAAAATTTCGAAGCGGTCGATGTAGTACGCCGCTTTACTGGGTTCAAGAAAGTTCTCTCGTCTTTCTCTTGATCCGCAAAAAGATTGGTGGTGTCCTCAGTAATGCTTGGGACAGGGATGGATCCGAAATCGGGGTTCCCGTATTTAAATGGATCCAGTCTGGCGAACGATTTTTGCGGCTTCCTCTCTTGTCCACTCACAAAGAGCTTTCTTCTCGCTCATACTTAGTAGTGCGTTTCGATGGATCCACAGATAGGACGGCAGCGGCATGCCTCCCGCCTCGATCTCCTCACAGATCTCTACAAGCTTCTTGGCCTTTTTGTCGAGCGAATACGTGTTAAAAACGCTGAAGTTTAGATGCTCGCTGCCGTGCTCTATATGGTCCCTCAGAAACCAGCCGATCGGCTGAATGTTGGCGTACCATGGATAAACAGTTTTGTGAGAATGACAGTCGTTACATGATCGGCCGAGTATAAGCGAAATATCAGCCGGGACATTTACCGCAGCTTCAAGCGTTTCGTTATCAACTATCGTCGGACGAGTCTTGTCGATACCGATAAACTGCAGCACGATCAGCAATAGGGCAAGTCCGAGTGCTGTTACCTTCAATACTTTTTTCAGCATTTACGCGATTAAGATGCTTCCAGATCAGTGAAGGTACGACCATGGGCCAGACAAAAAAAAGAAAACTCTATCGCCACAAAAAAAGCACGTCACAGTACATCTATAAACCCTTGCGAACGATCTAAAGATTGACTATTGTTATTTTATGCTCCGGCCAACCGTCTTTGCTATTCCCATCTTCGCCATCCTGATAGCGGCTGAGGCGTGGTGGGCCTATCGAAAGGGCTCAGACGAATTTCGGGATCGCAGGGATACCTGGACCAATATCTTTCTAGGATTCATGAGTGTCGTCTGCGGTGCGTTATTCGGTATATTTACAGCCTCAATCTATATAGCTGCCTACGAATTGGCCCCGTACAAAATTCCTGCGAACGCGTGGTGGGCTTGGGCACTGCTTTTCTTTATAGACGACTTTGCCTACTACGTTTTTCATCGGGTGAGCCACGAGTCGAGGCTATTCTGGAATTTTCACGTGGTTCATCATTCTAGTGAGCATTACAACCTGAGCGTCGCGGTCCGCCAGAGCTGGTTCGGCGGCATCGTCCACTGGATATTTTATGCACCGATAATGCTGCTCGGCTTTGCTCCGTGGATGTTCGCGATCATGCACGGTTTCAATCTTATCTATCAGTTTTGGATCCATACAGGATTTGTTAAGACTCTCGGGTGGTTTGAATATATTTTCAACACTCCTTCGCACCATCGGGTGCATCACGCCGTAAACGAAGCGTATCTGGATAAGAATTATGCGGGCGTATTGATCATCTGGGATAGGATCTTCGGATCGTTTGCTCAGGAGACTGAAACACCGCGATACGGGATAACGAAACCCCTCCGCAGCTATAATCCACTATGGATAAATACCCATGCCTGGTTTGAAATGTTCGCCGCAATCCGTTCAAATAGAGGAATTAGGGCGAAACTCCGAAATGTATTCGGATCACCCGACCTGGAAACCACGAGCTAAGACAAACTCTGTGAAAAAAAACCTTATCAGCCTGTTAATTTTTTCGTTCAGTTTATTCGCCGCCGTCGCCGCGGGACAGTCCTTCGAGATCAAAGGCGAACTAGTGACCTACACACGTCCCGATCCGCTGGTCGAATTCAAGAAAACGTTTACCGTAAATTATCCGCGTGTGAAGGCCTCCACGCCCGAGTTGTCCTCTAAGATCGAATCACTGCTAAGCTACGAGAAAGCATTCGATTTCACCATCGAAGAAGAAAAGACCGAGCAGCAATGGCTGGAAGAGGCCGATTTCGATGTTCCCTACATGAAGAACGGCCTCCTGAGCATCACGCTACATATAACCGGCAGTGCCGCGTATCCCGACCATGTCGTAAAGCGGCTCAATATCGACACTGTCGGCGGCGTGCGGCTCTTTCCGAAGGACGTTTTCAGAAATCTCGCGGGACTTGCCGCCCGCGTCAAACAAATGCAGGCCGCCGAGATCGTCAAGGCAAAACGAGCAATGCGTAAGGATCCCGAGGCTCAGGACCTCGACCCCAACGAGACGTTCGCTCGTGCGAATTTTAGGACGACCGAGTTAAATGCCTTTCAGGTAACTGAAAAGGGTGTTACGTTTTACTATGATTTCGGTTTTCCGCACGTGATGAAAGCACTGGAGCCAGACGGAGAGTATCACCTATCCTGGAAAGGGATCCGGCCGTTCGTAAAGCCCGGAAGTCCGCTCGCGAAAGCTTTGAAATAGCACCGAAATCCTATGTCAGAACGAAAAATCAGAGTATTGATAGCCAAACCCGGACTCGACGGTCACGATCGCGGAGCCAAGGTAATCGCACGGGCCCTCAGGGATTCCGGTATGGAAGTTATCTACACGGGTCTGCGTCAGACGCCGGAAATGATCGCTTCAGCCGCATTGCAGGAAGACGTCGATGCTGTTGGCATATCGATCCTAAGTGGTGCTCACAATACCCTTTGCCCGAGGATCGTCAATTTGCTCCGCGAAAACGGGATGGATGATACTTTGATATTGGTTGGGGGTATTGTGCCACAGGAGGATATATCTGTGCTAAAGGCAAATGGCGTTTCTGAAATTTTTCTTCCCGGGACCTCGACCGAGGACATCGTGACGTTCATCCGGGACAACGTTCGGGCCCAATAGCATAAGAGAATACGGGCCATTTGCCCTGCGTAGCCGGTAAAATCGTGCTAAACTGTTGTTCAGGCTAAGGGAAGAGTTATTACTTATTAAGGGGAGACATACAATGAAAAAACTAAATTCTTTATTTTTATCGACCGCGTTAATTTTTGCGCTTGCCTTTATCGGAAGCGGCCTCGGAACAGGCGGCTCAGTGTCCGTCAAGGCGCAGGACACGATGCTCGGCAAAGCTGGGGATAAGGTAACAAAGGTTTCGAAACAGGTTGGTCGCAAAACGGCGAGCGGCGCAAAGAAAACCTATCGCACATCGAGGCGTGTAGGTACGACCGTCGGGAGTAGAACATGGACCGGCACCAAATGGGTGGCCAGCAACAGCTGGAAAGGCGGCAAATGGGTCGCAGTGAAAACTGCGAATGGCACAAAGTGGGTCTATCGCAAGGGTAAGAGAGCTGTTACAGGAACAAAGAAGCGCGTTATGTAACAGCGGTGTCATAAACGGGAAATTCGAGCGGTCAAAGGCACTTTTGTTCTTTGGCCGCTCTTCTTTTATCTTATAACCATATGAAGCAAACAGTAAGAGTTGCCGGCGGCCAGGGATTTTGGGGCGATCTGCTCACAGCTCCTGTCGATCAGGTCCGCAAAGGCCCGATAGATTATTTGATGCTCGATTACCTCGCCGAGGTGACGATGTCGATCGTCCAGAAGCAGAAGCAACGCGACCCAAGCGCAGGTTATGCACGCGATTTTGTCACGCTGATGCGTGAGATCTTGTCGGATTGTGTCGAGAAGAATATCAAGGTCCTTTCAAACGCCGGCGGCGTTAATGTGGAGGGCTGTGCGAACGCGATCAAAGATGTTGCCGTCGAACTCGGCCTTTCGGGCAAAGTAAAGATCGGCGTAGTCACGGGCGATGACGTTCTCCATCGGCTCGATCAATTCATCTCCGATGGCATCGAGATCAACAGCATGGACGACGGCACGCCGCTCGCGGCCATCCGCGACAAAGTCCAGTCCGCCAACGTCTATCTCGGTGCCGAAGTACTCGTCGAAGCTCTCGGCAAAGGTGCGAACATCATCGTCGGCGGCCGTCTGACCGACACAGGCCTGACGCTCGCTCCGCTGATGCACGAATTCGGCTGGAGCTTTGACGACTGGGACAAAGTTTCCGCCGGAACGATCGCGGGCCATATCATCGAGTGCGGCGCACAATCGAGCGGCGGCAACTGCCAGTACGATTGGCAAAATATCCCCGACATGGCGAACATCGGCTTCCCGATCGTCGAAGCCAGCCCGAACGGCGAGTTCATCGTCACCAAACACGAAGGCACCGGCGGCCGCGTCAACATTCAGTCCGTCAAAGAGCAGCTCCTCTACGAAATGGGCGACCCGCATTCATACATCACGCCCGACGTCGTCGCCGATTTCGCGTCGATCAATCTCGAACCCGCAGGCGAAAACCGCGTCCGTGTCTTCGGCATCACCGGCCACCCAAAGACCGATTTCTACAAAGTCTCCATCGCCTACACCGGCGGCTACAAAGCCGTCGGCACCCTCGTATACTCCTGGCCCGACGCGCTTGAGAAGGCTCAAGCCGCCGACAAAATACTCCGCGAAAGGCTCGACAATCTTGGCCTAAAATTCGAAGTCATCCTAACCGAATACGTCGGCGTGAATGCAACCCACGGTCACCTCGCCGGAACGCGGACACTCCTGTCCGCAACGGACGATGCTTCGTCGGACGTGAATGGTGGCGACAGAAATCTCGCCGGAGTAGCCGGCGATGCGGACAGGAGTGTCCGCGTTCCGGCCGACATCCCCGAAGCCCAACTCCGCATCGGCGTCCGTGGCCAGAATAAAGCCGACGTCGAACGCTTTACCAAAGAGATCGCCCCGCTCATCCTCACCGGCCCGCCATCCGTCACAGGCTTCGCCGGCGGCCGCCCCAAAGTCGAAGAGATCATGGCCTACTTCCCCGCCCTGATCCCCAAATCCCTCATCACCCCAAAAGTCGAGATAATCGTCGCGTAGCGTAAACCCCTGCGCAAATAGACGCTCGTCAACGAATTGACGAGCGTCTTTACCATCGGACATCGACCACAGCCCGCTTGAGCCGACCAAAAATCGTCCGTTACGCCGGCACTTTTCTGCTCTCTTCCCGGTCCCAGTTACGATGACTGGCGATCGCTTTAACAAAGGCCGGCTGAGCATCTTTTAGTTTCGCCGAGATTATCACCGCACTGTCACGCTCGGCTTTTCCAGCGAACGTATTCCCGACAAATATTTCACTATCGCCGGTCGCGCAGATCGCTTTGCAGTGTTTATACGCTTCGTTGACAAAATGATACGCGTCAGCGTTGCCAGCAAGCGTTTTAATACTGGCGGCTCCCCCGGGTATATATACGGCGTCAAATAGAACGGATGCGGTTGTCAGCAGACTAAAATCAGCCGCGACAGCCTTTCCGTCAGCGGTCAGGATCGCACCGTTACGCGGGGCAACGGTTTTAAGCATCGCTCCCTGTTTTAACAGGAATTCCTTCATCTCAGCGAGCTGATCGCCGTCAAATCCATCGGCGATCAAGGCCGCAACCTTTCGGCTTTTGATCGTGTCCTTAACGGTATTCCTCATGCTCAACGGCTCTGAACTATCGATAGATGACGTGATCTTTATCGGCTGGACCGACTTGGGATTCGTATCCGCACCGAACGACCGATTCATCGGCTGCTCCGGCTTCGGCACCGGGAATCCCAGGTTCTCGGCGACTGCGGCGGCGAGGTCCCTGTCGATCTGCGTTAAGATGCCGACCATGCGCGAGCGAATCGCCTGGACCTCGACCTTGCCGAGCTCAAATCGGAGGGCGTTGATCAGATGGCGCTTCTCAGCGTCCGACTGGCTGTTAAAGAATAGAGTCGCCTGGCTGAAGTGGTCGTGAAAGCTAGGACTTCGCTCGCGAACCTTGTGCGCGTCAACCCGTTCCGGAACACTTACAAATCCCCCTTCCTTGGCCGTCGCTTGAAATGGACATCCGCCGGCGAGGGTATTCGGCTCGTAACTGACGCGTCCCGTGTTGATGGTCTGACGGGACTGGCCGTCACGCTGATTGTTGTGAACGGGGGCCACCGGCCGGTTGATCGGTATCTCGTGGAAATTCGGTCCGCCGAGCCGTTTTAGCTGCGTGTCGGTGTATGAGAACAGACGGCCCTGCATCAGCGGATCGTTTGTAAAATCAATGCCGGGAACGACGTGTCCGACGTGAAACGCGACCTGCTCGGTTTCTGCAAAGAAATTGTCGGGATTCTTATTCAGTGTAAGTTTGCCGATCCGCCGGACAGGAACCAGCTCTTCGGGAATCAGCTTTGTCGGATCGAGCAAATCAAATTCATACTTATGTTCGTCTGCCTCGGGTACAAGCTGCACGCCGAGCTCCCATTCAGGAAATGCACCGGTTACGATCGCTTCCCACAGGTCACGGCGGTGAAAGTCGGGGTCTTTACCGGATATATTCTGCGCCTCGTCCCACGCCACGCTGTGAACGCCGAGCAGCGGCTTCCAGTGAAACTTTACAAACGTCGATTTGCCTTTTTCGTCGACAAATCGGAACGTGTGGACGCCAAATCCCTCCATCATCCTGTACGAACGCGGGATCGCACGGTCGGACATCAGCCACATGATCATATGTGCCGATTCGGGCATCAGCGAGATAAAGTCCCAAAACGTATCGTGCGCGGATGCTGCCTGCGGGATCTCGTTATGCGGCTCAGGCTTTACGGCGTGCACGAGATCGGGAAACTTTATCGCGTCCTGGATAAAGAACACAGGCATATTATTGCCGACGAGGTCGAACACGCCTTCGTCCGTATAAAATTTGACCGCAAAACCGCGAACATCACGCGCCAGGTCGGTCGATCCCCGCGAACCGGCTACAGTCGAAAACCGCACGAACACAGGCGTCTCGCGCGCAGGGTCGTTCAGGAATCCCGCTTTCGTAAACTTCGCCATCGATTCGTACACTTGAAACACACCGTGCGCTCCAGAACCGCGTGCGTGAACGATCCGCTCAGGTATACGCTCGTGGTCAAAATGCGTGATCTTCTCACGCATGATGAAATCTTCGAGCAGTGTCGGGCCCCGGTCGCCGGCTTTCAGCGAGTTTTGATTATCGTTTATACGGAGGCCTTGGTTGGTCGTCAAAAACTCATCCGCGGCATCTTCTTTATCGAACTCCAGATCGACCTGCTTATCGCTTATGTTAGTATTCTTTTTTTTTGTTGCCATTATGTTCCTTTGAAGAATTTCGCTGTCTTGTTTACCCGTAGATCGTTTCGTACGAAGCCTGAAAGCGCGACTTTTCGCTTTCCATTTGAGCGCCGAGAACATTGAGTGCTTCCTGGGAAAAGTACTTTTTTACCGCGGGGAACATCTCGCCTTCTTCTTCTTTCACGTGGTGCCGCACATCTTCGATCAGCTTGGTCAGCAGCGGCTCAAATTTCGACGCGTCGGTCGCAACGACCGCCAGCTCGCCCAGAAAGCACTTCATATCCATGTGCTCCGGTATCGCTTCACCGACCAGCTTAATCACCTGCTTCTCACCCTCATTCTGCAGCGTCGGATAGAAAATAGTTTCCTCGATCCACGCATGAACTTCGAGTGCAGCCTTTATCTCCGAAAATATCTGGCGCTTCTTGCCCTTCGGCGCGGCTTCGGATTCCTTAAACATGCGATCCACTTCCTTGTGGCCCGCGATCAATAGATCTATAGCGTTCATATATCCTCGTACGATTACCTATAACTTTCCCACACCTCCAAACAAACTTATGTTCGCTATCACACAAATCATACAATTCGCAGCGATTCGGTCCGAGATAGTGCCCAGACGCCTCACATGGTCTGTCACTATCGATCTAAGTGTTCAAAGTTTTTCTGTGCCGAGGGGAGTCGTTATGAGTAAATTTGCGAGTCATTCGGCGCAGGCGAAAAGCCATTGTCGGTATTCGAGAAGCCCGGGCGGCGGTCAATAGGTCTTTAGTCGATTCGGAAAGGCTTATTTCTTCAAAAACCTTGCAATTCCACGTCTACAGTCGTCGGTCATTCGAGCCTTTGCATTGACCACAACGCCTTTTTCGATGGCGGTTTGGTAGGGGTCGGCGTCGATGTCGTAGAGGAGGTGCTTTGTCATCGCGACGGCGGAGCCGCTGCTTCCAGCGTAGACGGAGGCGAGGTCGTTCGCGGCTGTAGCGAGTTCGTCGTCGGGGGCGACGCGGTTGATGAGGCCGAGGTTTAGGGCTTCGGTGGCGGTGAATTCGAAGCCTTGGGTAAGCAATTCGAAGCTTTTCCTTTCACCGAGATTTCGCCGCAGTATCGCCGCCACCATCGCCGGAACAAACCCGATCTTCACTTCAGGGAAACCAAACCGAGCGGATTCGCTCGCAACCACCAGATCACAAGCCAAAGCAAGCCCGCACCCGCCAGCCAAAGCCCGCCCATGCACCGCCGCGATCACCGGCACGCGAACGCTCCTGATCAGCTCAAATAACTCAGCCAGCGAACGCGCATCCTCAATATTCTCTTCGTACGAAGCAGTCGCGATCTTCTGAATCGATGAAAGATCGGCTCCTGAACAAAAATCCTTCCCCGCCCCACGAATGACGAGCGCCCGCGTGCTTTCCTCAGCAACCGCTTCGCGCAATGCGTCTTTTAGAGCCGCGATCAACTCGTCATTCAAAGCATTTCGCTTTTCCGGTCGATTCAAAGTCAGAATTCGGATCGAATCTTTATTCTCAATTAGAAGATCAGTCATTTTGTCGGTATGTGGAGAATATCTTTTTAATGAGCTTCGCGATCTCGACGCGATCATTGTCGATAGATCGAAACTCGGCCTCGGCAAGGATCTCAGCGTGGAGCAGAAGACGAAGCCAATATTCGGTCTCGGAGGCTTTTCGTCGAGCCTTACCAAACTCATTCGCGAAAACCTCACGCGATTCGGCCGCAACCTCTTCTTTGACATGCCTGCCAATATGCGTGCATGCGATCAACAACTCCTTGCTCAAAACAAACTCCCGTTATTCATCGACCAAATATCGATTGAGCCTCGAAATACGAACGGCAAAATCGAACGACTTGTCGAGGACTATGTTTTTCTGAGGGTCGGCCATTTTATCTAAACCCTAATTATTAATTAGCCAATTAATAATTAGTAATTAATGTCCAATGCATGTAGGGATAACAAACCCTATTAACCCTATGATCTCAAGCCAGCCCGAGATATTTGGCCTCTACGTCAGGGATATCTATAGACATCCGCAGCAGGGCGGTTGAGAATGTTTTCCCCTGTGCATCAGTCATCAAGCTGAGCGTACCGCCGCCGC
>JBGTCF010000369.1:0-12464 GCA_041748975.1 Pyrinomonadaceae bacterium
GCCGGCGGCGTGCTCGTGCTGATGGGGAATGATGCCCAGAATGCCGAGCTCGACAAATTCAATAAGCTTGCAAAAGAATTCGGCATTCAGTTCAACAAGGACCGCAAGTTTGAGGTCATCAATAACGATTACAAGATGGGCGGTATCGATATCGCTACGGGTAACGAGATATTCAAAACGGCCCACAAGATCTTCGTTAAAGAGATCTCGACGCTTTCCCTCACCGGCAACGCCAAACCGGTCGTTTCGGCTAACGGCGAGACGGTTATCGCCGTTGCCAGCCACGGCAAAGGAACCGTTTTCGTCATCGGCGATCCCTGGCTCTATAACGAATACATCGATGGCCGAAGGCTGCCCCTCGAATTTGAGAATTTTAAAGCAGCTCAGGATCTGAGCCGGTGGCTGATAGGCAAAACGAGGAAAAAATGAAGACATTCATCGCGTTGATAATAGTTCTGACTGCGGGTTCGGTCATCACCTCTGCCCAGAGCGGGCCGACAACTCCGAAAAAACCATTCGTTGTTCGCACGAAACAGCAAATTGCTGACGTTGCAAAAGAGATTCGGGCTAAAGACGGCAACCAACAGTTTGACGTCGTTCCACAGGCCGGTGACCAAATGCGCGTCGCGATATTTCACGACGAAAAACGCGAAAATGATCTGCACGAAGTTCATGACGCTTCCGACGATATATACTACGTTCTCGAGGGCGAAGCGACTTTGATGCTGGGCGGCGCGCTGGTCGAGCCCAACCAGATATCATCAGGCGAATGGCGAAGCAAAACGGCTGACGGCGGGCAGCGGGTCACTATAAAGAAAGGCGATCTTGTGGTCGTTCCGCGTGGGACACCTCACCAGCGAACTGTTACGGGAAAAGGGTTTTCGATGATCTTGATCAAAGTGTTTGCCGACCGCCAATAGGAAGCAACGGCGATAATAACCTCTTCGACAATGACTATTTGAATAGTTAAAATAAAGGGATAAATGCCACGCAAAGAACCAACAGTTTTCAGCAATCTCAATTCCGAAAAGAACGGAACGACAGCCCAGGAAGTGTCCATGCGATTGCGTAACATGATCCACAGCGGCGAGCTGCGGGCGGGTGACCGTTTGCCGCCGGAGCGCGATCTTGCGAAGCTGCTTGGCGTAAGCCGCCCCACACTCCGGGCCGGGATCCGTTCGCTCTCCACAGTTGGCATTTTGCAGTCCCGACAGGGTGCCGGTACATTCGTAGCCGTACGCGGCGACTCGCCCACATTGGACAGCAGTCCGCTCGAGATGCTTTCGGCCCTCCATGGGTTTACGAACGATGAGATGTTCGAGGCGCGTCTTGCGCTCGAAATGAGCATTGCCGGCCTTGCCGCCGATCGGGCTGACAGCGAACAGATGACGCTTCTCGCCGAGGAGATCACCGGTATGTATGCTTCGCTTAGCAACCCCGAACAATACCTTGTACATGACATGCAGTTTCACCAGACGGTCGCCGCCGCGTCAGGCAATCGCATTCTCACAGCTCTGATGAATATGGTCGCGACGACACTCTTTGAAGCCCGCAGTAAGACCGTTCATAGAGCCCTCGATCTAAAGGAGTCGGCCGAACAGCACCACAACATCTATCGGGCCCTTCGCGAGCGAAATTCTGAAGCCGCTCGAAACGCGATGAGAGAACATCTGCTTAAGACACAGGAAGCTCAACGGCTCGAAGAACTTCGAAACGGATCGGACAACGATTAACGGGATACAGACCTTATGCGATCAGTAAGATTTGCGATGGCATTATGCTTCGCATGTTTGTCCGTACCCGCTCAAGCCCTGGATAACGCCGGCCGACAGCGTGGCGGCGATAACGGCGACGGCACCTATACCAATCCGATAGTTCATGCAGATTACTCAGATCCCGATGTGATACGTGTAGGCGACGATTACTATATGACGGCGTCAAGCTTTAATGCCGTGCCGGGATTGCCGATCCTCCATTCAAAGGACCTTGTGAACTGGCGAATCATAAATCACGCATTGCGGGTTCTGCCACCTGTCGAACATTTTCGAAAACCACAGCATGGCGGCGGCGTGTGGGCCCCATCCATCAGATCTCATAAAGGTGAATTCTACATTTATTACGGTGATCCTGATTTTGGCATCTACATGACAAAGGCCAAGGATCCGGCCGGCGTTTGGTCGGAGCCACTCTTGATCAAGGAAGGTAAGGGCCTAATTGACCCTAGTCCTCTATGGGACGATGACGGCAAAGCCTATCTAATCCACGCTTATGCCGGCAGCCGGGCTGGGATCAAGAGCATTCTCGTTGTAAGCCGGATGAATCATGAAGGCACGAAGGTCATCGATGACGGCGTGGTCGTCTTCGACGGGCATGATGCCGACCCGACGGTCGAAGGGCCGAAGTTTCACAAGATCGGCGATCACTATTACATCTCTGCACCCGCCGGCGGGGTAGCTACCGGATGGCAGCTTGGGCTTCGTTCAAAGAGCATCTACGGCCCTTATGAAAAACGAGTGGTCTTGGCACAAGGAAAAACCGACGTAAACGGCCCGCATCAGGGGGCTCTAGTTGACACTCCGTCCGGGGAATGGTGGTTTGTACATTTTCAAGACAAGGCCGCGTACGGCCGAATAGTTCATCTTCAGCCAGTCGAATGGAAGGCTGGATTTCCTTTAATTGGAAGTGACAAGGACGGCGATGGGACTGGCGAACCTGTAGTGACATTCCGCAAGCCAAATGTCGGTCGGACATTTCCGATAACGACACCGCAGGATAGCGATGAATTCGATTCGCCGACGCTTGGGTTGCAGTGGCAATGGCACGCTAATCCGGCCGGAACCTGGGCATTTCCGTTTCCGGAACGAGGAGTGCTGAAGATGCTCTCCGTTCAGAATCCAGAGAACTACCGTAATCTTTGGGACCTGCCGAATCTACTGCTCCAAAAGTTCCCCGCTGAGGTGTTCACAGCAACCGCGAAGGTGAAGTTAGAATCGCGTTTTGACGGCGAACGCTTTGGGCTCGTGATCATGGGGCTTGATTACTCATTGCTCGGCATTCAAAATCGCGGTGGAAAGCTCTTTGTCTTACAGGCAACGGCAAACGATGCCGATAAAGGAACTGCCGAAAAAGTTACTGAAGCGATGGCGATCAGGTCGAATGACGTTTATCTTCGGGTGAGAGTGCAAAAGGGCGCGATCTGCACCTTCTCGATCTCCGAAGACGGGACAAGTTTTAGAGAGGTCGGGTCTGCATTCAAGGCCCGCGAAGGCCGCTGGATCGGTGCCAAGGTCGGGTTCTTATTCACCCGGCCGGGCAAATTTAATGATGCCGGTTCAGCCGAGATCGACTGGTTTCGAATTGAGAAGTAAAGCTGCGATGATCATGTGCGGATAGCCGCAATATAGGCTTTCGCCGCGGACGTTATACTTGCTGTGTCGCCGCGTCGGAGAGCGTTGAGATTGACTAGCTCGCCGCCCACTCCAACGGCCTCAGCCCCGGCCCGTATGTAGTCGGCCGCATTCTCGATGTTGACGCCGCCGGTCGGGATCAACTTGATATGAGGGAGAGGCGCCTTGAGGGCCCGCAGATAGTTCGGCCCTCCCATTGCACTCACAGGAAAGACCTTTACAACGTCCGCGCCTGAGTCCCACGCCGTTACGATCTCGGTTGGGGTTAATGCCCCTGGCATAACCGCAACAGAAACTTCGTCGCAGTACCGAATCGTTTCTAAATTGGTTGCCGGGCTGATGATGAAACGGGCTCCCGCATCGACGCATCGGCGCGCGGTTTCAGCATCAAGCACGGTCCCAGCGCCAACCAGCAGATCAGCATCATTGGAAAGTTCGGCGATCAATTCGACAGCGCCGGGAACTGTCATTGTTATTTCTATCGTTTTGATCCCGCCCGCCGCGATCGCGTCCACAAGGGCCTTCGCTTCTTCGGCCGAGTCAGCCCGGATCACGGGTAGAATTCCGCTTTCTGTGATCCGGCGAAGTACTTCCGTCTTAGTCATAATTGATCGTGACCGGTTCAAGCCGCGGGGCCAGCAAGTGAATGAAAAGCAGCGCGACCAGATATGCGGAGGCCGCGATCATAAATATAGGCACGTAGCTCCCCGTTGTTTGCAGTATATAGCCGACAAGAGGCGCGATGACCATTCCGCCAATGGCTCCAAACATACCGCCGATACCGACGACCGAACCGACAGCTTGTTTCGGAAACATATCCGAGGCGATCGTAAAAATATTAGCCGACCATCCCTGATGAGCCGCGGCCGCGATACCGATCAGAACAACTGCCAGCCACAGGCTCGAAGTAGTCGAAGCAATGACGATCGGGACCACGGCAAGGGCGCATATAAACATCGCGGTTTTGCGCGAACGGTTAATACTCCAGCCCATTTTTATCATCTTCGATGACAACCAGCCTCCGCCGATACTGCCGACGTCAGCGATAATGTAGATCACGGCAATCGGCAAGCCGAATGTCTTGAGATCGAGCCCATGCTGTCGGCTAAGAAAGTCGGGAATCCAAAAGAGATAAACCCACCAGATAGGGTCGGTCATGAACTTTCCGATCGCAAAAGCCCAGGTTTGACGATGCGGTAACAGGCGTTTCCATGGTATTTTGACAATTGACTCGGGCGGATCGCTTTGAATGTACGCAAGCTCCTCGGGCGAAAGCCTCTTGTGTTCCTCAGGACGTTTGTAGATCACCAGCCAGAAGCCAAGCCAAATAAATCCGATCAAACCGGTTATAATAAAGGCCTCGTACCAGCCCCAGTACAGCACGATAATTGGCACCACGAGCGGCGTCACAAGGGCCCCGACATTGGTTCCCGAATTGAATATTCCGGTGGCCAGAGCACGTTCTTTTTTCGGAAACCACTCTGCCACCGTTTTTATCGACGCAGGAAAGTTTCCCGCTTCTCCGAGTCCTAAAAGAAAGCGAACGATGATAAATCCGACGACGGAAACAAAAGCGGTCGAGGTTGAAATATAACCGAACCAGTTGAGCAAAGCCGCCCCGGCTACGCCGATCGGCACCGCCCAGGCATGGGCCATTGCAGCGAGGCTCCAAACCGTGATCGAGAGAGCAAATCCCTTTTTCGTGCCGAACCGGTCCATCAGCCGGCCGACGAATAATAGGCCGAGGGCGTAAGCTGTCTGAAACGAGAATACGATCCACCCGTAATCCGTTTCCGACCAGCCAAACTCGGCTTGCAGGGTAGGTTTTAGAATGCCGAGGACCTGCCTGTCGATATAATTGATGGTCGCGGCGAAGAAAAGAAGCGCGCAGATCATCCAGCGGTAATGGCCAACCCGCTTTACAGGATCGCCGATCCCGGCAATCGCTGCTCCAGTCGCGGAACCCGCAGATTCTTCGGGTGCGGCGAGGAATTCTCCATCGTCTTGATTCTTCTGGCTCTCTGCTATTTCAGAAATATTTCCCATTCGAATTGCTCCTCGTTAATTAATGTTGAAGATCCCCGGCGAGTGATAATCGTGCCCGTCCACCGAATGTGTAACCACCGGAAAATCTGGTGAGAATGTGATCCCTTCGACGCCTTTTTCGGTTACCAATAAAGTTTCTTCGACCTTCGTGCCGGTTATCGAAGGATTCCATGCGAAAGCCTGGTTTAACGCGACGATCTCGCTGCTCTGCGGATGAGCGACCCAATCGCGCGTGCGATAACCTGCGGCTCCGCCTTGATGATGCCTATCTATTTCACCTGCGAATCCGCGTTCGGTATAGGCTTTCGCCGCAACGCTGTAGAGTTCGCTGCCAGTCGCCCGGGGCCGGGTTGCCGACCAAAGCCGGGCATTCACGTAGGCAGCCGCATCTGTCCTTGCCGCAAGATCATCCGGAATGTACCCGACACACGCAATTCGGCTCAGGCTGGCGATGAGGCCGCCGCGTTTTGCGCACGTCACAAGAAGAACCGTCTTCTTCCACCTATTCAAGGTCGGAACAGGATGGCGAAAATTCTCGATTCGCTCATCAGCCGCGACCAGCGTAACGACCGAATTCAGGTCGGCCAGAGCTAATTCTGTCCGCATTTTTGCTGCGATCTCAAGCTCGGTTTCTCCGGGGGCGATCTTGTCTAAGACAGTTCTCAAAGCTTTTCCGGCATCCCTTCCGAGGGCCCGATAGCGGCCAAGTTCTTCCGGCATCATTTCGTATCTGCATCTTGCCACCAAGCCGTCGATCGTCCGCGTAGCAGCATCGATCGGAATATCGGTCGCGATCTCGCCAGTCACGAGCCCACGGGCTTTGTCGATGACGAAACTCCCGGACGTTTTTTCCTCCTGCCAACCGTATTCGATTGGTTCGAAGTCGGTTTCGGAAACTTCTTCCGCGAGCATCCTGGGCATTTCGATATTATTTGCGAGCAGGAATCGCTTTCCGTCGCTGCGGACGAGGATCGAGGCAGCGCCATTCTCACGGCTGAGATCTATACCGTTCGAAGCTCCGCCGGTTATCCATGCGAAATTGTGCTGAGCATTAAAAAGCACACCGCCAAGCCCTTCGCGGCCAAGAAGATCTATGATGCGTTCAGTTTTTACTTCTTTCTCACTGTTCACAAGAGACTCGCCTTTTTTGATATTTTCTACTGGTTAACGCCGCTGGCCAGGAAACCGCCATCAACGACGAGCACTTCGCCGGTGACAAAACTTGCCGCTTCGGATGCCAGGAAGATGGCCGCCCCGGCAAGTTCCTCGACCTTTCCGAAGCGGCCCATCGGTGTGCGGGTCAGAAACTCCTGTCCCCTTTGGGTCTCCTCGAGCAGCTTTTGATTCAACGCGGTCTTGAATACGCCGGGTGCGATAGCGTTCACGTTGACTCCTTTTTTCGCCCATTCGATGGCAAGTGATTTTGTAAGCGAGGCTACAGCGGCCTTGCTGGCCGAATAAGCCGCGACCTCAAAGAGCGAAACATACGTTCCGAGTGAAGCGATATTAATTATCCGGCCGTAGCGGCGCTCGATCATGTGCCGGCCAAAGACCTGGCAGCCGCGAAGTGTCCCGGTCAGGTTAGTTTCGAAGATTGCTTCCCAGTCAGTTTCGTCAAAATCGAGTGTCGGCGCCCGCTTTGTAATGCCTGCGGAATTTACAAGAATGTCGACCTTGCCGAATGTTTCTAGAGTTCGGGCAAGCAACTCGTCCAGGGATTGCCGGTCGGCAACATCCGAAACACATCGTATTGTCTTTCGCCCTAAATTCTCGATTTCTTCAGCCGCCGCTTCGACTTGATCCGAACGGCGAGAACTGCAGATAACGTCAGCTCCTGCTTCTGCCATTCCGTTGGCGATTGCCCTGCCGATACCCGAGGTTCCGCCAATGACAACCGCAACTCTGCCGTCGAGCCCCAGTTTTGAATACACCATAATTTTTGTCGTACAAAAAATGAGCAAAGGTCATACCATTGCAAATGATGGACATCAGTTTCTTACAAGTTTACAATAAATGTCAAGGACGGCATCGCTAGTTCAAATAAGGCTATTTTATTCTTTTTATGGCCGCGGCTGCGGTATTGAAGAAAATTTGCAAAATAGAGGTTGCAATTAATTGGTTAAACCAATTAAAATTCTTAAAAGCTGGAAGATCGAAACAAACGCAATGCAAACCTCAAAGCAATATAGTACGCACAGGCGTGTCGACGGCGCTAATATTTGGCTCGAAGCCGTTGGTCCTACGGCCTCGCTCTCATCTCGAAACGTGCCCTACAACTTCGAAGTCCTTCCCACCGAAGAAGAGGTTGGGCTCGCAATGTTCAACGAGCTTAAGAGCTATGCCGATTCGCGTTTCGGCGATATCACCATCGTCCTCCTGGGAGGACGCGGTGCACAGGCAATGTACCGAATAATACAAGGTCTGGCAGAAACGACCGCGATCGATGACCTGCTGAGCCGGTTAAATGTCTTTACACAGGACGCTCTCGCTCCAATGAGGATGAACAACAGCCTGAGCTTTGTGCGTGACTTTGAACGTTTACTGGGGCCAAATTTCTTTAAAAAGGTCAAAAGTTTTACGCCCATGCAGACCGAAACTTCTGATATAGAAGGCGATCTGCTCTTATATCTCGACAAGCTCGACTCGCTTGGCGGCATCGATATCTTCTTTCTGGGCCTCGGCCCCGAGGCAAATGCCGCTTCGCATCTTTGTTATATAAAGCCCGGGTCCGGGGCGAGGTTTGGCGATATCGCCGGCATTATCCCGATCTCGCAAAGCATTGTCGACCACCATATTGGTAAATTCAAAGCAGGCGGCAGTCCGATCTCAACTGATGATGAAGCCGAATGCCGCAGTGCGGCCTATATTCTGACGCTCGGCCCGGCGGCAATACTCGGGGCACGGATGATAGTGCAGTCAATAGTCGATGCCTCAACCGCACCGGCAAAGCGAGCGAGTTTCAAGAGATTGATCGAGACAGAGATTGCCGATGAACCCGCGGCTGCCGGGATTCAGTTGGATGAGAATCCCGGCCTCTGGATTCGTCTTCATGAGAACGTGCGTTCATTCGTTCTACCCGATCTACTGACTGACTAGTAATGATCTTTATGCCAGATACGTTCCAACATTCCGCCGTGCCGATCTCCGATTTTGCGATCATCGTAAATTCCGGCGACAACGTGGCGGTGGTAAAAAATCAGACTTTCGAAGGTCTGAAGCTGACGCTCCCAGGCGGTCAGACACTCGTGGTAAGCTCGACCGTCTCGCCCGGGCATCGATTTGCAACTGCCGACATACCCGCCGACAGCTTTGTGCGTCAATATGGCCAGCCCATCGGAACATCGCTCGGGATCAGTGCTGGCGAATGGATCAATCACGACAACATGTCAGACAACGTTCCTGTCATACGGGACCTTCCGGAGGATATCGAGAACCCTGCACCTGACTATTTCTCCGCAGATGAGATCGCAACATTTATGGGTTTTCGGCGTCCGGATGGCAGGGTCGGGACACGAAATTTCGTCCTGATAGTGCCAACGTCGATGTGCTCCAGTCATGAGGCCACACAGATCTCGATGATCTCGGAGTTTCTGCATTACAATCGCGAGAAATATCCCAATGTCGATGGCGTAGTCGCCATTCCGCATAACAAAGGCTGCGGATGCCAGGATGGCTCAACGCTCGACGTAATGATGCGGACGCTGTCGAATTATGCCGATCACCCTAACGTGGGCGGCGTCATTCTGATCGATCTCGGATGCGAGAAGACGAACCTCACCTATGTCGAAAAATATCTGACAAATCGTGAACGGGCGATATTAAAACCATTGGTAAAGATCGGCATTCAGGATGTTGGCGGCACACAGGCGGCTATCGATCTGGGCCTCAAAGAAATCGAAAAAATGCTACCCGAGGTGAATCAGTGCGTTCGCGAAGAGTTTCCGGTAAGCGAATTGGTGCTCGGCGTGAAATGCGGCAGCTCCGATGGGTTTTCAGGGATCTCCGCTAACCCGTCGCTCGGACATTGCTCCGATATCCTGGTGAAAAGCGGCGGCACCGTCCTTTTGACCGAAGTGCCCGAGTTTTGCGGTGCCGAGCACGTGCTAGCTAATCGGGCCAAAGATGCGGTGATCGGCCGCAAGATCTTTGCGATGGTTGATTGGTACAAGGACTACGCATCAAAGTTCGGAGCCGTCCTTAACCAGAATCCAAGCACGGGCAACAAGGCCGGCGGTTTGTTAAACATCACCATCAAGTCGTTGGGCGCTATCGTCAAGGGCGGCACGACCAGGATCGAGGACTGTATCGAGTATGCCGAAACTCCGCGGGTCCGCGGACTCAACCTGATGCAGGGGCCCGGTTACGATCAGGAATCGACGCCTGGCCTGGTGGCTTCGGGTGCGACGGTTGTTGTGTTTACGACCGGCAATGGTACGACGATCGGCAACGCGATCACACCGGTTATCAAGCTTGCGTCAAACAACCGGGTCTTTGAAAAGATGCCTCATGATTTAGATATTTCAGCCGGAAATGTCCTTGAAGGTACGGAAACGATCACCGAGGTTGGAGATCGACTCTTCGAGCATGTTTGTAAGGTGGCGAGCGGCACGATCCAGGCTAAGGCTGAGATCCTCAAACATCGGGAATTCCAGTTTTGGGCTGAGAAGACTGTCTCACTGTAAAGAGGGATCCTGTTGATATGAACATGCCGCGGCAGCCCGCGTCGAATCTAACAACGATCTAACAGCTCGTTTTGAAGGATTGATACAATAAACATATGCAGCAGCAAACAAAACTCGAATCGATAAGGCGTGAAACATGTGTCGTAAAAAATACTCACCTGCGGGCCGGGCGACATAACTACGTGGCTCCGGGTGAAACGGCATCACGCAATCTATTCTATGGCCGAATAATACTGAATGCCGGTGATCCGCCGGTCGTATTTGAAAACGAAAGACACGAGACCGCGTTGATCTGCCTGAACGGCTCGGGAACGGTGCGTACGGAAGGACAGGAATTCGCGGTCGATCGTTATGACGCTATCTACATTCCGCGCGATTCACAGATCGAGGTGTCGAGTGTGGGACCGTTCGATCTGGCGGAACTTTCATCCCCGGTCGAAAAGCAATATCCCCTCCAATTTGTTGCGTTCGCTGATGTTAGAAAAGATCCTGCGCTTCACTTCATCGCCGGAAAGCCGCCTACGGAACGTGACCTCAACATTCTCATCGGCAAGAATGTTGAAGCCGGAAGGATCATGGCTGGCGTGACGTTTTCGGCCGATGGCAACTGGACATCGTTCCCACCGCACGAGCACCAGAACATGCTCGAAGAGGCTTATTTGTATATCGACATGCCGAAACCGCAATGGGGAATTCAGCTCGTTTATACCAACCTTGAGGAACCCGAACTCGTCCAGGTCGTGCATGAAGGCGATGTTGTCTTGATGCCTCAAGGCTATCACCCGAATGTCGCCGCCCCCGGCGGATCGATCAATTTCCTATGGATGATGGCGGCTAATCGCGAGGGTGATGATCGCCAATTTGGCGTGGTCAACGTTCAGCCGGAATACGCGGCGGGCGGCTCCGGCCTAGAGGCTTCTCAGAAATAGCCTGTTATGATCCTCGACTCATTCAGGCTCGACGGAAAAAAAGCGCTTGTAACCGGTGCTTCGGGCGGGCTCGGTCAAGCGATCGCCATCACGCTGGCGGAGGCCGGAGCCGATGTAATCTGCCATTCGCGCTCCGATAAAAGGGCGGAAGAAACGGTCGATGCGATCCGGCGGCTGGGCCGAACTGCAAAAGCGGTTTCAGGTGACATGTCGAGAAAAGACGTGCCGAAACAGGTGGTCGATCTGGCCATAAGTGATTTCGGCGGCATTGATATTCTTGTAAATAATGCAGGAACGATAAGGCGGGCACCCGCTGTCGATTTTTCCGAAGACGACTGGTCGACGGTGATCGAAGTAAATTTGTCGAGTGTTTTTAGGATGTCTCAGGCGGCCGGTCGACACATGATCGAAAGAGGATCGGGCAAGATCATCAATATCGCGTCGCTTCTTTCGTTCCAAGGCGGTATAACTGTGCCGGCCTACACCGCTTCGAAATCGGGCGTAGCGGGCCTAACCCGGGCACTGGCCAACGAATGGGCCAAACATAATATTAATGTAAACGCCATCGCTCCCGGATATTTTGCAACGAATAACACGACGGCCTTGCGAGCGGAGGAAACACGTAACCGGCAAATTCTTGAGCGTATTCCGGCCGGCCGCTGGGGCGAACCAGACGATCTCGCCGGCGCAGCCGTTTTCTTGGCCTCAGACGCCAGTAAATATCTTCATGGTCATTTGCTTGTTGTTGACGGCGGATGGATGGCCCGATGACAAGCCTTTAGGTTTCAGTGAACGAATTGTCTGAATCGCTAGACTTAAAAGAAAGATCCGATTGCCGATGGGACCTTGTCTCGCTGGGCGAGATACTCTTGCGTTTTGATCCCGGCGATCGCCGAATTCATAACACAGGGTCATTTAATGTGTGGGATGGCGGTGCCGAATATAACGTCGCCGCGAACCTTAGCCGCGTTTTCGGGCATCGATCGGCGATCGCAACCGTGTTGCACGATAATTCTCTCGGGCGCCTTGCCGAGGGACTTGCTCGTGGATCGGGCGTCGATACATCACTCATAAAATGGAGCGAGGAAGGGCGGAACGGACTATATTTTATCGAACGCGGTCAAGGCGTCCGGGCCCCACTCTCGGCTTTCGATCGCGAGAATACTGCTGTTTCCAGATTAACTGCCGGCGAGATCGACTGGCCGAGCGTTTTTGGTCAGGGAGTTCGCTGGTTTCATACGGGCGGTATTTTTGCCGGCCTGTCAGCATCAACCCCGGCCGTTGCCGCCGAGGCGATGAAGGCCGCCAAAGAGAGCGGTGCCGTCGTTTCCTACGATCTCAATTACCGTGATTCGCTGTGGGGCAAACGCGGCGGCCGCGAGGCCGCTAATGAGGTAAAT
>JBGTCF010000370.1:0-11522 GCA_041748975.1 Pyrinomonadaceae bacterium
AGCCTTTTTCGCGCCGGGGTTCCCACGAGATCCTTTCTGATCGACAAGACTCTTGCGGAATGCATGCTTCGCGAGGACTTTGATGTAAGCGTGATCGCGATCGAGCGCAAGGGGCGAAAGGTCTTTGCCCTCTCGCCCGAAACGGTCATAAAAGAGGGCGATATTCTCGTGCTCGAGGGTAACGAACAGGATTTTCGCGGCCGCGATGTCGAGCCGTACCTTGAGCTTGAACCGGTCGCCGAATGGAAAGAGAGCGATCTCGAATCGCGTGTCGTCGAGGTCGTCGAGGCGATGCTGGCACCGCGTTCGCGGCTTATTGGCAAGACGCTGCGGGAATCGCACTTTAGGGAAAAATACGGTGTAAACGTACTTGCCGTGTGGCGAGGTGATGAAGAGATCTATACCGACCTCGCCGATATACGGTTGGGGTTTGGTGACGCGATCCTGCTCCAGGGTTCGCGGCAAAAGCTCGCCGTTTTGGCTGATGATCCGGACCTGATCCTCCTGATGTCTCGCGAAGAGGCCCAGATCACAATGCCTAATAAAGGCCTGGCCGCGATCGGCATATTTGTCGCGACGCTGGTTTTCGCCGTGATCTTTCCGGACCTGACAGGGCCGATCATGCTCGGCGGGGCACTCGCGATGATGCTGACCGGTATCGTCAAAACCGAACAGGCTTACGCTGCGATCGGTTGGAAAAGCGTTTTCCTGGTCGCCGGGATGCTGCCGATGGGCATCGCCCTTACGAAAACCAACGCCGCGGGACTAATCGGTTCGAAGATCATTCAGGTCTTTGGCGCAGACGGAAATTTTGCATTGCTGGCCGGGGTGTTCCTGGTGACCGCCGTCCTAACCCAGGCCGTGAACGGCGCCGTTGCCGCCGCTATCCTGGGCCCGATCGCCATCAGCATCTCGCAGCAGGCCGGCATCAACCCGCGTTCCATGATAATGGCTGTCGCCATGGCCGCCTCGATGGCATTTATCACGCCGCTCAGCCATCCCGTAAACGTCCTAGTAATGAGCCCCGGCGGCTATAACTTTCGTGATTTTATGAAGATCGGCTTCCCGCTGACAGTGCTGATGTTCGTGGTCGTGATGGTGTTTCTGCCGATATTCTGGCCGCTTTAGATTCTTCGATAGTCTAGTTGTTCAGTCCTCTTCGCCCCGCATCCAGTCAGGTATATCGGTCTGGCCATGCAGCACTCGCCAGATCTCTACTGAGTGTTCCCGGTCAACGTAAATGATCAGGTAAGGGAACCGTCGCAGTGGCCATTGGCGAAGGCCGGGTATGGCTAACGCGTGTTCTAACCGCGTTGAACCTGACAAAGGAAAGCGAGAAAGATGTGATGCAACTCGCTCGAACTCATTGATAAATGCTTCAGCGATGTCGGGACCCGCCTCAAGTAGGTAATACTCAAACGCTCGGTCGAGGTCTTCGTCTGCTTTGTGACGGGAGACAACTGGTTTCGGCTTCACTTCCCTGTCCGGATTCGCTTGCGAAACTTTTCAAAGTATTTCGCGTCCAATCGCCCCTCGTTCAGAGGCGAGGCGGCTCCGTCCATTATCAGTTTGCGAAGCCGGACACGGTCTTGCTCCTTTCGCAGCACATCTCTTACGTACTCGCTGCTGCTGCCGTAATCGCCCTCAGAAACCTGCGAGTCGACAAAGTTTCTTAATGTTTCTGGGAGTGAGATGTTCATCGTGCTCATAATCTGAATATTATCACCGATGGCAAGGTTTGCCAAAGATTCCGTGACGACCGTATGCTCATCAGGTAGTGGCCGCTCGCGGCGAACTAGACGAGGTTTCGAGCATAACCATCGAAAAAATTATCCGTCTGATTTTGGATTGCTCATTATGAGGTGCTTAATTCCAAGTACGCCGCGTCTTCAATGTTTTCGAGTCTATTGAACCACAACAGATTTGCATGTAGGTCCTGTGGTATTTCGATTCTTTCCTTCGTTGCGTCGTGTTCAAGTTCAATGCGTACTTCCATCCAATAGTTTTCCGTTCCGATTATGGCTCGTTGAGAACTGACATAAAAGTAGCGGTACTGACGCTCCGGCATCATGTCAAAGGAGCGAATCTGCATTGCTTTGCGAATAGCTCGGTAACCATCTTTGGAAACGCCGAACTGAAATCTTCTTGAGGCATTTTCAACGATCGCGAAATAGTGTCCATCTTTTTCGAAAGCATCGGCAAACTCGATCATGCCTTCGTGATTATCCCGCATTGACTGAGCTCCTTCTAACAGCCAACTTTTCAATTCGTTCGCGCCGCAACTCAAACCCTATCCCCGGTCCTTCCGGTGCCCTGATCGTCCCTTCCGCCGATACCTCCACCGCCGGTTCGATAATGTCTTCGTGCCAGTACCGTTTTGAGGCGGAGACGTCGCCGGGCATTGTGTAGCCGGCGAGGGTTGAGATGGCGATGTTGTGGGCGCGGCCGATACCGCTTTCCAGCATGCCACCGCACCAGACGGGGATGTTGGCTTCGCGGCAGGTTTGCTCGATGAGTTTTGACTGGGTATGGCCGCCGACTCGACCGTTTTTGAGGTTGATGATCTTTCCTGAGCCTAGCTCGATGGCCTTGCGGGCATCGTCGGGCGATTTGATCGGTTCGTCGAGGCAAACGGGCGTTTTTATCTCGCGTTGGACTTTGGCGTGGTCGATGATGTCGTCGTGCGGCAGCGGTTGTTCGAGCATCATCAGGTTGAATTCGTCGAGCGATTTGAGCTTGTCGATGTCGGCAAGCGTGTATGCAGAGTTGGCGTCGCCCATCAGTTGGATGTCCGGAAAGAACTTACGAACGGCCTTGATCACATCGTAATCCCAATGCGGTGCGATCTTGATCTTGATCCGCTGATAGCCCGCATCGACTTCGGTGGTAATCTTTTCGATAAGCTGCTCGACCGAATCTTGAATGCCGATGGAAACGCCGCATTCGATCGTCTGATTCACGCCGCCGAGATGTTTCCAAAGCGGAACGCCGAGCTTCTTTGCCTCGAGGTCCCAGCAGGCGGTTGCGATGCCGGATTTGGCCATGCGATGGCCGCGGGCCCATTTCATCAGGTCCCAAACGCCTGCGGCCGATTCGACCTCATGGCCTACGACCATCGGAGCGAGGATCTTCTCCGCCGTGACCCACGCCGAATCGGTCCATTCGTCCGAATAACCGGGCGATTCACCGCATGTCAGCTCGCCCCAGCCTTCGTCGCCGTCCGAGTCTTCGACACGTACAAGAATGATCCGACGTTCATACGTGCGGCCAAAGCTGGTTTCAAAAAAATGAACGAGCGGAAGGTTGATCTCGATTAGCTCGATTGTCTTGATCTGCATAATGGCGAAAGGTGCAGTATAGGAAATGAGCCGGAAAAGCGCTAACTTTCCTGATTTTCAGGAATAGGCCGGGTCGAAATGTGTTGCTATTCTCTGCGATTTTTGTGTCTTCGCTCAGTGATTTCTGCGTTGAAAGCGTGCTAAACACAGAGGCCGCAAAGAACGGACACAGAGTGCACAAAAAAAAATTCATCCGATCAATTACCTGCTTTTCAATCCACTATCTCGAACTGTATGTAATTAGTTACCGCAGCGTTTTTCCCTTTAGCCAGATTATCCGTTATTGTGACCTCTAGCATATATTCGCCCACTGCGAGCGATGTTCCCAGGCTCAGCGAGCTCATAAAATTGACGGCCTTTGGATCGGGTTGCCCCTCGAAGACCACCGGCAGTGGCTTGCCCTCGAAGATCGGCTGCCCGTCCTTGAACAGTCGGGTTTTGGAGCTAAGGTTGGGCCGTTTCGTTGAGTCGGTCTTTGCGTTGAATATTACAAAGCCGTAATTGAGCACCGAACCCTTTTTGTATTGCCGCAGCGAAGTATCAGTAAGCGGGTCACCGATGGGCGCGCTGCTGCCGCTATTCCGCTTTTCCCATTCCTGGAACGTCATGCTCTCGAGACCGGCCCCGGACAGCGTTAGACGATTTTTCTTCAGGTCGGGTACCTCGATGAACTGGTTCGCCGAACCGACTTTTTCCGTAGCGTGGTCACGTATCGCAACCCTCAGCTGATAGGCACCCGGCTTTTTAATTGGGAAGACAAAATCGTAAACAAAGCCGCGCCGGAGGAAGGTCTCGTACTGATCATTATTTACGGTGACCGTGTGTGTATATGCTAATTGATCGACCGGAACACCGTTGTCGCCAAATCCTATGGCCAATATGTCGAATTTCAGCAACCTGGTGTTGTTGGGGCCGTCCGTAAAAGTGAGATCTTTTGCGCTGACGTGCAAAAGCGAGCGGATTATCGACACTTTTGCAGGATTACGGCCAAATAGAGCGTTCAGCCGCAGTGAGATATCGTTGACCGTGAACGGGGAGGTGAGGGCCGTAACCAGTTTCTGGTTCCCGGTCACAACAGCGGGCGTCCTGGCTTCGTTGCTGATCCCGAAAAATCCGCTGCGATAACGAACGCGGGCGCCAGGACGTGTGACCTTGACATCGAGGCGGTTGAATCGCCTCGTCTTAAGGTAGAACGTTTCGTCGTCGGGAACATATCCAACCAGGTAATAACTCTGATCATCCAGTATCCGACGCACACCGCCCGATAGATCGTTGTTATTTATGATCGCAAATCCTCCGGTTTGCTGAGCCAGATAGACGAGGCCGTCCTGGGTTTCCTTTAGCTCGTCGCGTCGTCCTGACATTTCCTGATCGATCTGCTGGGCAGTCCGGCCCGAGGTGTTGTCGGCGGCAGTTAGTCCGGCTATCTGCAGGCCTCGCGGATCGAGAGTGTACACGACGACTGAAGCCCGGTTTGCCTGATCGATAAGCCGTCGGAGAGATTCCATGACCCGGCTGGATTCCATAAAGCCGTCACGGTCCCGCGTAAAAAGCTTGAATCCGTCGGACATCAGCAATATCGATTTGCGGCCGGGAAGGTCCTGCATCCCTCGAACAACATAATTGACGGCCCCCATCGTGCCAGTTGCAAAAACGCTGCTGCGAAATTCATTGAGATCGCGCTCCATTTCTTCGGGTGTGCGGCCGCCTGCCGGGGCAACCCCGTCTGTGCCCATATCGGGCTGGGCCTGAAGAGGTTCGAAAGCTCCGACCTTGCCAGAGCCCGCCATGTTCCACCGTACCTTTTCGATGGCCGCATAAAGCTGACGGCGGTCGGTCGTGAATTGCTGCAGGGCCCCGACGCCTCCGGCGGTTCGGATGATTCCAACGAGGTCGCCATCCTGCATCTGCTCATCGACAAACTTCTTTAACGCCCGACGCACATAATAAATACTTTCAAACGAAAGAGTGAGATCGTCTACGACAAGTGAGATCGTCCGTCGAGTGGTTTCGGGTCTGGGCGGAGAAAGCGGAACCGGGACGGAGGGTAACGCTGCCGCACCTTTTTCGTTTCCGGGGGTTTCGCGAACATTCGAAACAAACGAAAAGTTGGAGATATTTTGACGCTTCCCGTTCTCAAAGATCGAGATCTCATCGGGCCTCAGGTCTTTAATGACCTTGCCGCTTCTGTCCGTAACCGTTACATCGATCTGGATCAGGTTTGTCGAGATCTTGACGACATCCTGCTCATCGGGAGGTGTGGGGCTCGGAGAAGGGGACGTCGCTTGAGCGTACGCCGACGTTGCCAAAAGAAAGAGGGCTGCGGGAATAGGCCATAACTTTTTCATATTGATCTCTCCGAGAGGTGTATAAGGTTGTTTGATATCATATAGCAGTTACGCGTTGCCGGAAAGCTCTTTTGAGTGGACAAACCAACCAATTATCGGAGCATCGTACAAGAAGACCTGCTCTCGAAAGAATTTACGAACACCATGATCAAGCTTTATACGTCTCTTTTATTATCAACCGCACTTTTTGTAATCAGTTGCTCTGCGCAGCAGACCGAGGAGCAAGCGCTTCAGTCTCTAAGGGAAATGACGCGCGGCGGCACGCTGCCGGCGGAATCGGTTGTTTCGAGCATCGAATCGCGCTTTGCTAACCGGAAGACGGGCGCGCTCGCAAAATTGCTCAGGGCGCGGATCAAGTTCGAGAGTAAAGACTTTGTAGGTGCGGCAGCGATCCTCAATTCGGACGTTTTTGAGACCAGGACTAAGGTCGGCGATCATGCGTTATGGCTGCGCGGGCGTTCGCTGCAGTCAGCGGGGCAGCACAATCAGGCGATCGCGGTTTTTGACGAGTTGGTGAGGAAGTATCCCAATTTTGTACATAGTGCTTGGGTGCGCAGGGCATGGGCCGAATCTGCGTTGAGCTCCGGCAGAGCTGTCGACGTTCCCGGGTTTCTCATCGAATTGAGCGAGGCCCATGACGCCGATGCCCTTTTAATGACTGCAAAAGCCTACGAGGCTCAGGGTTCCCGGCCTGAGGCTGTCAGATATTACAGACGTACATATTTCTTTGGTGCCGGTTCGGCGGCGGCAAAGGAGGCCGAGGCGAAATTAACTTCGATGGCCGAGGCCCTTGTTCCGCAGAATGGCGAGGAGCAATTGGCACGCGCCGACAATCTCCTTAAAGCGAATAAATACGCTGATGCTTCTGCCGCCTACACAGAATTCGCAAGCCGTTTCCCTGCCGAGGCGACGCCGAGCGTACAGGCAAAACGGATAACGGCGCTCGCACATTCCGGTAAAATGGGAGAGGCATCGAGCCTCTTGACTTCCCTGCCTGCTAACAACCACGCCGAAGCATACCGGCAGATCGCCCTCGGCTACGCAAAGGCGCGAAACTGGTCGATGGCCCGCAATACCGTCGATGAAATTCGGCAAAAGCACACCGCAAGCCCGCTCGTTCCTAAGACGATGATGGAGGTAGGCCTGGCCGCAAGAGCAGCGAAATATCGGGCCGATGATGCCTATTATTTCAACGGACTGGTTGCCGCGTATCCAAATGCTATCGAGGCCGCGGGCGCACAGTTTGAAATGGCTTGGGCACAGCATGAGAACAAGAATTTTGCTTTAGCTTCGCAAATGCTGACAGAGCATCTTGAGCGTTACGTCGATAAAGACACGTCCAGCCGCGGAAAAGCCGGTTACTGGGCGGCACGCGACTCGGAGCGTGCCGGCAAGACAGCAGAGGCCTGTGCCCTATATGAAGGGGTGATCTATCGCTACGCGGCGAACTGGTACGGATATATCGCGACCGACCGTCTTGCCAACATGAAAAAACAGGGTAGGTGTGCGTCAACTACGCCGCCCAATTCGCAGATCGCGAAAGCCGTCGCGAACCTCAAGGTCGTGACCGTTGCCGCCGAAACATCCACAGAAAAGGAACTTGAGCGGGCGGAGAAAAGCGAAGAACTCAGCACCGTCGGACTCTTCGATTGGGCGATTGACGAACTGCAGGAAGCTAAAAAGACCGCCGCCAACAGCCCAAAGATCAATCTCGCACTTGCTAAGCATTACCGGCTGAAAGGCGATAACGTAAATGCCCTGCTCGCTCTCGCCAAGAGCTATCCTGATTACGCACAGATGTTCCCCGAAGAAATGGGCCGCGAGGAATGGGACATATTCTATCCGCTCGTCAATTGGAACGAGATCAAGCATTGGGGCCGTGAACGACGCCTCGACCCTTACCTGATAGCGGGCTTGATCCGTCAGGAGTCCGTTTTCAACCCGGTCGCGAGATCGCACGCAAATGCTCACGGGCTGATGCAGCTTCTGGTGCCAACCGCCCAATCGATGGCGCGAAAATATATCTCGAAGACATCTCTGGTGACGGCATCAGCACTCTATCAACCGCCGCTCAATATTGAGCTCGGCACCGCATACATGCGGGACCAGCTCGATAAATTCGGCCGTGTAGAGTTTATGGCCGTCGCGTATAATGCCGGGCCGGGCCGTGTGCCCCAATGGCAGCGTATTCTGCCGGCGGAGATGGATGAGTTTGTCGAGGAGATCCCGTTTCGCGAGACCAAGGGCTACGTGCAGGGTGTGATCCGAAACTCGGCCCAGTATCGCCGGCTCTATGAGGAAGACGGCACCTTTAAGCCAAACGTCGGCAGCCGGCCGCTCAGAGGCGAGATCGATTCGAAATCGCGAGAACAGTTCGTCGCCGAAAATCCTGAGATCATACTGGACGGAAACGGGGGATAGGGTTTGCTAAAAATGTTAAATTTGCGGGGATATAATGAAATTGTCTGATCGGTAAGAGACGTTTGTGGAACCGTCTGGCAAACCCTCGATCTCGATCTCCCTTTCGATGATCTGCATTCCCGTAACCGACATACACTTTAAAAATGCGATCTGTTCGCAAAAGCCAGAGGCCTGTCCAATGTATGAACCGTCTGACTTATGGATGTTCCAAGTGGTCGATTTAATCATGAAGTGTAAATCTTGACAGGTATCCCTTTCGAAGTCGGTGTGACATCACACAGAGGGCTTGAATACGTTATAAACATTGTCAAACCAGAGCACTACCGCCCGCATGGGGAAGGGTCTTGGGTATTTCGGCAATATTCGCGTATAGTTGAAAAATACTAACTACTTTGGGGGGCGACTGGTTGAATCCGAGCGATCCAGAATTCAGGACCGAAGGACGCCGTATCGGTGGTGCAGACGAAGTTTGTTCCCACGATCAGCCCCTTTTAAAAAATCTCGATGCCCGATCTATTCGCTGAGAATGGTCGGGCATTTTTGTGCGGGTGATCTATGACGAAAAACTCTGATGTTCTCAGTTTCGCTGAGGAGACGGAACTAGAAATGACGGCGGACGAGGAAAAGCTGCTCGACGAGCTCGGCATTTTCGGCGAATCCCGTCGAAAGTTCCTTGGGCAAGCGTCGGCGGCTGGGTTGGCGGCGATCGCTTTTCAGGTGCTGGCGGAACAAAAGGCGCTGGCGTTTAGTGAGGTCGAGGCACTTCAGCCGACCGAGCTGCTGGAGAATCCGCTGAAAGTCGGTTTCAAGGTCAATGGTGCTGCAAGATCGCTGGAGATCGATTCGCGGATGACGCTGCTCGATACTTTGCGTGAAAGGCTCGGGCTCACGGGTTCCAAGAAAGGGTGCGACCACGGCCAGTGCGGGGCTTGTACTGTAATAGTCGATGGCGAACGTGTGCTTTCATGCCTGATGCTCGCCGCCCAATGCGAAGGCCGCGATATGACCACGATCGAGGGGCTGGCCAAGGGAACAGAACTTCATCCGATGCAGGCCGCTTTTGTAAAACACGATGGCTTCCAGTGCGGATTTTGTACGCCCGGCCAGATATGTTCATCCGTTGCGATGTTGCAAGAGGCGAAGAGCGGTGAGCTTAGTTACGTGACCGAAAGCGTAAGATCGTCCGCAAGAGCAGTTACCTTGTCGGACGACGAGATTCGGGAGCGGATGAGCGGAAACCTTTGCCGGTGCGGTGCTTACCCAAATATCGTCGCGGCGATCCGCGAGGTCCATACCGGAAAAGCGACCGACCATATGGCAATTACCGAAGTGGCAATGGAGGAATCAAATGCGGCCGTTTAAGTTTACGCGGGCCGTGCAGCCCGCGGCAGCGATCCAGAGTGTTACCGCCAATTCGGCAGCTCGATACGTGGCCGGCGGGACCAATATTGTCGACCTGATGAAAGAGGGCGTCGAAAACCCGACCGAGCTGGTCGATATTTCGCGGCTTGCATTGACCCAGATCCGTTCGACATCATCCGGCCTGTCGGTCGGAGCGATGGCAAGAAATACCGTGACCGCCAATCATCCGCTGGTCCGACGCGATTACCCGCTGCTGACGCAGGCGATCCTCGCCGGAGCATCGCAGCAGATCAGGAACATGGCGACAAATGGCGGGAATTTGCTGCAGCGAACGCGTTGCACCTACTTCTACGATATCTCGATGCCATGCAATAAACGCTCGCCCGGTTCCGGCTGCGGGGCGATGGAAGGAGTAAATCGGATGCACGCGATCTTTGGCTGGTCCGATAAATGTGTGGCGGTCCATCCGTCGGATATGTGCGTTGCCCTGGCCGCGCTCGATGCCGTAGTGAATATCGAGGGGGCCGGGCGGAAAACGAGGGCGGTGCCGTTCACCGATTTCATCCGGCTGCCGGGCGACACTCCTGAAAAGGACAATCTTTTGGTGCATGGCGAGTTGATCATCTCGATCGATATTCCTAAGAATAATTTCGCGGCCAACTCCTATTACCTGAAGGTCCGCGACCGTTCGAGCTATGCGTTTGCCTTAATTTCCGTAGCGGCCGCGTTGGACTTGAGCAGGGGGACGATCAGGCAGGCAAGGATCGCCCTTGGCGGCGTTGCACACAAACCGTGGCGGGCTTACGAAGCCGAAAAGTATCTTGCCGGCAAAGCAGCGAATGCTGCGAATTTTACGGCCGCGGCCGCGGCCGAGATGAAAGCGGCCAGGACTCTGAAACACAATGAATTCAAGCCTGAGCTTGCCAGGCGCGCTATGGTACACGCACTTCAACAAGCAATGAAAAGCCGGTCAGCGTAACCGGAGGTATTTATGACAACAAAATTCATTGGCGGATCGATCAGCCGCATCGACGGTTATCTGAAGGTCACGGGCACGGCCAATTTTTCGACCGATTTCCCGATCAAGAATGTGGCGCATGCTTATATCCTTAAAAGCACGATCGCGGCGGGAACGATATCGGAGATCGATACCGACGAGGCTTCGAAGAGCCCCGGCGTTATCGGGGTAATAACTCATAAGAACGCATTTAAACTGACCGGTGGCGGCAATCTTCGCGGAGGCGGGATTCTTCAGGCTAATACCGTGGATTTTTACGGCCAGCACATTGCCGTCGTCGTGGCTGAGACCTACGAACAGGCACGCTACGCGGCCCGGCTGATCAAGGTAACTTACGAAAGGGGCGAGGCGAAAACCGATTTCGAAAAGAGCAGGAGCGAGGCAGCTACGCCGAGATCTCAGGGACGTGCCGACGCACTTCGCGGAGATTTTGACGGAGCATTTCAGACCGCCGCTCACAAGGTCGACGTCCTGTACTCAACACCTATCGAGCACCATCAGCCGATGGAACCGCACTCGACGATCGCGGTTTGGGAAGGCACCAACCTCACGCTTTACAACGCCTCGCAGATCGTCGGAGCAGTGCAGAATGCACTCGCCGGTACGTTCGGGCTAAAGCCTGAGAATGTCCGCGTCGTCACGCCACACGTCGGCGGCGGTTTCGGTTCGAAGGGTGGTGCGTGGGGAAATGTCGTCCTCGCCGCGATGGCGGCAAAGATGCTGGACCGGCCTGTTAAATTAGCCTTGACGCGGCAGAATATGTTCGACTCGGTTGGCTTGCGCCAGCGTAACGACCAGCGTTTGCGGATCGCCGCATCGGCGGACGGCAAGATAACCGCATTGGCTCATGATACCGTGACGCACACGGCTACGACAGGCGAATTTATTGAGCCTTGCGGCTTCCTATCGAGCTTTATGTACGAGTCGCCGAACGCCCGCATCACCTATCGCGTGGCCCCGATGAATGTGATCATACCCACATTTTGCCGCGCTCCCGGTGAATCGACCGGCAGCTTTGCACTCGAATCCGCGATC
>JBGTCF010000371.1:0-6016 GCA_041748975.1 Pyrinomonadaceae bacterium
CCTTCGTCTGCACCGCAAAATCGACGATCGTCGTCGTCCCCCCAAACGCCGCCGCCCGCGTCCCGGTAAAAAAATCGTCGCTTGACTGCGTCCCGCCAAACGGCAACTCCATATGCGTATGCGGATCGATCCCGCCGGGAAACACGAGCTTGCCCGCCGCATCGATCACAACATCAGCTTCCATATCCAGCGCTTTACCGATTGTAGTAATCGTTTCGCCATCGATGAGTAGGTCGGCTGTGTAGTCATCCACAGCAGTTACTATTCGACCAGATTTGATTAGTGTTTTCATAGTTTCTTGACGATCTCTTCGGCATGGGTCAATAGCTTTTCCAATTCGGGTTTCGACAAATACTTCCCATTTGCAACTACAGCAATGATCTTTTTAGTGTTCTTAATATCATCAATCGGATTCGCATCGAGCAACACCATGTCAGCGAGTTTTCCATTCTCGATCGCTCCGAGTTCCTTTTCTCGCTTTAAGAATATCGCGGGATTTAATGTTGCCGTGCGCAACGCTTCCAGCGGTGACAGGCCGCCTTTTACAAGCAGTTCGAGTTCGTCGTGCAGGCTGAAGCCGAAGAACAAAAAGGCGAAGTTGGAGTCGGCGTCGGTTCCGGCGAGTATTTTGGCGCCGCCGCGATGAAGGTCGGCCGGCATCTTGATGCGGTTTGTGAATTCGCGCCGCCGCTCACTTAAGATCGCGTCTTCGCCTCGGTCGCCATAGACCATATGACCGCTCACAAATCCGACGTCCCAGAGAATATTTTCGCGCCAGAGTTGCTGCTTTGCTTTTGGGACAAAACGAAGTCGCGGATCCTTGAATCGCTCCTCAAACTCGGGCCCTTCCCAATATTCATTCCTAAAGCGTGTTTGCATTTCGACCAGAGTTGGAACGAACCAAGTTCCGTTTCGGGCAAACCTCTTACCTAATTCAGCGCACTTTTCGGAGCTGTATGTGTTTAGGCCAAGCAAAAAGGCCTTGTCTTCATTGAGCCAGTAAGCCCTTGGATCCTCGTTACCCAGATTGAATTGCTTTAACAGTATTTCACGGATCTCGGTCTCGGCGGTCGCACACGCTATCCGATGGCGGTACGAATGTTCGATGCTACGCATTCCCGCGTCCGACGCCTCGGCTGCGGTCAGCGAGAGGGGAACGTGCCCATCGAGCGGTATTCCCGAGCGTTTGGTCTCAGCGGCCGCGGCAAAGAAAACATGGCGCGGAAGACGAGTATAGATCTTGATGAAATCCATCCCGATCTCTTTCCGCTTCTTGATCTCATTGCGAATTTCATCGGCGGTATTGGTTTCAATGTAGCTCGCACGGCTTTTGGGTGAACCGTCAAACTGCCGTCCGCTAGCCACAACTCTTGGACCGAACACTCTGCCTTTCTCTATATCTTCGCGTAGTTTTATGATCTCCGCCGCAGGCATTATCGCTCCCGGATCGCGAATGCCCGTGACACCGTTGGCAATATTGAGAAGCGACGACCACGCCCAACGGTCCAAACTATGGCTGTGCATATCCCAGAGGCCCGGGATCATAAACTTCCCGGCGGCATCGACCACGTGAGCATCTTTCGGTGTTTGCGGTGTTTGCGGTGTTTTGGATACTGACGAAATTCGGTTCCCGACCAACACAATAGTCATATTTGGTATCGGTTGACCCCTTACCAGATCGATGATCGTAACGTTCTGGAAGACTATCGGCTGGGTGCGGGGTGTCTGTGAAGTCTTACCTAAAAGCGACAGTGAAAACAGAGCGAGAAGATTCGAGGCAAAAATGAATCTCACAATTCCCTTTCCAAACCGTTTTGCCCCTTCCGCTTGTGATAGTGTTTTCATCTTATTAGGGTCTCACATCCATACCCGTGATCTTTCCGTCTTTCAAGGTCACGATGTACGTCGCCTTTTGGTTCTTAAAGGTCACGCGATATACATTGGTGAGCGCTCTTCCTTCTCTTTTTCGATTCAGCAATTCAACGTTTTCGATCGCTCCAAAGGATCGCAGTTCATCACGGAATCTATCGAAAAGCGGAAACATCGTCGCAGCGGCTTCCGGCGTGAATAGGCCCCGATCCGCCGTCCCCTCAGTTATCGTCTGAAGCAACTTCCGATGTCCGGCGGTGATTGCCGGTTCCAGGTCCTCAGCTTTCAGATTCGGACTTACCAACTCTGCTATTTGGTGGGCCATTGAACCAAGTGGGGCACCCCTAATATTGGCGAATAGTATCACCGAAAGATTGTCATCGGGATAGCGGGAAATCTGCGACGCGAAGCCCTGATATCCGCCGTCGTGTTCGATCACGCGATGGCCCGCTAATTCTCGGACATTCCAGCCGAATCCATAAGGATGGGTCGTCCCGTCGTTTAGTCTTACCGGTGTCCACATAGCGTCGAAGCTGGATCTTTTCAGGAGCTTTCCGCCGTTAAGCCCCGCATCCCATTGGACCATGTCCCTGATCGTAAAATAGAACGACCCGTCCGGCCCCGAGTTCATGGAGGGCGAGACCCACTCCTGATTTTTCACTTCACCGCTGACGAGCCGATAACCGGCGGCGCGGTTGGGGACGATGTCTCCTCGCTATTGGTCCTGGCCGTCGTCATCCCCAGAGGCTTAAAAACACGCTCCTGCATAAAATCGTAGTATGACCGACCGGCTGTCTTATTGATAAGAAAACCGAGCGTCAGGTAGCCAAGATTGCTGTATCGAAAACTTTCACCGGGCTGCGACGTCGGAGCAGACTTCTTCATCAAGGCCCATAATTCGGCATCGGTGTAGTCCCGTCTCTCATCCATGCCCTCCACTCTTCTCGGGAGCCCGCTTGTGTGGGTCAAAAGGTGCCGGACGGTGATTTCCTTCCAGGTTTCGGGAACTTCGAGGTACTTGTTGACCTTCTGGTCCAGTTCGACCTTACCGTCCTCAAGCAGCAGCATTATCGCCATCGCACTAAACTGCTTACCCACGGACGCCGATTGGAAAAAAGTCTCGGGTTTTACAAGTACTTGGTGTTCCAAATTCGCAAAGCCGTAGCCCTTCACCATCAAGGGCTTTCCATCTTTTATTACGGCGAGTGCCACGCCCGGGATCTTTTGACGCTCCATCTCGGACCGTATGAAACCATCGATGGCGCGCTGGGCGGTTGTCTGTGCTCCAACTGAAATACACAGAAGAAAACCAAAAACCACCAGTATTGAGATCTTTCTCATACGCCTCCTTTCGCACATTGGACCAGCCTCCCCGACGCGTCCAGCACAACATCCGCCTCCATATCGAGCCGCTTGCCGAAAGTCGTCACCGTCTCGCCGTCAAAAAAGATGTCAGCGTTATAGTCATCAACCGCCGTAACAACCCGCCCGTTTTTGATCAGTGTTTTCATCGTCTTAATCCCTTTCTTTTAGCTTTGGTGGAACGTCATTGTCCGAGTCTAGCCTTAAGCGATTCTGGAGAGCGACAGGCCGTGTAAGTCATTTAACTTTATTCCACTCATCTGCACTAATATCGCGACCGATGATGTCCGCTGCTTCGCGAACCATCATTCTTAATTGTGGAACTGAGAACTCTGAATTCGACGGAACCGTCAGTCGGTTTTGACCGATCGTCATAAAATGATGCTTCGATCCGGAATACGGGCCGTCGAATCCGAGCCGTCGAAGTTTCCGAACAAAGTCGTTGCGTTTACACGGATTCCACTGGCTCATAGGCAGGCATTGTATTCAGATCCATGCTTCCAAGCAGAGGCAGCTGATGTCCGAGTTTTAATCCGACCAGAACCCAATCCTCTAAGGTTGAGTGAAGCTCGGCCTCGCACTCTCGAAGAGTCGCTCCAAACGCGACAACACCCTTAAACGAGGGAATTTTCCCAAAGAAGGTGCCGTCTTCGAGTTTGTCGTACTCAGCCTGACCCAAAGCCCGCTCCAAATAGTCGCTCAAAATATAAGTTACAGCCATACCATGTATTTTATCACGCCCCTGCAAGTAGAATCATGCCCGCTCCACGTTAAGAAATCGTCCGACGCTTGCGTCCCGCGTTGGCGGCAGCTCCATATTTTTACGCGAATCAATTCCGCCCGATAGTCGTCCACCGCAGCAACAACCAGCCCGTTTTTGATCAGTGTTTTCATTGCTACTTCAAATTCAAATCGTTCAACCCTTCTTTACGCCGACGTATTCCACCTTCCCATCCTTAAAGGATATATAAAGCCTGCGAATCGCGAAAGACGAACTTCGGATCGCAAGACGCGGCCTGCGGACAATGCGAAATAACGATCCTCCTCCTTGCAACGAGCAGATCAGAACTAGACGGGCTTATCCTCTTTCGCGCCGGATTCTGTTTCGCCGTCGCCTAGGCTGACTTGTTCGGCGAGTACGGCTTCGGCGGCGTCGGCGATGCGTTCTTCGATGTTTTCGGCTGGCACATCGAGCGGGTGCAGGTCGCCGGCGTGGTAGAAGGTCGAGGCCATGTAGAGTTCGCGGATGAACTTGAAGAAGACCTTGCCGATGGCGATCGCCGGAATCGCTAAAACAATGCCAAGCAGCCCGAAGAGTTTTCCGCCGATCAGCAAGCCGAGGAAAACTGCCATCGGGTGTAGATTAAGACGCCCGCCGATAATTTTCGGCGTCAAGACATAGCCCTCAAGCGTTTGAACCGCGATGAATACGCCCACAACCGCAGCCACATCCCACACGCCGCCGCCACCGGCAATTGTAAATCCGCCCGCCATGACGACTCCCAGAACGGTACCAACATACGGAATTACGTTTAGTAATCCGGCAAGCAGAGCGATGCCCGCCCACGCCGGAACATCGAGAAACCAGAAACCTATGGCGTAAAACACCGCCATGATCAGACCGATAAGCAGTTGGCCCCGGACGTAAGACTCGAGAATGCGACCGGACTCATCGAAAAGGCGGGAGAAGGGTTCGCGGAATCGCGGCGGAATTAGTTCCTCGCCCGAATCTCGCCATGTTCGAAAATCGATGAGAATATAAAACACAAAAAACGGAACTAGCAGCAGATCGAGCGACGAAAAGAGGAATGATAAGATCGTGGATCCGCCGCCGGGCGTCGCGGTCGTCGTAACATTTCCGTTCTCTTCAACCGTAGTCGTCGCCGAGGACCCCGCCATATTTTCGTTATAAAACGCTACCGGATCGCTCAAAAACCTTTCGATCCTGTCGCCCGCAACGCGTTCGAGGGCGGGAGAAAATAACTTGAGAACTTCGCGCTGGCGAACAGCATTCTCCGGCGTAAAATTTTCGGCAATCTTCGATCCGGCCTTTGAGCTTTCGACCCATAATTCGGGCACTACGTATGCGAGAAAACCCGCTATTACAAGCGTTATAAGTAAAATAGCTCCAGCCGCAGACACCGGCCGCGAAAGCCCGCGTTTCTCTCCCTGCTGCACGATCGGATTGAGTAAATACGCGAGTGCAACCGACGCCAGCACCGGCACGATCGCCACGCTGCCGACAATATATAGAAAGTAAAGAATGAGGATCGAGAAGACGACCGTCGGCACCCAACGCAGCCACCAGAAAGGCAGCTTGTCGTCCAACGCTTTTGTGATGAGCCGATTAGGCATTTAGAGTTTTACCGCCCAGAAGAAAACGAATTCGCCTCAAAAGTTTTGGACATTGATCGATTGTCTGCTTACGGCCGCACAAATGTCAGTGCTGTGGCGCACCAATATAACGCGTATCTTATGGCTGATCGGTGACGAAGTCTGATTGCGCCGATTCATATCGCCAAATGCGGAACATTTCGTTAAACCGTTTGCCTTCGATTCTTCCTAACAAAGTGCCAAGCCAGCGTCCAGAGCTTTGATCAGTTCGTCCACTGTGTCTTTGGACGAGTTGAGCATCAGACCCGTCCGGATGACGTTGCCGTAGAGGCCGCCTTTACCGATGAGGACGCCTTGGCGTTTGGTTTCTTCGAAGATCTTGAGGACGGATTGCGGGTCCGGCTCTTTAGTCTTGCGATCTTTGACGAGCTCGATCGCCCGCATGATGCCC
>JBGTCF010000372.1:0-15172 GCA_041748975.1 Pyrinomonadaceae bacterium
TTGACTTATCCCGCCGGCGAGTCTAATATTGCTGCTCGATCTACCAATTCAGCAGTACTTTCGCCGATGAGTTCCGCCTCTACAACTCGCAACGAGATTACCGCCATGCTTCGCGCCTGGAGCGATGGCGAACAGCAGGCTTCTGATGAGCTTATTCGTGCTGTTTACGATCAGCTTCGCCGGCAGGCCCGACGGCAGCTCAGGCGTGAACGGCCGAATCACACCCTCGACACCTCTGCTCTAATAAATGAGGCTTATCTGAAATTGGTCGAACAGCGCGCAGTAAAATGGCAATGCCGGGGGCATTTCTACGCACTCGCTGCTGAACTCATGCGCCGCATCCTCGTCGATCACGCCCGGACGAAGCATCGTCAAAAAAGGGGTGGGCATGATGAAGTGATAGCGCTCGAAGATGCGATCGGGGCGACGCGGCTTGTGTCGCCGCCAATGAACATCGACCTGATCGCTCTGGACGATGCTCTCAACCGCCTTGCACTCCTCGATGAGCAACAGGTTCGCGTGGTGGAGCTTCGCTATTTTGCGGGACTCGGTATCGAAGAAACTGCCGATGCACTCAATGTATCAATCGCAACGGTCAAACGAGACTGGGCCGCCGCAAAAGCCTGGCTACGGCACGAGTTAACAAGGGGAGGCACATGAATAGGTCAACCTGGCAACTTGCAAAGGAGATTTTTGACAAGGCTCGCGCCCTGCCAACCGACGAACGCTCACCCTTTGTGCAACACGCCTGTACGGGAAACGAAGAGCTGCGTACCCAGGTCGAGAAGCTTCTTGGGGCCTACGACAGCGACTTTCTCGAGGACACGGCACTTGGTGCCGCTGAGGTCCTCGTTAAATCGGCACTCGATATCGGGCAGATCATCGGCCGATATCGAATAAAAGACTTGATAGGTACGGGCGGAATGGGACAGGTTTTTCTCGCGGATGATACCGAGCTCGACCGGCCTGTAGCGTTCAAAGTGTTGCACAATGATGTCGCCGAGGACGGCGAGCGTGTTCGCCGCTTCATACAGGAGGCACGCGCAGCCTCGGCATTGAACCACCCGAACATTCTCACGATCCACGAGATCGGAACATTTGAAGGCTCCCGCTTCATCGTGTCTGAATTCGTGAATGGCGAAACACTCCGAAGTAGAATGCGAGCTGGTTTGAACACTGCCCAAAGCCTTGATATTTCGTGTCAGATCGCCGCCGCTTTGGAAGCAGCCCACTCCGCCGGCATAGTTCATCGCGATATCAAGCCAGAGAATGTCATGATCCGTCGCGACGGATTAGTGAAGGTGCTCGACTTTGGTCTGGCAAAGCTCACCGAGGCTGATGATTGCCATCGAGATCCACTTTCCGAGATTCCGCATTCCGAAATCCGCAATCCGCATTTGACGGCCCCCGGCCTCGTAATGGGCACGGTCGCCTATATGTCGCCCGAACAAGCCCGCGGACAAGCCGTCGACGCAAGAACAGACCTCTGGAGCCTCGGCATCGTGCTTCACGAGATGCTAACGGGTAAGTCACCATTCGAAGGCGTGTCGGCAACCGATCTGATCACGTCGATACTCAGCACCGACATCACGCCGGCAGACGTCGGTAGCCTACCGCCCGAGCTAACGCCGATCTGCCAAAAGGCTCTTACAAAGGACAAAGAAAAAAGATATCAATCCGCGCATGACCTTCTCGAAGACCTAAAAGGAGAAAAAAAGAGAATGGAATATGCTATCCAACCAACACCGTTCATCGCCACCTCAAACACCGATGAACTAAAAACTCAACTCATCCGCCCCCGACCTACACTGAGTGCGGAACATATCGTCGAGCGCGTGAAACGACATAAATTCGCTACTTTCGCCGTTGCCTTGTCAGTCACGTTCATCGGCATAGTATTTTCCGTCTATCAATTCAAAGGTGCTCCAGCCACCGCACCGGAGGTGCCCATGGGCGCGGTAATAGGACCGACAACCACTGAGGCCGATTTGAAGATGTCACGCCTGCCCAGTTCGGGCAAGGTGATCGAGATCTCGATTTCGCCTGACGGAAAGTACGTTGCTTATGTTACCGAAGACGGTTCCACAAAAAACGGCATTCGATTATTCCAGATTGAAACATCAGCGGATGTTGAGATCGTTCCCGCCCCGGCCGCCGAGGACTACGACGACCTGGCGTTCTCACCTGACGGAAACTATCTTTACTATGTACTCAATGCTGAAAAGGAGGAGATCTACAAAGTTCCGATCGTCGGCGGTACTCCGACGTTAATTGCTGACGATACAGAGTGCGGAGCCGGTGCCTCGCCCGACGGAAAAACTATTGCGTTCCACCGGATCGGTGCGGACAAATCGAACATTCTTACTGTGGCCGACGCGAACGGTGCAAATGAAAGAATTGTATCGAAGTCGCCGCCCGACTGGGTTGATCGGTTCAACTGTGGTGGAGGCGTTCCCAGATGGTCGCCGGACGGAAAAGAGCTCGTGTGTTGGGGAGATCAAACGGAGAAGAACGAAAAATTTAAGAAGCTTTTCGCGTTGAACGTTGCCGATGGCTCACGGCGTCCGCTCAGTGAGAAACGGTGGGCCGAGGTCAACTCCGCCACGTATATGCCGGACGGAAGCGTGCTCGTCGCCGCCCGCGAAAAGCCGGCTGAGGACCTCGGAGCTACACAGCTTTGGTTGGTGGCCCCGAACACAGATCCACAACCAATTACAACAAGTGCTAATAACTATTCCATGATAAGCGCGACCCGAAAGGGCGATATTGTAGTCGCGCTCGAGTCGAGTTTCCGGCGAGATCTATGGCTTCTGCCGAACAATGACGTCGCAAACGCAAGGCAGGTTACGTCGACAGGCGAGATCGCAGGATTCGCGTCAATGCCGGATGGCAGAATCGTTTACGGTTCGGACATTACTGGATCGGCTGACCTATGGTCGATGGACAACGATGGTGCCAGGCGAAAACGGCTGACAATCAATCAGGGGTCAAACGGGCGCCCCGCGCCTACTCGGGACGGCAAATATATTCTGTTTCACTCAAACAGAACCGACAATCGTTTCCACGTATTTCGAGCTGATCCCGATGGCGGCAATGTGAAGCAGTTGACCACCGGTTTCCGAGAGACGCGCCCGCGGCCGTCGCCGGATGGAAAATGGATATATTACATACAGTGGAACGATAACGTAGCTAATACAATTGCCAAGATACCGATCGATGGCGGCGATCCCGTGATTATGGCGACCGCCGCGGTCGCGGCCGAGCCACACCGTACGAGTCACATCGTGGACCTAGATGTCTCTAGAGACGGGCGCATTGCTTATGAAGTTGCACAGCGACAATGGGATGAAAAGGAAGTCTTTCAGGGCTGGAAACGGACGATTTTCATTGTTTCGCCGCAAGGCGGAAAATTGATCAAATCCTTCGACCTGCCGAAAACTGCGGAGGGGAATTTTTTTCGCTGGACACCGGACGGTAAGGCAATTGCATTCGGAGATATGCGTGACAAGTCCGGCGATATATGGACGATCCCCGTTAGCGGCAAGCCCATCGCTAAACGATTAACTACTTTTAGAACCCCGATCACGCAAAGTTTCGACTGGTCCGCAGACGGCAAGCAACTGTTGGTCAGCCGACTCACAATGACGAACGATGCCGTTATTATTAAGCGTAATAACTAGGAAAGTAGCAGGCTCGATCTAAACGGGATGACTCGCTAATATTTGCAACAGGACTCGTCGCTCTTCTACTGGATGAGCGACGAATTCGGCCCCGTTTACTGAAATGTATCCTTAACAAGGGACACTATTATTGAAATCTAAATTTACTGTAGGAGAATCGATCATGAAAAAAACAATCTTGAGAGTTTTAGCTGTGGTTCTTACAGCTTCAACAATATCAATATCGGCCCCTGTTGCTCCGGAGGCCCAGGTAGTTGGACACGGAGTGCGTGCCGATGGCTACTCATTGACGATCGCCGCTCGTAGCGATGAGGACGGCGCCGACGGCACTGCCACACTGGTCGATGGCGAAACAAAGTCGAGAGTGAAGATCGACATAACGTCCATAGTTATAAAGGAGACCGACCGGCACGCCATTTTGACAGGAGTGGTGACGAGCGCAACCGGTGATTATGCCTCTGTGCTCCCTGGAACTGAGGTTAACTTTTCCGTAATCGATGACGGTGAAGGAAAGGAGGCCATAGACCAATTTCAGAGGCCTTCGGGTTTCGGCATTAAGACGGAAAAGCCCGTGCCCATAATCAAAGGTAATTTCCAGGTCCGCGGCGATGCCTAAGTAATCGACGTGCCCGAAGAAATGCCGCCAGACGGCAACTGAATTTTTTTCTGCGCAAGCACCCGCTGAAACGTACGGCGGGTGCTTTATGCTGCCCTGCCCACCTTAATTGGTCCCTTCTTTCCATTTTTGTCGCGTCATATATCAGCACGAAATTTAGGCCGGCCACTTCGGCTTTGAATGCCAAGCTCGATAGATGGATATAACACGACCATACCAACGCACGATTCGACGAATGTTGTCCTCGTTGACGTCTAAGGTGGGCGTACCTATGATTGCTGTTCAACCTGCACTCAAATCGGTGGACAGTCGCTTGCAGATGGACTACGCATTGTCAAAAAAGCAGATCACTGCAATGCTTCGTGCTTGGAGCGATGGTAACGACGAGGCATCCGAGGACCTCATCCGCGCCGTGTACGCCGAACTGCGTAAACGGGCCCGCTACCAGCTTAGACGTGAACGCACCGATCACACTCTCGAGTCGTCCGCTCTGATCAATGAGGCTTACATGAGATTGATCGATCAGCGATCCGTTAAATGGCAAAGCCGCGAGCAGTTCTTCGCGTTGGCGGCACGGCTTATGAGGCGAATACTGGTAGATCACGCGAAAACGCGTCACCGGCAAAAACGCGGCGGCAATGCGGAGAACATTCCTATTGACGAAATACTTGTCGGAATACCCGCGTCCGGGGCCGACCAGATAGACGTCATTGCTCTCGATGAGGCTCTTGATCGATTGGCAGAGATCGATCCTCTTCAGGTTCAGATCGTAGAACTCCGTTACTTTAGCGGTTTAACGGTCGAGGAGACCGCCGGAGTTTTGAGGATCTCACCCACGACAGTAAAACGTGAATGGGCAGTCGCCCGGGCGTGGCTAAAACACGAATTGACTATGTGAGCAAAACGATGGATGACAACCTCTGGATAAAAGCAAAAGAACTCTTTCATGAGGCACTGGCCAAACCGCTTGACGAACGCGACGAATTTTTGCAGGAGGCTTGCGGCGAGGACCATGCCCTGCATCAGCAGGTCCGGGAGCTGATCGATTCTTACGAAAGCGGGTTCATGAACGAACCGGTGTTGGAAAAGGTCGTCGAGGCCATGTCATCCAACGATCGTCTCGACGAGAGCTCACATTTCGGCCGTTATCGCGTGGTCCGGCTCATCGGCTCCGGCGGCATGGGCGAAGTATATCTGGCTCACGATGACGAACTCGACCGGCCCGTAGCTCTTAAGCTGCTCCACCGCGACGTTGCAGAAGACAAAGAGCGGCTGCGCCGATTCATCCAGGAGGCCCGAGCGGCTTCAGCCTTAAACCACCCGAATATTCTTACGATCTATGAGATAGGCACACACGAAGGCGCAAGGTTCATCGTATCCGAATACATCGACGGCGACACGCTGCGTGACCGGATGCGCGCCGGCATTACTCCATCCGAGAGCGTCGACATCACCTGTCAGGTAGCTACAGCCTTGCAGGCAGCCCATGCCGCGGGAATCGTCCACCGCGACATAAAGCCGGAAAACATAATGCTCCGCCGGGATGGATTGGTCAAGATACTCGATTTCGGCCTTGCGAAACTCACCGAGGCAGACGATTTGCCTCTCGATCCTAGTGCTCCGTTGTCTCGTGTCCACACAACGCCGGGATTGGTTATGGGCACCGTCGCCTACATGTCGCCCGAACAAGCCCGCGGGCTCGCAGTGGACGCTCGCACCGATCTATGGAGCCTCGGCGTAGTACTTCACGAAATGCTCACTGGCGAATCGCCGTTCAAAGGCGACAGCGCGACAGATCTCGTAACTTCGATACTCAAACACGACGGTATTCCTGTCGACTGCGAAACACTTCCCGCCGACCTCCGGCCGATATGCAGCAAAGCCCTGGCCAAAGACCAAAGATCTCGCTACCAATCCGCCCAGCAATTTTTACAAGACCTGCAAGGAGAAAAGAAGAGAATGGAATACGCTATCCAACAACCTTTCGTCACGGCCGCCAACACCGACGAGCTAAAAACCCAGCTAATTCGCCCGCAGCGGACATTAAGTGCGGAGTACATCGTCACCACCGTCAAGCGGCATAAGTACGCGACTCTGAGCGCCGTTGCCCTTATCGCAACAGCCGCATTTGCGGTCGCGGTTTATAAGTTCAATGGCGCTACGCCGTCGACTAACGGCGAAAGAAATTTCGCCGCGATCAGTGAGAACACAACAGAAAAAGATCTGGACATTTCCCGGCTGCCGAGTTCGGGAAGGATCTTCAAGGTAGCGATCTCACACGACGGAAAGTTTGCCGCCTATACAACCGGGCTGTCTGAAGACACAGCCGGTCTGCACGTGATTGAGCTGAGCGCGAAGCGGGACGTGGAGGTAGTTCCGGGCCGAACCGCCGATAAACGTGCTAAGTTGGACAACATATCATTTACTCCCGACGGCAGCCGCGTACTGTACCGATATTTTGGTTGGGACAGTGAGGACATTTTCAGTGTTCCCGTCACCGGCGGTCCGTCTGAAAAGGTGCCCTTCGCATTTAGAGCCGCATCATTCTCACCTGACGGAAAACGGATCGCTTTCCATCGGTCGCTTAATGATGAACAAACGAAGAAATGGCTTGGCTATGACCTGGTTTTAGCTGATCCTGACGGCGGCAACCAAAGGGTCCTGCTGCATAACCTCGAAGGCAGCGAAGATTTTCTCTGGCTCGGTGTACCTCAGTGGTCAGATGATGGTAAGTGGATAGCTGCGTGGGATTGGAAGGACAGATCCCGTGGCCGGTTTTATGCCATCAATACCCAGGACGGATCCCGCCAGGTCTACAGTGATCAAGAGTTTTCGGACATAACCGGAGTGATCTGGACGCCGGATGGAAATATGATCGTTGCCGCGAAAGAGATCGGGGCCCAACGGGGTGCACCTGCCCAGCTTTGGCTGGTGACCAAGACTACGGCAAGGCGCATCACGAACGATCCCCACGGATACACTGAATTGAGCGGGACCCCCGACGGCCGAGTGCTGATGACAACGCAGCAGATCGCACGTAACGATCTGTGGGTGATGAACGGAACCGACGCTAGGACGGCGAGCCAGATTACACATTCGGGTGAGGTAGGCGGCGGTTTTGCTTCTCTTCCGGATGGAGGGGTTCTGGTAGTCTCGAGGATTAATCAAAACCAATCGTTTTGGCGAATGAACCTCGACGGCAGCGTCCGAAAGCAACTCCGCTCGGATCCCGGAACAAACCTCAATCCGCGTCCCACACGAGATGGACGGTACATTCTATTCAGCTCTGCCATGAACGGCCGAGACTACTCCGTTTTCCGAATCAATTCGGATGGCAGCGCACCGACCCAACTCGCTTATATGGCATCATTGATAGATGTGTCGTCTGACGGCCGGTGGGCGTACTATCACCATCTGGAAGGCAAACAACGAATCATTTCCAAGGTTCCAGTCGAGGGCGGGCCGAGCGTGGTGGTCGCAAAGCTTGATCGTCCGTCCCAGCGGTATGCGATATCGCATCTAGATGGCCGTATCGCCGAGGTTTACGCAAGCCCCACGGGGGAGACGTCCGGAGGGCTGCGTATTTATTCTCCCGACGGAAAAGAATTGCAAAATATTCCGCTGACGACGATCGGAGATGGTGCATTGATCCACTGGACACCGGACGGTAAAAGCGTAGCGTATGTCGATACCCGCGACGAACGCTCAAATATATGGACGATCCACGCAGGTGGAAAACGCCCCCCGAAGCGGCTGACCAATTTCACATCTCCCATTACCCAGGCGTTCGCTTTCTCATTGGACGGCAAAAAGACTTTTGTGACACGGCCCGTTAGAACGAGCGACGCTCTTCTGATCCGCAGCAGCAACAACTAGTTGTAAGATGAGAACCTCAACGGAAAGCAATCAATCTAGAAAATGAAGTATCGGGATCTCATCTGTCTGGATCTGTATCTATAGCCCAATAAACGACTTACGGCGATTTTGCTGTCCGGGACGTGGTACAAAAACACGCTTTTTCCAATGGAAGTGTAATACCGTCACGCCTTCTCGACGCCAAACTCCTCCTTGTTCCGTGGATCATTCGGAAGCGCTTCGCTTGACGGCGATTTTGGCCTTTGTTCGGCTCCGGGTTGGGGGACCTGGGGCGGTTTCTTGCCGGAAGAATAGTCGCGTTTTCGGGGTTCAACGAGGGAAACGTCAACGTGGTCATACGAAAACACAGGAGCCTCGACGGCATATTCTGCGATCGTGGTTTTGAGAAAATTGTCATCGTCCCGTTCCGGAAAGTCGGGTTTGTAATGTGCTCCGCGTGATTCGTTGCGATTAAGGGCCCCGAGCGTTATCACTCGGGCAAGGTCAAACATATTCGAGAGTTGTCGGGCGTGCGGGATCGCTTGCGTAGCCCAGAGGTTTGAATCGTTGATGGAGATATTCTTGAATCGCTCCTGCAGTTCGCGGATCTTATCGTCCGTCGCCAGCAGACGGTCATTGTAGCGAACAACCGTGACGTTATCGGTCATCACCTTGCCGAGCTCGTCATGCAATTTGTACTGGTTTTCGCCGCCTTTGCTGTTGATGATCGAATCGTTTATCTCTTGTTGCTTAGCCACTTCAGCAGCATGAACGCCATTCGATTCGGTCTCAGCTCGTTCGACGTTCTTAGCATATTCGATCGCAGATGGAGCGGCGACAAAACCGCCGTAAACGCACGAAAGAAGCGAGTTCGCACCGAGCCTGTTAGCACCGTGGATCGAATAATCACATTCACCCGCGGCAAATAAACCGGGAATATTTGTTCGCTGCTCAAAATCCACCCAAAGCCCACCCATTGAATAATGTACACCCGGGAATATTCGCATCGGTACATAACGCGGATCATCGCCGACGAACATCTCATAGATCTCAAGGATCGCACCCAATTTTTCAGTAAGCACTTCGGCGGGAATATGTGTCAAATCGAGATAGACCTGGTTCTCGCCGCCGACGCCATGGCCCTCAAGGCAGATCTGAAAGATCTCTCGCGTCGCGATATCACGCGGAACGAGATTGCCGTAAGCCGGATACTTTTCTTCGAGGAAATACCAACGCTCGGCATCGGGAACGTCCTTTGGCTTTCGGACGTCCTGAGGGTCACGCGGGACCCAAACGCGGCCGCCTTCGCCGCGTGCCGATTCGCTCATCAAACGGAGCTTGTCTTCGCCCGGGATCGATGTCGGATGGACCTGTATAAATTCGCCGTTCGCGTATCTTGCACCCTGCTGATAACAGGCCGCGACCGCGCTGCCTGTGCAGGTTTGCGAATTTGTCGATTTGCCGAAAACCACCCCTGGCCCGCCTGTTGCCATAATGACGGCATCCGCCGCAAATGATCTCAGCTCAAGTGTTTGCAGATTCATCGCAACCAGGCCGCGGCAAACCTGATGATCGTCTAGCACAAGCGAGAGCATCTCCCAACCCTCGTACTTTTTGACGCTGCCCTCGACTTCCCATTTACGCACCTGCTCGTCCAAGGCATAAAGCAGCTGCTGTCCGGTCGATGCTCCCGAGAACGCCGTGCGGTGATGCAGGGTTCCGCCAAACCGGCGAAAGTCCATCAGGCCCTCTTTGGTACGAGAAAATGGCACACCCATGCGATCAAATAAATAAATGATCTCAGGTGCCATATCGGTCATTTTTTTGACGGGAGGCTGGTTCGCAAGAAAATCACCGCCGTAGACCGTATCGTCAAGGTGCTTAGCCGGTGAATCGCCTTCGCCCTTGGTATTGACCGCCGCATTGATGCCGCCCTGAGCGCAAACCGAATGCGAACGCTTAACCGGAACAACGGATATCAGGTCTACGTCATGCCCGGCCTCGGCGATCTTCATCGCCGCCGCGAGCCCCGCCAGGCCGCCGCCGACGATCGCAATTTTCAGTGAGTTTTTGGCCATATTATGTGCGTAGTGAGTACCTGCTTAGAACGCCTGCCGCCTCCTAAAGGCGAGATTCAATACTAGAATCGAGCCGGCCCCTTCGGAGTAACTGGCATGGGTTCCTCGCACATTGCCTGCGGCAACAGGCCGCAAGGACGTATAAATGCAACCGCCGCGTTTACGCCGATAGCTCCGAGAAAAACAGCAAGGGCAATACAGCCGTATAGCGTGACTTTCTGGGCTCGTTGACCGATCACGATTCCCCAGTCAACTGCAAACAGAAAGAACCCATAGGCCAAATGCCAGGCTGTGGCGAGTACGCCAAGTATGTAAATCGCCAGTACCCAGGGTATTTGAAATTCTGCCGCTACGATCGAAAACGCCCGGTCGGCATTTCCCGCTATCGGCACCAGGTTAAGGCCAGGTATTAGCCCGAAACGAAAATTAAGGATGTGAAACAAAAGAAAAAAGAACAAGAAGATCCCGGTTGCGCGCTGAAAAATATAAAACCAGTTTCTTCCGTAACCATAATTAAGAAGATTCGGCTTAGCTTCGGAGGAGATAATGACCCCGTACACAGAATGGAAAAGCAGCGGTATGAATATTCCGAAGATCTCGAGAAACAGCAGGTAAGGTATATCGTGGATATCTTTTACGGCCTTAACAAAGCTGGCCTCACCGTTCATCGCCTTTGAGTTCGTGAACATGTGAACAAAGAAAAATATTCCTAAAGGCACGATTCCGGTCAGCTGATGCAGCTTTCTCAAGAGAAATGTGTTTGAGAATTTTATCGCCATTCGTTGAAGGCCAAATTCGATCTTATCCTAATGCTGATTTCCTGAATTCTAATTGGTTCCACTGCGTTCGGCAATCTATGACCTATGCTTTTTATAATAGGCCTCGAATCAGATAAGATAAAATGAATAATATTCTCAGGATTAAATAGTTTGACTAATAATTCTGTTACTAAACAAAATGCACATCGAAACACTAAAAGTATTTTGCGATCTGGTGGATCTCGAAAGTTTTTCACTCGCGGCCGAGCGAAATTTCATAACCCAGTCCGCCGTAAGCCAACAAATCCGCACGCTCGAAGAGAAATTTCAACGCCGTCTGATCGAGCGTATTCGTGGCCGCCGCGAGGTAAAGTTGACCTCGGCCGGTGATGTATTTTATCGCGAATGCCATAATGTTTTGGCTGCCTATGATCAGCTTCAGGAGAATCTGCGTGGCGTCGTCGGCAAGATCGGGGGCACGATCAAGGTAGCAACGGTCTACAGCGTCGGCCTTCACGAACTGCCGTCTAAGGTACGGGAATTCATGACCAGATTCCCGTCCGCAAAGATCGACCTCGAGTATTCCCGTACGACGCGGGTTGTTCGCGATGTTCTGAATGGAACCGTTGAACTGGGCGTACTGGCCTTTCCGGAAGCGAAACGAGGGTTGAACATAACGCCCATGCCGGATAACAGGTTCGTTCTTATCGCTCCGCCGGACCACAAATTAGCTGGGAGAACCAAGGTCAAAGTTTCAGACTTGAACGGAGAAGACTTCGTGCATTTTGAACGTGACGTACCGACGCGGAAAGCGATGGATCGCATATTTCGCACCAATGGTGTCGAGGTGAACAAGGTGGCAGAATTCGACAATATCGAAACCATTAAAAGGGCCGTGGAAGTCGGTTTCGGTTTAGCGATAGTTCCTGAACCTGCTGTCACCGAAGCAAAGCGTGCCGGAACTCTCGCGGTGATCCAGCTGGCAGAAAAATATTGGGTCCGGTCTGTTGGCGTGATTCATCGCAGCGATCGTAACCTCTCGCTTGCCGCAAAGAAATTTGTGGAACTGCTTGCCGATCCAGGTTCTAAAAAAGGGGGATAATCGAGCCTGCTTGATTCTTAATGAATTGGTGTATTTCCCGGTGCCACGGCCGAAACATAGGTCATCGGACTAGTTGGAGCCATCTCGTTAAGCGTGCTTTTTAGCTTATCAACAATTCCGTCCGCTTCCATATAGTCACGGCCTAACAGCTTTCGAAAGCGTCGATCGCGGACTTCGCCTGTCAATTCCTTTAACACTCCACTAAGCAAGCCGGATACTAATTCTGGAGCAAATTGCGATCCGGAGTTGCGATGAAGATCTTCAACTACTTCCTTCGCCGGCCGACGTGCCTTATACGGCCTGTCAGTTGTCATTGCATCGAAGGAATCCGCCAGGTTAACGATCTTTGCAATATACGGAATTTCGCGGTCAACGAGTCCGTCAGGATATCCGCGTCCATCGAGCCTTTCGTGATGATATTTGGCAGCCAGGGGCACGTCTGCAAAAGGATGATGTATTGGCAAGAGGATCTCGTATCCAACCGCCGGATGCTTATTCAACTCGGCCGACTCTTTGGCATTTATCCGATACGGGGCGTTAATGATCTTTCGCTCGACCGTAAGTTTTCCGACGTCATGAAGATATCCGGCAACAGCGGCACCCTCGGCCTCTTCGCTGGCCCAACCCATCTCACATGCGATGATCTCGGAAAATTTTCCGACCCGGACCGAGTGGCCCTCTGTATATTTGTCCTTACAGTCGATGGCCGCCGCGAACGCCTTCACCGTATCGTGATATGTTGAACGCATCTCATCGAATAGTTGGCGGTTTTCTTCGGCCCTGCGTTCGATCTCCGCCATCAGATTTCGCTGTGTGATCGCCACACCGATGTGCCGGCCCATCGCGCAAACGATCTCTTTTTCGTAATGAGTGTACGGCTCCCCTGTAGCTTTTTCACCAAGAAACAGAGCACCAACGATCTCATCCCTGACGACCAACGGCACAAACAACTCGAGTCGGCGGCACTCGAAACTGACATCATATACCTGAAAGAACGGGAGCACCTTTGCCTGCGCGATCGCAATAGGATTCAGGCCGTTTGCGAGAAACTGCCGTTCGTCTTCCTCAGTAAGGATCAGGCTTAGAGGAAAATCATCGCCAAGCCCACGAACTGCAAGCATATTCAATTCGTGAGCATATCGGGAATATCGAGAAACGGCCCCCCGCATTATGCCGAGAGCACCGGAAAGAAGATGCAGAGAAGTACGGATGGTTTCCTGAAAACTGTTTTTATTCGTGATCTGCTGGCCAAGTTCCGCCAGAGCTCCGAATGCGTGAATTAGCTTGTGATCGTGTTCCATTGGTCGCTTTAAGGCGGAAAATAGGGTGCTTCAGGCGATCGTCACGTGTTTGGTAAGTCCAAGCATATCGAAAAGTTCGATAGTATTTTCGTTCATATCCGAGAAAACAACGGTCGCACCGTTATTCGCAGCCGTATCTATCAATCCAAGAAGGATCGATATACCGATACTATTAACGATCTCGGTCCTGGAGAAATTGACAATTATCTCCTTACAGCCCACCGCCAGGCTACGACGGCATTCGTGTTCGATCTTTTCGCCGCTTAGCTTGTTTAAATAATCTCCGGCATATATGACCGACCGTTCGCCGGACGGGTCAATCGAAGCCGCAATTCCAATTTCCATGGCTACTTAAATATCTCTCTTGTAAAGTTTAGATGCTGCGCTCGAAGAATCGACTTGAACAGTATTTCTAACACAAACGATTTAAGAACACAATCTATATTTTAGAAAGATCAGGAGTATTTAGCTTGGCTTTTCTCGGGATACTGGTCATATGTGTACGGAACTCGTCCGAACTCGACCAACAGCGGCACCATTATTTCAACCGCAATGTCGTGTGATGAACCGTTCGTGGCTAGTATGCCGTTCTGGTTTTGTAGCTCAACGCGGTCGTATCGCATTTCGTTTCCGAATAGGTCTGTAAATCGCCCGCCCGCTTCTTCAAGGATGATCTGCGGTGCACAGGTATCCCAGAGTTTTGTTCGCGGGCTTGGGTGAATATATATATCGCAGGTCTGCTCCGCTATCAACCCGATCTTCAAGCCAACCGATCCGCGACGGACTAGGCTGTCGAAACCGAAACTCTCGATGATCTTCCCCATTCTCGGGCTCGGATGGTTTCTTGACATTGCGAGTTTAAGTTCATTTGGAAGCGACTTATCAGAAACTCTGACCTTCACGGGCTCGCCATCTTTGCTCACGCTAAAGCATCCGCCGCCTTTTACCGCATAAAATAGTGCATCGTGAAACGGCAGGTAGACCACGCCCAAAAGGGAAATGCCCCTTTCAGCGAGCCCTATCTGAACTGCAAAATCGCCATCGCGTTTTACAAATCCTGCAGTGCCGTCGAGCGGGTCGACGATCCATACACGGTCTGCTGACATGCGGCGGTCGGTATCGTCGAACTCTTCTTCGGATAGGATGGCGTCATCGGGGAATGCCATTGAAAGTTGATCGACGATGATCCGACTCGCAGTTACATCTGCTTCAGTTACCGGCTCAAAATAATGATCCGCCCCTTGTTTCTCGGTGACCGCGAAGTCGGTCGCGTAGAAATCAAGGATCTTCCGCCCGGCCGTGAGGGCAACCGCCCGGGCTGTTGAAAGTTCGTTCTCAAGCATCAATTCAATTTATCACGTCAAGGCGCGAGAAAAGCAATTTCACGCTTTATCAATTCATCTCTGTATCCTCGGAAATACCGCATTGAGGACAAGTGAGAAAGCGACGTGCCGGATCCGCCCATTTTGCCAGACCCTTGGTGACCAGATCCGGATCGCGACTTTCGGCCTCGCCCTCTCGAAATGCCCTTGAGAGATTATCGGTATCCTCGTCGACCAGTTGCATATCGCGTTCGCATTGGCAGCAGATCCAACCGAAACCGTTATGATAAAAATCTTTCATCTCCTGTATTCAAAAAATAAAAATACGGCGAGCCGCGTAGCCCGCCGTATATTATATTGGATTGCCCGACTATTCTTCGCCTCGGCGGGCCGGTCGTGTCGACGCAGGCTGCCCTAGAAGCCTGACCGGTACAGTGACGGTTTGTCCATTTCGAAACAC
>JBGTCF010000373.1:0-10534 GCA_041748975.1 Pyrinomonadaceae bacterium
CAGGCCGAACGCGATGTCATGGGAGCTTTGTTGCTGGACAAGGTCGCTGAGGCTGAGAAAGTAGTGGTTTCCGACTCGGAAGTGGACGAAGAGATCGAAAAAATGGCTGCCTATTATCGAGCTTCTGCTGACGAGATACGAGAATCGCTCGAAAAAGAGGGTGGCGGTGTCGACAGCATTAAAAACAATCTAAAAACAAGGAAAACTATCGAAGCCGTCGTCGCAAAAGCAAAAGTGACCGAAAGTGCTTGGACCGACGAGACTGCGGTTGATGAAACGGCAGATAAGAAGCCAAAGAAGGCGGCGAAGAGTAAGGCGGCTCCGAAAAACGCCGCTAAGAATGCTTAGTGGAGAGAATTAGAATCATAAGGAGATTGATTTTTCGGAAAAAACGTGTAAAATCGATTGCCGTCCGGTAATCCTCTCAATAACTTAGCTCCACAGGATTAAAGTATTTTGTAAGGTATTTTCTCATAGGCAAATATATGGCACTTGTACCAATGGTTGTGGAGCAAACGTCTCGGGGCGAAAGGGCCTTCGATATTTATTCGCGTTTGCTCAAAGACAGCATAATTTTTATCGGCACGCCGATAGACGACCAGATCGCGAATCTCATCGTTGCTCAGCTTCTATTTCTCGAGGCTGAAGATCCGGAACGAGATATCAATCTCTACATCAACAGTCCCGGGGGCTCGATCACCGCCGGCATGGCGATCTACGACACGATGCAGTTTATCAAGAACGATGTGACAACGATCTGTGTCGGTCAATGCGCGTCGATGGGGGCCTTGCTGCTCTGTGCCGGGGCTCCGAAAAAGAGATTTTCATTGCCAAATGCCCGTGTTTTGATCCACCAACCATCCGGCGGTGCTTCGGGCCAAGCGACGGACGTGCGCCTGATGGCTGAGGAGATCATTCGCATGCGAACGTTGACCTCGACGATCATCGCGAGCCATAGTGGCCAATCGTTCGAACAGGTCGAACTCGACGTCGAACGCGATCGTATCCTGACGCCGATCCAGGCAAAAGAATACGGATTGATCGACGAAGTGATAGAGCATCGGGAAAAGTAGTCGTCATGGCGGTTGTCGCGGTCATTGCGGAAGTCTTTGACTGACAACCGACAAATGAAAACTTAATCCTAAAATCTGATTATCTGACGACCGACAACTGACAACTGATTTAGAATATGCCTCAATTTAACCGTCCGGAAGAGTTGCTGACTTGTTCATTCTGCGGTAAATCTCAGAACGATGTGCGAAAGCTCATCGCGGGCCCGGGTGTATACATCTGCAATGAGTGCATCGATATCTGTAACGAGATAATAAACGATGACGAACAGACGGCGACGACGGCGGTCAGAACAAATCTTCCAAAGCCACAGGAGATAAAAGCCTTTCTGGATGAATACGTAATCGGACAGGACGAATCGAAAAAGCGTTTGGCCGTTGCCGTTTACCAGCACTATAAAAGGCTCGAATTATCAAAGCGACGCGGCGAAATAGAGCTGCAGAAATCGAATATTTTACTGATCGGTCCAACCGGAACGGGCAAGACTCTGCTGGCGCAGACGCTGGCGCGAATACTCAGCGTTCCGTTTTGTATCGTCGATGCGACCAGCCTAACGGAAGCCGGATATGTCGGAGAGGATGTTGAAAATATTCTTCTCCGGCTGCTCCAGTCCGCGGGCGGAGAGATCGAAAAGGCGCAGCAGGGAATTATCTATATCGACGAGATCGACAAGATCTGCCGCAAGGATGACAACCCTTCGATCACGCGTGATGTATCGGGCGAGGGCGTTCAGCAGGCGTTGCTGAAGATTCTCGAGGGAACCATTGCAAACATTCCTGCGGGCGGCGGCCGAAAGCACCCGCAGCAGGATTTTCAGCAGTTGGATACGTCAAATATCCTGTTTATTTGCGGCGGAGCTTTTATCGGCCTCGAAAAGGTCATCGAGAAACGCTTTCGAAATAAGTCGCTCGGATTCCAGGCGGACGTCAAAACGAATAAACAGCGGCACATTGATTCGATCAACAAGCTAGAGCCCGAGGACCTGATCCATTACGGCCTGATCCCGGAATTTGTCGGCCGCCTGCCCGTCATCGGAGTGCTTCGCGAACTGGACGAGGCCGCCCTGGTCACGATCCTGACGGAGCCGAAAAATGCGCTTATTAAACAGTATCAGCGTAAATTCGAATTCGACAACATATCGCTGAAGTTCAGCGACGGAGCTCTCTCGGCGATCGCTCACGAAGCCCACAAACGCAAGGTAGGAGCCAGAGGCCTGATGATGATCCTCGAAGAGATCCTCCTGGAATCGATGTATCATCTGCCGTCCGAAAAGAAAGTAAAAGAAATACTCGTCACGCGGGAGATGATCGAGAGAAAGGCTCCGGTCTTCGAGATCATGACCCGAACTGAGGAAGCAGCTTGATCTGCCTTTAACAGTCAAAGTCGTACGATCAAAATTGTGTACCAAAGGGGATCCTGTTGCTTTATTTACAGACGTTCCTTCTTTTTCCCAATTTATAAAAACCGGGACGTAATAGGCCTTTATTAAAGGCATAAATTGGCAGTCAATTTATTTTTGATTTGATCAGTGTAACTATTGCTTTTACGGTCGTGTTCTGCGTAAATATAGTTAATCCCGAATAATTCGACCCAGTTTTTTCGAAGTTTGCCGAGTTTTCCACCGAAGTATGCAAGAATTTACAGACCAAATGCCTTCGGACATTGAGCGTTTTCCGATGGTACCCATCCGCGACGTAGTCATTTTCCCGTTCACAAAGGTCGCATTTAAGATCGGCCGTCCGAGTTCCGTAATGGCGCTTGAACAGGCAATGGCTGGCGAACGCCAGATCTTTCTTGCTACGCAGCACGACGCGACCATCGATGATCCGAATGCTGACCAGATCTACCAGGTAGGAACACTCGGGCGAATTTTACAGGCCCAGCGGCAGGATAACGGTCAGATCAAGGTCGTCGTCGAGGGACGCGAACGCGGGCGTTCGGTTCGTGTGGAGCAGGACGCCGACGGAATGTTTTTTGCCCATGTCCGTAAGGTCGGCTCGACCGATGAATCGGGATTTCGTACGGACGGGCTGTTGCAAAAAATCCACGCGCTAGTTGAGCAATTCCTACGTGTTTCGCCCGATGCATATACTGACGCTCTGCATGCCAGTCTTCGAGGCGTTTCGGCCGCTCAGATCGCTGATTCGATGTCATCGCATCTCAGGATCGGCGTTGAGGAAAAGCAAGCACTCCTTGAGACGGCCTCCGTTCAGGACCGCTTGCAGAAGCTCGTCGAGGTCCTTGAGGCTGAGATCGAGAAACGCCAGCTTGACCGAAATATCCATTCCCGCACCAAAAAGCAGATGGATAAGCATCAGCGCGAATATTATTTGAATGAACAGATCAAGGCCATCCATAAAGAGCTTGGCCGAAAAGATGAAAAGGCCGAACTCGATGACCTGAAACGCCGGATCGAGGAAGCGGGAATGACCGAAGAAGCGCTGGATAAGGCAATGGTCGAGTTTTCACGGCTCGAAGCAATGCCGCCAATGTCCGCGGAGGGAACCGTCGCCCGCACATACCTCGACTGGCTTATTAGCATGCCTTGGCAGACTCGCTCTGACGAGATCGAGGACCTTTCACAGGCTGAGAAAACCCTTAACGAAGACCATTACGGCCTCGAGAAGATCAAGGAACGTATACTTGAATTTTTGGCCGTCCGTCAGCTCGTTAAAAACCCAAAGGGCACGATCCTCTGTTTTGTCGGGGCTCCCGGCGTGGGCAAAACATCGCTCGGAAAGTCGATCGCAAATGCAACGGGACGAGAATTTGTCAGGCTTGCCCTCGGCGGTGTTCACGACGAGGCGGAAATCAGGGGCCACCGCAGGACTTATATCGGGTCAATGCCGGGGCAGATAATCCAATTGATGAAGCGTGCCGGAACGGTAAATCCAGTGATCCTACTCGACGAGGTCGATAAGCTAGGTCGCGATTATCGCGGCGACCCAAGTGCCGCACTTCTCGAAGTCTTGGATCCCGAACAGAACAACACTTTCCGAGATCATTATTTGGATGTCGATTACGACCTTTCTCACGTATTCTTTATCGCGACGGCGAATGTGCTCCACACGATACCCGCCGCGCTGCAGGACCGCCTCGAGATCCTATTTCTATCGGGCTATACGGAAAAGGAAAAACTGGAGATCGCAAAGCAGCATCTTATCCCCAAACAGTGTGAGAATAGCGGCCTAAACTGCGAGAGCGTTATATTTACGGATCAGGGAATTCTCGAAACGATCCGTCATTACACGCGTGAAGCCGGCGTCCGAAATCTGGAGCGTGAAATTGGCTCGTGCCTCAGAAAGATCGCGCGAAAATACGTTTCAACCGACGACAAGAGCGAATTTCGTATCGTCGTCGATGCAGAGAAGGTGCAGGAGCTTCTTGGCACAATTCGGTTCCGTAAGCAGGACATTGCTCGTAAGAGTGAGATCGGACTTGTCAACGGACTTGCATGGACCGAGGTCGGCGGCGATATGCTGCAGGTCGAGGCAACTCTGGTGAAGGGAAAGGGCGAGGTCACACTCACCGGAAAACTTGGCGAAGTGATGCAGGAATCGGCCAAAGCGGCGTTAACTTGTGTTCGTACACGAGCCGAGGACCTGGGAATTGATCCTACAGATTTTCGTGAAAAGGACCTTCACATTCATGTCCCTGAAGGTGCTATTCCAAAAGACGGCCCTAGTGCCGGAATTACCATGGCAACCGCAATGGTTTCGGCCCTGACCCGAAGGCCGGCAAGGCATGACGTTGCGATGACTGGCGAGATAACGCTTCGAGGTAAGATCCTGCCGATCGGCGGGGTCAAGGAAAAGCTCCTCGCGGCACACAGATTCGGTGTCAGGACCCTGATCCTTTCGAAAGAAAACGAAAAGGACCTGGCGGATATTCCTGAGGAAGTAAGGGTTGACCTTACGATTCATCTTGTCGATACGATCGACGAAGTACTTAAATTCGCTCTTGAAAGTACGGTTGCCCCAGATAAGTTAGACGTTCCGCAGGTTTGGGGGCCCGATGCCGGCACGGAGATAACGGCGACCTTAGAATGAAGATAACCTCGGCGGAATTTGTCCGAAGTTCATTCTCAAAAGAACATTGGGTGACGGACGGGCTGCCTGAGATTGCTTTCTTGGGCCGCTCCAATGTTGGTAAATCTTCTCTCATAAATTCGCTATTGCTGAGAAAAGGGTTGGCACGTACATCCAATACGCCCGGCCGGACCCAGAGCATAAATTTTTTCCTCATCAACGGATCATTTTATTTTGCCGACTTGCCCGGATACGGGTATGCAAAAGTTTCCAAGGTCATGAGAGCGGACTGGGGAAAGATGGCCGAGGAGTATTTGGCACAGCGCGACGAACTTGCGTTATGCGTCCAATTGATCGACTCGCGACACAAGCCTTCGCCGCTGGATGTTCAATTAAATGAGTGGCTGGTTTTCAACGACAAGCCTCATATTATTGCCGCAACGAAAGCAGACAAGCTTTCTAAGAACGATATGCAGAAGTCGCTGAAGTCGGCGCGGGAAGTATTTGCCAATACTCCGATCATCGCTTATTCTGCCCAATCGGGCATTGGACGTGAACAGCTATGGTCCGCGATTGCTGCCGCGATAAATTAATGTATATTCCATTTGATTTTTTACACGGACTGCTGTCATAATTACGTTTCCCTTTATTTCAGGGTCCGTGCAGAAGGGTTAGTGCTTATTCTTAAGTATCACTACATACAGACCATACAATTTTCTCCGCTTATAATTACATAATACCGGCCCTTTAATACGCGTTTAGTCGCGAGAAAACTGAGTGTAAACCTCAAAAAGTTGCAGAACATATTAATACCAATTATCGATCCTCTCTAACAAATGGCTACCAAAACTACACAAGCGCGAAGGCCCAAAGCCTCGAAACCCACCGATGAGATAGCAGCTGTCACCGTTGTCGACGGCTCTGAAGCGCCGGATGGCGATGATAAAAAGACCCAGAGCACGGCTGTCTCTGAAGATACTATGCTGAACCTCGCGGGGCTCAAGGATATGTCCATCAGCGAGCTTACTCATATCGCCAAGGAAATGGGGATCGAGGGCGCGACGGGATTACGCAAACAGGAACTGATATTTAAAGTTCTCGCAGCACAAACTGAGAAAAGCGGGCTCATTTTTTCCGAGGGAGTTCTCGAGACGCTGCCTGACGGCTTTGGTTTTTTAAGAGCCCCGGAATACAACTATCTTCCGGGTCCTGACGACATATACGTCAGCCCATCGCAAATTCGAAAGTTCGACCTTCGGACCGGTGATACAGTTTCCGGCCAGATCAGGCCGCCAAAGGAAGGCGAACGCTATTTTGCGTTGATCAAGGTCGAGGCGATCAATTTTGAGGCTCCCGAGCAGTCTCGCGAAAAAATATTCTTCGACAATCTGACGCCGCTTTATCCTGACGAGCAGCTGACGATGGAGATCGAGAAGGATGCGGACAAGATCTCAGCTCGCGTCATAGACCTTGTTACCCCAATCGGTAAAGGCCAGCGTGCCCTTATCGTTGCTCCGCCGCGTACGGGTAAAACGATGCTTCTTCAAACGATCGCAAATTCGGTAACTGAGAACCATCCGGAAGTTACGCTGATCGTTCTACTCATTGACGAGCGTCCCGAGGAAGTCACTGACATGCAGCGGTCGGTTCGCGGCGAGGTCATTTCGTCGACCTTTGACGAACCGCCTACACGCCACGTACAGGTTGCCGATATGGTCATCGAAAAGGCAAAAAGGCTCGTCGAGCATAAGCGTGATGTCGTGATCCTGCTCGATTCGATCACGCGTCTGGCACGTGCTCACAATGCCGTGGTGCCGCCGTCAGGCAAGATACTCTCAGGCGGTATTGATTCGAACGCACTGCAGCGACCGAAGCGATTCTTCGGTGCCGCCCGCAATATCGAGGAAGGCGGCAGCCTCACTATTATCGCGACGGCACTCATTGATACCGGATCGCGAATGGACGACGTCATTTTTGAGGAGTTCAAGGGAACCGGTAATTCAGAGATCCATTTGGACCGCAAGCTTTCGGACAAACGGCTGTTCCCGTCGATCGACCTTCAGCGTTCGGGCACCCGTAAGGAAGAGTTGCTCCTTAGCCCAGAGGACCTAAATCGTATCTGGGTAATGCGCCGCGTGCTCAATCCGCTTTCGCCGGTCGAGCAAATGGAGGTCGTGCTGGAAAGGCTTTCAAAGACCAAGACGAACGCGGAATTCCTGGCGTCGATGCAGACCTAGTCGGTTATTGGTTGTCAGTTGTTGTCGGTTGTCAGCGGTCAGTTTTCGGATTTTTCTGACAACTGATGGCTGACAACCGACAACTTTTTTCTTTATGCGCGTTGCTGTAATTTCTGCCGAGGCAGTTCCATATTCAAAAACAGGCGGACTGGGCGATGTTGCTGGTGCATTGCCAAAGGCCCTAAAGCGGATCGGGGTCGATTCCTTGCTTATCACGCCTTGTTATCTGCAGACCAAAGGCGAATATTTATGGAGTTTGGCAATCGACGACCTGCGGGTCATGTGGCGGGGCCGCCCATATCAGGCTAAGGCTTTCTACAGCGAGGCGAACGGGTCGCCGACTTTTCTTATCGACGCTCCCTCCCTATTTCACCGAGATGCCATATACGGTTACACCGAAGATTACGAGAGATTTGCGTTTTTTAACCACGCGGCGTTGGCGTTGTTGGAAAGGATCGGCGCCGCGCCGGATATCGTTCATTTGAATGACTGGCATTGCGGCTTTGCGGCCGTTGAGATAGCCGCAAAACGCCAGTATGAGCCGTTTTGGCGAAATACGAGAACGGTCTTTTCGATCCATAACATGGCCTACCAAGGCGGCTTCGGCCTAGCCGAACTTCCCGCATTAGGATTTACTTCGGAGTTCGCCCGAAATGCATTTAATTTCAACGGTTACGCCTCTGTGATGAAGGCAGGACTTGAAGTGTCCGACACTCTTTCGACCGTTTCAAAACGCTATGCCGGCGAGATTCAGACCGAAGAATTCGGCCATGGCCTGGATTGGCTTACGCGTCAGCGCGCGAACCGACTGATCGGGATCACGAACGGCGTTGATTACGAGGTGTGGAACCCTGAAACCGATGTCGAATTGCCCGCACACTTTTCTATCAACGACCTCGCCGGAAAGTTGGAATGTAAACGTGCCCTGCTCGATCAATTTAATTTGCCGCAGGAACTTGATCGCCCAGTTTTTGCCTGCGTGACCAGGCTGACGGCCCAGAAAGGTGTCGAATTGATCCGCCAAGGTGCGGGCGATATCTTGGCGGCAGGTGGCTTTTTTATTGCGCTTGGATCTGGCGAGAAAGAGTCGGAGATTTTTTTGCAGGCCTTTCGTGACTATGCACCTTCGCGAGTCGGCGTTTATATCGGCTACAATGAACGGCTGGCTCACCTTATCGAGGCAGGTGCGGATATGTTCCTTATGCCGTCCAAGTTCGAGCCTTGCGGGTTGAACCAGATGTATTCCTTGAGATACGGCACTGTGCCGATTGTCAGGGCCGTGGGCGGACTGGATGATACGGTCGAGAATTGGGATGCAGTTAACAGGCGGGGTAACGGATTTAAGTTTAAGCAGTTTCGGGCCGATAAACTCCTCGAGAAGATCTACGAAGCCCGGTTTGCCTATGAGGACAAACCAACGTGGAAGCAGATCCAGCGGAACGGAATGGCAGTGGACAATTCCTGGGAAAACGCGGCCCGGAATTATGTCGAGCTTTACCAATGGACAATGGGGCGGAGATAACATTTGAGGTCGAAGACGGATTTATCTTGAGACAAATCCGTCCCGAGGACGCTGAATCCGTCTATAAAGGCGTGATGGCGAATTACGGCCACCTGCGCGAATACATGCACTGGATGGTGCCGGATTATTCGCTCAACCATGCAAAGGAGTTTATCGACGCGAGCATCAAAGCCGCGGAGGACAAAACATTGCTGGGTTTCGGCATTTTTAAGGGACCCGAACTGGTTGGTTCGATCGGCTTCGTTAACTTCGACTACGCGGCCCGGCGGACGGAGGTCGGATATTGGATCGACAAGTCTTACGAAGGACGCGGCATCATTTCGAGGTCTTGCCGCCTACTGATAGACTATGCATTCAAAGAACTGCGGATGAACCGTATCGAGATCAGGTGCTCAACGGAGAATTACCGAAGCTCCGCTATTCCGAAACGTTTCGGATTCACGCTCGAAGGTACGCTCCGGCAAAGCGAAATGCGTAACGGTCGTTTGCATGATTTTGCGATCTACGGATTGCTGGCGTCCGAATGGAAAGCTGACGGTTGAAGTGTTGAACGATCGGGATCAGTGGCTTAGCTAAGCGGATTGCACGACAGGTTCTCACTTATATTGGGTCAATTTATTAATATGATAATTGTCATTATCGGCGCCCAGTGGGGCGATGAGGGAAAGGGAAAGGTTGTTGACCTGCTGGCGGACCGCTTTGATATTGTTGCTCGCTACCAGGGTGGCCATAATGCCGGGCACAGCGTCTATGTGGGGGATAAAGCCTTTGTTTTGAGGCTTTTGCCGTCAGGCATAATCCATCCCGATAAGACATGCGTCCTCGGCAACGGAATGGTGATCGATCCGAAGGCATTTTTTGAAGAGGTCGATCAGATCGCAGAGAAGGGAATTTCGGTAACGCCGGAACGGCTAAAAGTGTCGTCGCGGGCTCATCTCATAATGCCGTATCATCGTGCCCTCGACCACACATCGGAGGAACGTCTCGGCAATGAAAAGATTGGCACCACACTTCGCGGTATCGGCCCGGCTTATGAGGACAAGGCCGGACGTCGCGGGATCCGGGTCGCCGACGCGATGTCGCCCGAGATCTTGAAACTCCGCGTTGAGCGAAATCTCGAAGAGGCAAACCGGATCATCGTGCTGTTCGGAAATCAACCTTTGCGGTCCGACGAGATTCTCGAGGAGATCACGCCGCTTGTTGAACGCCTCAGGCCGTTCGTCTGCGAAACTTCGCATTTTCTGTCCGAAGCGAAAAAAGCCAACAAAAAGATCCTGCTCGAAGGTGCCCAGGCCACGCTTCTTGACGTCGATCACGGTACCTACCCTTACGTTACATCTTCAAACCCGACTTCGGGTGGGGCCGCAGTCGGCGCGGGCATTCCGCCTCATCATATCACCGGAGTTCTCGGCATCGTCCGGACCTATGCGACACGTGTCGGCGAAGGGCCTTTTCCGACCGAGATGATCGCTGAAGAAGAGGAAATTGCGAACCTTATCCGTCAGCGAGGCAATGAGTACGGCTCCGTCACCAAACGCCCGCGTCGATGCGGCTGGTTCGACGCGGTCGCGACACGCTACGCGGCTGAGCTGAATGGTTTTGACTCCGTCGCCCTTACCAAACTAGATGTTCTTGACGCCCTTGAGGAAGTTAAGGTCTGCATTGGTTATGAGATC
>JBGTCF010000374.1:0-2141 GCA_041748975.1 Pyrinomonadaceae bacterium
GCGTAAAGCGAAAGCTTAAATAAAAACAAGAGGTACAAAAATGTCATTAAAATCCAGGTTCTTTACTATTTTTACAGCAGCGGCGGCGACAGCGGCTTTTGCTACATTCACGATCGCTCAAGAGAGCCCTGCACCGGCACCCGAAAAGAAAGCAGAAAAGCGCATGAAGGGTGAGGGCAAGAAAATGGGCGGGAAAGGCCATTTAGGAATGCACGGCAAAATGGGCGGCAAACGTGGCCACATGATGGGCGGACTCCGCGGCCTCGAATTGACCGCCGCTCAGAAAGAGCAGATCAAAGCGATCCGTGAAGCCAACAAACCAACCGGCGTTAACCGTGAAGAAATGATGACTCTCGGTAAAGCAAAGCGCGCAGGCACGATCACACCCGAACAGGAAGCACGTCTGACAGCTATTCGCGAGGCAGGAAAGGCCCGGGCACAAAACATTCAAGCCCAGGTACAGTCTGTCCTAACACCTGAGCAGAGAGCCCAGATCGAACAGCGTAAAAGCGAAATGAAGCAAAAGCGCGAAGAGTTTCGTCAGAACCGCGAGCAGCGACGCCAGTCTCGCCCGGCTGTAAAGACCAGCGACACGATCTAGTTCTTCAACGGATCTAATTTCCTAAGAGGTTGTCTGATAAGGCGACCTCTTTTCTATTTCTCCGTCGCTTTGGCCGAAGGAGGCATATGTATGATCTTAGCGGCATGCCGAATGACAATGGCGTGAAACTTGTCGTTTCACGCCATTTAACGTGGGGAGCATTAGCTTGAAGGTTCAGACGGCCTCGAGCTTCACCGCGGCGGGGAAGAGAACGTTGTTCTCCAGATGAATATGGCGGTGAAGGTCCCGCTCGAGGTCTTCGAGTCCGGCAAAGAGGGCGGTGTAGCTCGGACAAGCGCCTTCGGGCAGGGAGAAATCTTTTGTTAGTTCACGCATTTTTCGCAAACGCTCGCCGTCGGTCTCGTGCTCGGACATCATCATCCGGACGGGGTTCTGGACCGTGCCGAAGTGTGACGGCGGTGCCGACAAGCCAGCTTTCACAGCGTCTTCCAACTGCAAAATATAGGGAAAAAGTACGACCTCCTCTTTGCGCATATGCGGAACGAGGCTCTCGGTCAGCTCGGTGAACAACGCTTTGAGATCGAGTAGCTCGGGATGCAATTCGCCGTGCCGTGTTGCCACCTTAGCCATCAAAGGTGTGAGGCGTTCGAGTTCTTGTGCCGTGAAAACGTGATGCGTTGAAAGAATATAGTCGACAAGGTCCGAGGGTGTTCGATCTTCGGGATGAGCGAGCTCAGCCTGCCCGCTGCTATCGAGGATCGCTGTATCAATGCGGTCCATCAGCATCTGCGGATCGATACCCGCCGAAGCGCATACATCCTGGATCGAGCGGCGTCCGCCGCAGCAATAATCGATTTTGAATTCCTCAAATACGCGGGTCGTTGCCGGTGCCTCTAATGCGATGTCCCGGATTGTCTTATTCATTGTCTGTAACATATATTTCGTAGTGAATCTCCGTTGAATACAGAATATCGCGTATTTTTTTGAATAAATATGATCTGAATCATATTCACAAAAATCTTTCGGAATAGAATAAAAACATGAAACTGCGGCTGCGAAAGGATTCGATTCGCCTGAGACTGACTCGGGGCGAGGTCGCGGAATTCGCCGAAAGAGGAATCATGGAGGATTCAGTTCAGTTTAATTTGGGGTCCCGGCTCAGCTACCGATTGAGTGCCGATGCCGATGCCGCCGAGTTTTCAGCAAGTTTCGCGGGTGACATTATTACGATCACCGCCCCATTAGATTTTGGTAGAAACTGGGCTGGGAGCGAACAGGTTGGAATCGAAGTTGAACAAAAGATCCGCAGCGACGGGGTTCTAAAGATACTTATTGAGAAAGATTTCACCTGTCTCGAGCCGCGTCCCGGCGGAGAGGATGACGATACTTTCCCGCATCCTCGAAATTGCGGGGATTGAGCCCCGAACGGAGCCATTTGGAACGAGAGGGTATCTTAAGTACACTGGATAAAACGGTCCATCGAGTTGTAGTAAGTACATATTATGACGACCGAGCCGAACATTATTCCTACGCATAGGATAAATTATCGACATCCGACGATAATCGGTGTCGCCGCTTC
>JBGTCF010000375.1:0-4200 GCA_041748975.1 Pyrinomonadaceae bacterium
TTCAGTCGGAACTCGCGGCTGCCGTCGAGAAAACCAAAAGCAACACGGGCATGATAATGAACGTCGCTCTCAATTACGGGGGCCGTGCCGAGATCGTCGATGCTTGCCGTATCGCAGCCGCACAACTGGCCGAACGAGGGACCCCGCTAACCGACCTTTCCGAAGCCGACATAGAGAGGAACCTGTATACGTACGGATTGCCGGACGTCGATCTGCTTATCCGCACCAGCGGTGAGATGCGGATATCGAACTTTCTCCTGTGGCAGATCGCTTATGCCGAGATAGTCGTTACGCCGACGTTGTTTCCCGATTTTCGCCGGCCGCATATCTTCGAGGCGGTGATCGAATATCAGAATCGCGACCGTAGATTTGGGGGCGTCGAAGCGAAAAAATAACGCAGGCCGGAACCTATGAAAGCACGTCTGCTCACTGCAGCAATTGCACTTCCTATCTTGATCGCATCGATCATACTGCCGGATTACTATGCTCCGGCCGTTTGGCTTTTTGTCGCGATCGCCGCATGTGCACTGGCTGCCGGACTCTTCGAATTCTACTCGCTCTCAAAAAAGCTTGAGCTTAAGGCGGATGCCGCGGTCGGATATGTAGGGGCAGCCGCGTTATTTGTGGGATTCCTGTTCGACGCCCCGGCCCGTTCGCCCGATCTGCTGATAGCCACCCTGGTACTGATAATACTTGTTGTGCTGGTTACGCAGACGTTTCGGTTCACCAAAGACTTTGCGAAGATGCTCACCGGGACTGGCGTAACACTTTTGGGGATACTTTACGTCGCCTTTCTGGGCGGGTTCCTGGTTTCCATTCGGGTTGGTTTCGAAGCTTTCCCAGGCCTATCGACGGACCTCCTTGGCTATTTCTTTCTTGTGATGTTTGGTTCAGATGCCGGCGCGTACTTTGCCGGACGTGCTCTCGGCAATCACAAGCTCGCACCGTCGATATCGCCCGGTAAGACCGTCGAAGGATTAATCGGGGGCATCGTTGTCGCCGCTGGATTCGGAGCACTCTCCACCTTTTGGTTCTTTCCCGAGCTTCCATATCAATGGTCGATACCACTCGCGTGTGTTCTGGCGGCGGCGGGCGTGCTCGGCGACCTTGCCGAAAGTGCAATGAAACGCGGTTCGAAAACAAAGGACACCGCCGCCACCCTTCCCGGCCACGGCGGCTTTCTAGACCGGCTCGATAGTTTGCTATTCGGTGCGCCTATCTTGTATTATTTTGCTCGGTTTTACTTTTAACATGAACGCCATTCTGGTCGACGACAATAATCCGTAAGGCGAGAGCGTAGATTTGACGTTCCGCCTTCCGACTGTCTCAACACGGAAGGCGTTTTTTATTTGCCCGCGAAACACGCAAAACATGCGAAATTGAAGAATCGATGCCAGAGCTAATTTGCAAGGACGAAAGCTATAAGATCATCGGAGCTTGTTTTGAAGTGTACAAAGATAAAGGATGCGGTTTTACGGAACCCGTCTATCAGGAGTGTTTGGAAATCGAGTTCGCCTTGCAGCAGATCCCTTTTATTTCTCAACCATTGCTCGAACTTGAATATAAAGGAAGGATGCTTTCGCAGTTTTTCAAACCCGACTTTATTTGTTTTGGAGCCATAATTCTCGAGATAAAGGCTCTTGATAATTTCATCGACGTCCATAGAGCCCAGACCCTCAACTACCTCAGCGCAACAAAATTCAAATTGGCCCTGCTTGTAAACTTTGGGCACTATCCAAGAATAGAATATGAAAGAATAGCCAACACTCGTAAACACAGAAATTTCGATGACTAATTCTTTTTTCGCATTTTTGGCGTATTTCGCGGGCAAAAAATCTTATGCTGGACACTTTAGGAAATTTAGAACGAACCCACACCTGTGGGGAGCTTCGATTGGCGGACGCCGGAAAGCCGGTTGTTCTTATGGGCTGGGTCGCGAAGAAGCGCGATTTTGGCATTTTGACGTTCGTCGACCTCCGCGACCGCGAAGGGGTGACGCAGATCGTTCTTAACGAAGAAAATAAAGGCGAAGCTCATGCCAAAGCCAAGAACCTCCGCGGAGAGTTTGTTATTGCCGTCAAGGGAACGGTCGTCGAACGCGAAGGGACTCACAATCCCAAATTGGCGACTGGCGATATCGAGATCCATGCCGATGAGATCCTGATCTTAAATGATGCAAAAGTTCCGCCGTTTCAGCTCGAGGTTGCGGGCTCTGAGAATCTTGCCGACGAATCGACGCGGCTGAGATATCGTTACCTCGACCTCCGCCGTCCACAGCTCCAGCAGAATATCCGCATGCGTGCTAAGGCCGTCTCAAAGATCCGGGAGTACTTCGATAACCGCGGTTTTATTGAGATCGAAACGCCGATACTACTAAGATCGACGCCTGAAGGCGCGCGCGATTTCGTTGTGCCATCGCGTATCCATCAGGGAAAGTTTTTCGCTCTGCCGCAGTCTCCGCAGATCCTGAAGCAGCTGACAATGATCTCCGGCTTCGACAAGTATTATCAGATCGCACGGTGCTTTCGCGATGAGGACCTCAGGGCAGATCGTCAGCCTGAATTCACTCAGCTTGATATGGAAATGTCCTTCGTCAATCGCGAACAGGTCTACCGCGAGATGGAAGGGATGTTCCATCACGTTTCGCGGCTCATTGATGTTGAACTGCCCGCAGAATGGCCGCGGATGACCCATGCCGAAGCACTGCGCCGCTACGGCAGCGACAAGCCCGACCTGCGATTTGGAATGGAGCTGCAGGATTTGTCAGACGAACTGAAGGACACGGAATTTGCCCCTTTCGCCTATGTGCTCGCGTCCGATGGACGGATCAAGGCGATAGTCGTTAAAGGCAAGGCCGACTATTCGCGAAAACAGCTTGATGAACTTCAGGAATTTGTAAAACGCTATGGCGCGGGAGCCCTGGCATGGATCAAGATCGGCGAACCTGAGGTCGGAACCGGGAGCGATAGCGACTGGGTTCTTACGTCCTCATTGCTCAAGGTTCTGGGAGAAGAAAAGATCGCCGAGCTTGCCAAAACCGCAGGTGCTGAGAAAGGCGACGCCCTTCTCATCGTCGGCGGCCGCAGATCGGTCGTCGCGGCATCTCTCGGCGCTCTCAGAAACGAGGTCGCTCGCCGCGAGAACCTGATTGACCGCAGCCGTTACGAATGTCTTATCGTCACGGAGTTCCCGATGTTCGAACACGACGAAGATTCAGGCCGTTACGACGCGGCACATCATCCTTTCACTTCGCCGATGGATGAAGACCTCGAGTTGTTCAGACAAGCGATCGAGAACGACTCGGACCACCATTTACTCGGACAGGTCAGGGCAAAGGCCTATGACGCGGTTATCAATGGATATGAGTGTGCGGGCGGGTCGATCCGTATCCATCAAAAGGAGATCCAGGACCTGAACTTTAAAGCTCTGGGAATGACACGCGAGGTCGCACGTGAGCGTTTTGGTTTCTTTCTCGATGCGCTTGAATACGGGACGCCGCCGCATGGCGGTTTCGCGGCCGGGATCGAGCGGACATGCATGATCCTCTGCGGCACCGAAAATATTCGCGACGTGATGGCTTTTCCCAAAACAGCTTCGGCACAGGACCTGATGATGGATGCCCCGGGTGAGGTGGATGAAGATCAGTTGAATGAATTGGGAATAAGTGTCGGAGCGATGGAATAGCCGCAAGTACACGAATCGCCAAGGATCGTTAATTATATTCGCGCATTTGTCTCAAAAGCTTTTTCCGAACAATCGCCACCGGAATATCGTAGAATCTTTAAGAATGCCTAAGTACGATACAAATCCGCTTGATCCGGACTTTCCCGAGAGGGCTAAGGCTGCGACGGCCGACGTGGATTCACCGGTTACGCGGGTCCTTCCGTACAAAGGGGCCGAAACGCGTCAGTTTGCGGAAACGGCTCAGGCCGAAGATCCGACACGCCTCTTCACCGGGGCGTCACCCTATTCGGCTGAGTTCAACGGTCAGTATGCTCCCGTCAATTATCATTCGGGATCCGCTGACATGAACCGTTCATCCTCCCGAAAGGTGGAAAAGATCGGTTTACCTGAGAATATACTTACTGCCGTGCCATATATTCCGATGTATCTGGGTATGGTGGCCGGACTGCTTATTCTGTTTCTCGTTCCAAAAAGCGAAGCCAAGGTTCGGTTTCACGCCGCCCAGGGCCTTGCGGC
>JBGTCF010000376.1:0-9875 GCA_041748975.1 Pyrinomonadaceae bacterium
ACTGATCTTCGCCGCTGCCCGCTCGATTGATTTGTAACCAGTGCAGCGGCAAATATTGCCGTCTATCGCGGACACGGCCATTTCTTTCGTCTTGGGTGTGTCGTCGATGCAAAACCCGGTGAGCGACATCACGAAACCGACGGTGCAGAAACCGCACTGCGTTCCGCTCTCGTCCACCATCGCTTGTTGGACCGGAGTCAACGCGCGATCAGCGGGATTAATCCCCTCAACCGTAACTATGTGCTTGCCCGCCGCATTTGCGAGCGGCATCAGGCACGATGTCATCGTGCGGTACTTCATTTTTTCGCCCACTATTTCGCCGACAAGAACCGTACACGCGCCGCAATCACCCTCGCGGCAGCCTATCTTTGTACCCTTTAAGTTCTTGCGATAACGAACGAAATCGAGGACCGTCGTGCCGGGATGCTCGTCGGTCGAGATCGTTTGGTCGTTGAGGATGAAGTTCATTGAGAAACCCCTTGCGGGGTAACTGAAATTAATACTCGATCTTGTCAGGCTTCTCGGCCCACGCCCGGAAGATATCGAGGGCCTCGTCGCGCATCAAGCCGATCATTACTCTTTCACGGTCCTGATTGGCTTTTTCAAGCTCGGAATAAATAAAATCGTCGTCAAATCCTATGGCCGCAGCGTCCTCGCGTGTGCATGCAAAAAATACCTTGTCAGGTCTCGCCCAGTAGATCGCCCCTAAACACATTGGGCAGGGCTCGCACGAAGTATATATGGTGCAGCCGTCGAGCTGAAAATTTTGCAGTTTTTCACACGCTTGCCGGATGGCATTGATCTCAGCATGGGCGGTCGGGTCGTTTGAGGATGTAACACTATTGTTGCCCTCGCCGATGATCTCTCCATCGAGGACAACCACCGCACCAAAGGGGCCGCCGGCGTTCGCCACCATACCTTCCCGGGCAAGCTCAATGGCCCGCATCATGTATTTACGGTCCTGATCGTTCATTTGGGCGGAGTCAGCTTTATCTCAAACAGCTTTCTCCAGTTTTTTCCGGTTACAAATATCCGGTCACCCTCGGGGTCATAGGCGATGCCGTTAAGCGTGTTTTCGTCGCTTCGCTTTACATCGTCCGGCGAAATGCCGTCGAGGTTGATCCAGCCGAGCAACTTTCCGTTGGCCGGGTCGATGCGGGCTATATGGTTGGGCTTGCCCAGTATGTGAGGCTGTTCCGAATGCCAGATATTCGCCCAGATCTCGCCTTTTACATATTCAAGTTCATTTAGCTGCATCAGCGGTTTACCGTCCTCGCGCATGACAGCGATCATCCGGACCGATTTGAATCCCGCCGGGTCCATTACGCGCATTACATGCGTTCCGTCGGTCATGAACATATGGGTGCCATCGGTTGTAAGGCCCCAACCTTCCCCCTGATATCGAAATTCTCGAATAAGTTTGAAATCATTGATATCGAAAACCCGACCAAGCCCATTTTTCCACGTCAGTTGATAGATCTCTCCGTTTAGAAGGGCGATGCCTTCGCCAAAATCGTCTCTGGGAAGGTCGAATTTCTGCAGGACCTTCCCCGTCGCTATCTCTACCTTGCGGAGCGTAGACATTCCAAACGATCCGGTGCTTTCGTATAGAAATCCATCGTGATAAAGCAGGCCCTGCGTAAAGGCCTTTGGATCATGGGGATATGTGTTCACAATCTCATAACCGTAAACGGGCAGGGAGGCAGGTTTTGAGGCGTTTGCGTTGCTCACTGATCCGTTATTCGCGGTCGAATTCGTTCCGGCCGAGCATCCAAGAGCGGTCGAAACCGCCAATACCATTATCAGAATTCGCATAATAATCCAAAAAAAGCCGTAGAAGGAGATCATTTATTCAGAGCCCGGTCGATTGCCTTTCTAAACCCCGCCGCCGAGAAACTTCGCACCGCGACGCCGTTAACAAAGATCGTGGGTGTTGAGTTTACACCATGCGTTTCGCCGTCGGCCATGTCTTTGCGGACCTTCGAAGCAGTCTTTGCGGAGTTAAAGTCTATATCAAATTGTTTTACATTCAAACCCAGTTCCGCAGCGTATTTCCTGAGCGAAGCAGTATCAAGGGCATCCTGTCGGGCGTAAAGAAGCTCGGTATATTGAAAGTATTTACCCTGCGAGTGGGCCGCGTTCGCCGCCCTGGCTGCCGCGAACGCATTATTGTGGATACCCTCGAGAGGGAAATCCCGAACTGCAAATCTCACTTTGTCTCCGTAGCCGGCCAAAATGTGTTTCAAGATCGGATGGATCGTCGCACAGGCAGAACACTGAAAATCGCTGAACATGACGACTGTTACCGGTGCGGTTACCGGCCCCTGGATCGGGGCGTTGTCGACGGAGATAACCTGAACTGGAGGTTCGGGTTCGGGCAGAAGTATTTTGGCATTGAATTTAGAGTATAACCGTGCGCGAAACGCCTCTTGCAGTCCAATTCGTTCCGCGTCAGAGTATTCCTTCAGCTTTGACGTGATCTCTCGGGCGATGAGTTCACCAGGCTCGACCTTTAGAGCTTCGGCCTCTTCCTCAACAAGAGCGTCAAACAATGCGGCCTCAATCTCTTTCGTTAGTTCGTCATAAAAATCCGCTCGGATATTGTAAATGGTCAGACGACTCTCATCTTCCAGATCTTTCGCCGTCAAGCTGCGGCCCGCGACGGTGAAAAGCACATCCGCCGACTTAAGGTCAGGGGCGTTTACGTCTTTTCCGTATACGACTTTATGTTTGATGGCCAGGGAATCAACGTAATCGCTGATGGCTTTTTCTTCGGGGCCGCGTCTGATGAAGGACACGATCTGCTTGCTCACATCAGCCAGCGGCCGCCCTCCGATCTGTTCCTGATTAGCGTCGTATACGGCCTGTATTTCGGCGGGCGTCGGGTCCTTTATCCTGGCGATCTGCAGCTTAAGCAAAGCCGCAACAGTTGTCTTGCGGGCGCGGGCCTCTGCATCGAGAAGTAACGTTCCGAGCCGCTGCGAATAGACCTGCTTACGGACGTCCGAAAGAACAGCCGGAAGCTTCTCGACTGCCTGCTGAGCCGTAGGCGACAGGTCGCGCGACGTGATGGTGCGGCCCGTTAGCGTCGCTAACGCCTCATCCGGTTTCTGACCCCACGCCGAAACTGTCAGAAGGAGCAAAAAGGTGGTCGTAATAATTCTCATTAAGTTGTTCTGAATTTCGGTTTTAGAAGATCATCTGATTTTATCAAATATTCACTTGGTCTGACGCACGGGCGGTATCGATGGGTTGTTTTCGGTGATTTGTTAATATCTCGGTATGAAGCTCGAGAGAGATTTTTATGTCAGCGACGATACGGTCAATATCGCCCGGGACCTGCTCGGCAAATTGCTCGTCATGCCTGATGAGCACGGCAAACGCGTATCGGGAATGATCGTCGAGACTGAGGCCTATCTCGGGATCACCGACCGTGCCGCGCACAGCTATGGCGGACGGCGGACGAGGCGAACCGAAGCGACATACGCCTTGGGCGGACATACCTACGTATTTTTGGTTTATGGAATGTACCATCAGCTAAATGTTGTGACCGGCCCGATCAATCATCCTCACGTTGTACTTATCCGTGCTCTCGAACCTGTAGAGGGAATCGAGATTATGCGCGAGCGACGCGGTCCAATGAAAGACAAAAACCTGACCTCAGGCCCAGGAAAACTCTGCATATCGATGGCCGTCGATCGCTCTTTGAACGGCGACGACCTGTTAGGCGGCCGGATCTGGATCGAGAAATATCGTGCCGTTGACCATAAAGAGATTGACTTCGGCCGACGTATCGGCATCGACTACGCCGGCGAAGACGCATACAAACCATGGCGATTTTGGCTCGACGGAAATCAGTTTGTCAGCCGAAAATAAAAGCCCTTCTCGACATGTCTGTAGGTCGAACGCCTCTCCTACAATTTTGTCGGCCCCGTGATCTCGGCTTAAGGAATCATCCAAAAGCTGATATTTTAGAGCATATGTCAGAACCCACGATGAAGAAAGTCAAACCGGATATCCGCGCCATCACACGGCTTGTGCCGCCGAGTGGCAATCTCGTTCAGGGCCAGTCCGAGCTGCCGATCGATCCGCAATTAGCCAGAGAGGCTGCCGAGATCATCGCCGCCAGCCAAAACCACTATGGCGGCAGCGAGGGCGATGCAGGCCTGCGAAAGGCCGTGGCTGCAAAAATCGCTCAATACAACGGCATAGCGGTTGACGTTGATGCCCGTCCGTTCGAGGTGATGATCACAAACGGCGGAACGGGCGCCCTTATCGGCATTGCTCAGGGTTATTTGAGGAATAGATCTGCCCTCGTTTTCGAGCCGTATTATCCCTATCATCGTCGGATCCTGGAAGAGTTTTCCGCTAAAACCGAGACCTTCGAACTGGATGAACAGCTTACCTTCGAAAAGGGCGATCTGATGGCCCGCTGTCGCGAGCTTAAAGGCCGCAGCGAATTTCCGCTCAAGGCAATTATCGTCTGTACACCAGCAAACCCGAGCGGCAAGGTAATGTCGCAGATCGAACTCGAGGCCGTGGCTGAGGTGGCCGAGGAACTTGACCTGCTGGTCATCTCCGACGAAGTCTACGAACATTACGTCAGCGGCGAGAATCCGCATATTCCGATCGCCAGCCTGCCAGGAATGTGGGAGCGGACGATCACGGTCAATTCCTTTTCAAAATCCTGGAACATCTCAGGTTGGCGCCTCGGCTACGCTTACGGTAAGGGCGGACTGCTGGCTCCCATTAATAACGCAGCGAATGTCATTTACGTCTGCCCGGCGACGCCCCTGCAAGCGGCTTTGTCGCGTGTTCTTATGGCGGACGAAGGCTACTATCCGCGGCTTCGCGAAAAATTCGAGAAGAAAAGGTCGTACACGAGCGAAGTCTTATCTGATCTCGGGTTTGAGATCTACAACTCGGGGTCGGCCTTCTATCTCTGGGCCCGAATACCCAGACAGTTCGACGATGCTATCGCATTCAACGAGATGCTCATGCGCGATGCCGGCGTCGGTATGACGCCAGGCAGTGCCTTCGCGGATAGCGATCTTTGGGATTCCCACGTTCGTATTTGCATTGCTCGCGAGGATAAAGTCCTTGAAGGTGCAATGGCGAAATTACAACACGTCCTCCGTTAAGCGACCACGACGGGAACCCTGTAGCCGACATCGTACCAAATCGTGTAAATTTGCCGTCTTCCTTTTCCCACCTTCGGCTCTAATTGAATGCAAACGCAGGACCTTTCGTCTGGCTATCTACTTGCGACGGTCAGATAAGTGCTTACTTATCAATCGTTTCAAAACTTTACACTGGGCGGTAAAGTCGGCAGGGAATAGCCCAGAAGTAGAAAAGGCATGGCTCATCTTCCGGACGAAAAGCAGATCTCACCGATCCACACGAACCCACGCCGTTTCGTATGTCCGTAATTCTCGCCATTCCATAGCTCCAGCGATTGAGCTCGATCGCTCAATTCTTTCGCGGTAAGACGCGGAAAGGCGTTCGCCCATTTCCGGCAGCTATTCTTTTTGACCGATCTTTTCACCGCGCTCACAAGCGTTATCCGAAACGCCGACGGATTGAAGGCCTCATTCATATGGCCGCTGATAAATGGCCTGAGCAATTGAGCATGCAGGACGTCATCTTCGGCGAGATGCCAGCGGCCATCCTTAAGCCTAAACATCGCCGGTCGCATATGGCCGCCGATATCTATTGGACGGGCGAGGCCCTGATAAAATTTCAGGCCGACATAATTTGCGAAAAGGTCGGCATTTGAATAAACACCCGATGTGAGAATGCCGTAATAGGTACGCTCGGTCCGCTGTCCCCAGTCGATGGCTTTCTTAACTGCCGCATCGCGTGCTTTGCCTTCTTTTACCGCCTTGTTAACACGTTCGAGGTACTGGTGGCCTTGTTGAAAAAGGTGCTCTAGTTTGTCGATGCCAAATTCGTGGCCGTACATCCTGATAGTCGGGCTAAGCGTTACGTAATTTGACGGCTTGAAAAGGTAGATACTCTCAAGATACGGTGATTTATAGCTCGCGGGCTGTGCCCCGAACTTATGAGCGTAAATCCACTTTCCGAATTTCGTCGTCATCAGATGGCTGCCGCTGAGCAGCTCGTAGACGGCCTTTGCGATGGCAGCATCTGAACGCAGATATTCAAGCTCTTTTCGCTCCTTCTCGGCCGGATCGCACCCGTTTGCTTTCGAAGCAAGACAAGCCTCAGACGCAGTGATGCGGGCATTGACATTCGCGGAAGCAAGCCGCAACTGCGTGGCCACATACTCCGTCACTTCTAGGCCGATATCGGTCAGCGGTTCGGGCGGCAGATTGAACTGATCCGTCTCGAACGCCGTAGCAGGCAATGCGCTGAGCAAAAGAGCGATCGCCGCAGCGAAGGAAAGTAAGTATCTCATGATTTGTGGGTGCATTCGCTTCAACAAATGTTTCCGTTACACTAAGATGTTTCCATGCGGTATAGGGTGGCATTTGCCATGGCCGCAGAACACTCTAACATGCATTATCACCTGATCGGAATTTGCGGCACGGCGATGGCGAGCCTGGCCGGAATGCTCCAGGCACGGGGCCACAAGGTTACCGGCTCTGACCAAAACGTTTATCCGCCGATGTCGACCCAGCTTGAGGAACTCGGTATCAAGATCCTTACCGGATATAAAGCCGAGAACGCCGATGTCGGTGCCGACGTCACCGTTGTCGGCAACGCCATCTCGCGCGGTAACCCCGAGCTCGAAGAGGTCCTCAACCGTAAATTCCTCTACCGTTCGCAGGCCGAGATCGTAAAGGAAGAGTTCATCCGCGGCCGCCGTTCGCTGGTGGTTGCCGGGACTCACGGTAAAACGACCACGACCAGCATCGCCGCCTGGGTGTGCGAGGTTGGCGGGCTTGATCCTTCTTTTCTCGTCGGCGGGATCGTGCAGAACTTTGGCCAGAGCTTTCGGGTAACAGACGGCGATCATTTTGTAATCGAGGGCGACGAATACGACACGGCCTATTTCGATAAAAAGCCGAAGTTCATGCATTACCTGCCCGAGATTGCGATCGTGGGCAATATCGAGTTTGACCACGCCGATATTTACGACGATCTCGAGGACATCAAGTGGGAATTCTCACGTCTGATGAATCTGGTCCCCGGCAATGGCCGCCTGATCTGCGGCGTCGATTCGCCGGTCGTTCGCGAAGTGCTCGCCGAGATGGAAGGCAAGCTTTTTACCGCGGTCGAGACTTTCGGGCTCGCGGACGATGCGAAATGGCAGGCCCGCGATATTGATTTTACGGGTGATCTGACACGGTTCGCCGTCTATAGGGAAGGCGAGCTTTGGGATGAATTCTCGACCAACCTGATCGGTGAATTCAATGTGCGAAACTGCCTCGCCGTAATTATTGCGGCCGATGCATGGGGCATTTCGAAAGAAAAGATCCAGCAGGCGTTGGACACATTCAAGTCGGTAAAACGGCGCGTCGAGGTCCGCGGCACCGTCGGCGGCGTGACCGTTATTGATGATTTTGCACATCACCCGACAGCGGTTGAAGAAACGCTCAAGGCCCTCAGGATGAAGTACGCCGGCCGACGCCTGATCGCCGTTTTCGAGCCCCGCACCTGGTCATCACGCCTTGCTGTTTTCCAGGAGCCTTACGCCAAGGCATTTGTCTACGCAGACTACGTGATCATCGCCGGCGTCTATAACACCTCAAAAGCCAGCGAACTCGGCAAGGTCCTCGATGTCAATGAACTCGTCGCCGAAATTGCCATGCAGGGCAAACCTGTGATGAGCTTTCCCGACGCCGATACCATCATCGAGCACCTCATTCCGGAACTCGTCGAAGGCGACGTCGTCGCCATCATGTCCAACGGCGGCTTCGGCGGTATCCACGATAAGCTGCTTGACAGGTTGGAGCGATCTGAGTAACTACATCGTATGAATTGGTTCACACCTAAATGCCCGATCGAATTGGAAGACAAACTGTGGGTCGAAGAGGCATTTCAATGGCTGATCGATGAATTGGGCCCCGAGGTATTGGCTGACTCGGAGGTCATTTTACCGATAGAGGAGTACTTTCCCGATCCCTACTCAGGTACCCGAGCGGACATTCGAAAGATGGTCGACCGCGTTTGCGTTTACATGGACGTCGATCCGGGGCTCGTCGAGGTCAAGTTCTTTGAAAATGACGATTTGGCCCGAGTTCACCCTTTTGCGGCCCCCGAATCGACGGGCAGCCATGCCCTGGGCGTTTATCATAAGGAAAACGGGAAATATCACATCAGCCTCGATATCGCCCAATCAGCCGACCCGCAGATACTGGTCGCGACCATCGCCCACGAACTCGGCCACGTTATCCTGCTTGGCGAAGAGCGGCTCGATCCCGAATATCCCGATCACGAACCGATGACCGACCTGCTCACCGTCTTTTACGGACTCGGCGTTTTCACGGCCAATTCCGTTTTTTCCTTCGAGCAGTGGACGAATACTTTCGCGCAGGGCTGGCAAATGAACCGTCGCGGATATCTAACGGAAGAATTGCTGGGCTACTCTCTTGCTCTTTTTGCGTATTTGCGAAACGAGAAAAAACCAGAATGGAATAAACATCTCTCGACCAACGTCCGATCATATTTCAAGGCCTCATTAAAATTCCTTGAAAAAACCGGTGACATAAATGTAACCCTAGACGGCCCAGGTGAGCCGCCCGATCCTCCAAGCTCCATTTGAGAGTTGAATCTTTGGGCATTCGAAGCACATGGTTTTTGGTGTAGGGTGCGTCGCGGTTTGCAAAGGTTCCCGTTCGGGGGCCCGTTTTCAAGTTTGCCTGCCTTTTTGCTTCGATCAAGTCAGTAAATAGAGGAAATAGTAAAAGAGCCCGGGGGCCAATTCGGGGCTCTTTCGTTGGTGAAAAAGGGCCACCCCGTCTGCCGAAGTGGCATCCACCCCTCCTTTGTAAGGAGGGGAGTTTTTTATCTCGGATCATTGATCAATCTTGCCGTTAAAGTTAGCGAGGCTGATGACGATGTCATCGATCAGGGATGTACGGTTTCGGGTTTCGGGTACACCGTTTACGAGGATCGAGAATACGAGCTGTTCGCCTGCTGCGGTCGAAATGTAGCCTGAAAGGGCTGAGACCTGTCCTATCGTGCCCGTTTTGCCGCGGATATTCCCGGCGGCTGCCGTGCCTTTGAAGCGATCGGTGAGCGTGCCGTCGACGCCGCCGATGGTCAGTGAATCCCGCCAGGCCTGGGAATATTTGCTCTGCCGGGCCATGTAGGTGTAGAGCGCCGTGACTGCTGCGGGCGTGATCAGGTTGTGTCGCGAAAGGCCGCTGCCGTCGTGCTGGACGATCGCATCTTCGGGAAGGCCTATTTCTTTCAAGAACCCTTTGACCTCGCCGATGCCCAAGGTCGAACTGGTGGCCTTCGCAGCGGTCACCCCGCCGACAGTCGGAAAACTGGTCCGGGCGCGGGAATGCTCGCCGAGCGTCCAGAGCAGCGTTTCGGTGTACATGTTTTGGCTGGGCTTCATGGTCCTGGCAGCGATCTCTGACAATGGCGGGGATTCGAGCTTTGCGATCTCGACCTGATTTGGGTCGGCGGTCACTTTGGCGGGTTGTAGACGTGTGCCGCCCGCTACGGTGACTCCTTTGGCTTCGAGCCGCTGCTTGAGAAGTGAGACGAAAAGGTCGGCGGGCCTCGAAAAGGTTACATTCCCGCGGAATCCGGCATCGCCGACGGGCATTGTTCCAGTGATCTCAATCACGTTCCGATCGAGGCGTTTGTTGACCTTGATATTCCTCGTAGAGCCAGAGGTTGTGCACAGGTTAATGACCTGGACCAGCATGTTGCCGGGATCTATTTTCACCGAACAG
>JBGTCF010000377.1:0-11197 GCA_041748975.1 Pyrinomonadaceae bacterium
CGGATCTTGGCTCGCCGGCCCGATAATGCCAGGGTCGCGATCAGATCCGGCATCCGTGTATCAAGCGGTATCTCGAAATAAGCGGTTACATCACCGGGCAGCGAAGCGGCGGCATTCTCTATATCGCCGGCCGAATCCGCCCTGATCTCAGCTGTGTCACAGACAATGCCGGGGCCATTTGCGGCATTGAAAACTTTGATCGCGTAAATATTTTCTACGACATTATCGCCCACCACGACGCTGACCTTCCAGGCGTTGCCGGCCTCGCGTGGGGCAAATTCGCGGGCGCATTCGTAAAATTCGTCCAGCCTTGCCGCCGTTACGATAAAGCGTCCAAGCATCCGGCGATAATTGCTGTTTCGATACGTTGCGTAATTGATGACAGCCTCGGACATCGAGAGGCCGGCCGGCGGAAACAGGCCGGCGTAGTCTATAGCTCCGGTAAGAAGCGTACGAACAGAATTTTTCACAGCGGATTCATCCGTCAAACTATTCATTGGAGCGCTCACGTGTGTGAGCATAAATCTTGATAATCAGATTATTACAGTTATTCTACAACAGGACGGCGACTAAGCGCCCTGATCACCCAGAAAACACTTTGCACAACGCTACCTCCGTACTCCGCGCTTGATTTTTGGGAAAAGGCTGGAGTATCTTGTCTTGGTCTATTAGATTGAAACAGCAACACAATGCGCGTTTTAGGAATTGATCCCGGCAGCGAAACGCTCGGGTGGGGCGTCGTCGACGGAAGCGGATCAAAATACGCGCTCGTTGGCTTTGGTACTTTAAAATCTAATGCCCGACAGCAGTTTTCAAAGCGTCTCCTGAATATCTACAACGGCGTCGCAGAGATAATGGCGGAACATTCGCCTGATGTACTAGCTGTCGAGGATACGTTTTACGCCGTTAATGTGGGTGTCGCCCTTAAGCTCGGGCAAGTGCGCGGCATCATGCTCCTTTTGGCCGAGCAGAGGGGCATGGATATATCTGAGTATGCTCCGCGACTTGTAAAGCAGACTGTTGTCGGTTACGGTAACGCCGAAAAACGCCAGGTACAGGAAATGGTGAAGATCCTACTTAAATTAACTTCCGTGCCGACGCCTCATGATGCGGCTGATGCCCTGGCAGTAGCCATCTGTCATTTTCATCACGCAGGATTTCAGGAAAAGATCAAAAATCCAAAGCGAAGGCCGGGATAATTTGCCGGCTGACGGGAAACGTTATGAAACTCCCTCTTTACATAGCACTTTTTCTGCTGATGATCGGACTTAACGAGCCGATCTCGGCGCAGGCTCGAAAATCGTCTCCGTCCAGGAGCCGCCCTGCCGCAACAAGTTTTCCGGAAGCTGGCCAACGGGCCGTCGTAGTAGACGAATCTCTCTCGGTGCTTCGCAAACGGCCATCGCTATTTTCAGATTCGATCCAGCGAATGCGCCGTGGTCGGAAAATTCAGATCCAGGCGGTTGCCGAAGCCGATGGCGTGAAATTTTATCGCGTTACTGCCCCGCCGGCCAGCACCGGCTGGATCCAGGCTGATGCCGTCTTCGGAAGATTTCGTCAGAACGACGAGCAGCGATTGGCTGCCCTGATGCAGGCTTCGAGCGGATTCGAACAAATTGAGGTCGCTACCCAGTTTTTCGATATCTTCCCTGACTCAAAGCTGCGACCCTCGATACTTTTACTTTTCGGTGATCTCCTCGAAGAAGCTGCCCATCGACTTTCAAGGGATGCCCTCTCACGGTTAAGCCGGAAAGAGATGGCGGCCAGCGGAGCTCCCCTGCACAGCTATTACCTCAATTTCGTGAGCCTGGATCGTTACCGAAAGCTCGGAGTTAATTTTCAATTCAATGCGGCGACACGTCAGTATCATTACGATGGAGCGAGTTGGCGGGAAATAATCGAGAAATTTTCTTCGTCTCCCGAGGCCGCCGAAGCCAGAAAACGATTGGACTCCTTACACGCGAAACTCAAAGAACCCTTGTCCGTTGCAAATTAACAGTGGTTCCCGTTTCAAGAAACTCCTGCCGGGAGGTTATTGATAGCCACCGCAATTTCAGCCGCAACGCCGGCGTTGGATTCTAGAAGAGAAATATTGGCGGCGAGTGTGCCGCCATCGCTTAACCTCGCCATTTCTGACAACAGAAATGGTGTTATGTCCTTGCCCATGATTCGATTCTCATCGGCACGCCGCAGCGATTTCGCGAGCATCGTTTCGAGTCTATCACGTGGTATTTCGTCGTCTTCCGGTACGGGAACAGTGACAAGGATCGAGGCAGCCATCTGAAGTTCATCCCGGGCCTGAACGATCGCGGCAACCTCATCGGCTGAGTCGACCCTTTCATCAACATTCATTCCGCTCGTGCGCGAATAAAATGCCGGTATTTCATCGCATCGCCAGCCGAGAATGGTGATCCCGTATGTTTCAAGCCACTCGCGCGTCGCGGCCAGGTCAAGCACTATCTTAGGCCCGGAACACACGATGGTTATCGGCGTGCGGGCAAGCTCCGGCAAATCAGCTGAAATATCCGCTGCGAGGCCGCGATGAACGCCCCCTATGCCGCCCGTGGAGAATACCTTTATGCCTGCCAGGTGGGCAATAAATGCTGTAGTGGCCACGGTTGTAGCGCAATTGAGCTTTTTGGCGACCGCGACAGGTAGATCCCTCCGGGAAATCTTTCGGATCGATGCATCGGTTGCCAGACGTTCCAACTGTGTCCGGTTCAGGCCAACCGTGAACTCACCGTCAAAGACAGCGATCGTGGCGGGCACGGCACACGATCGTCGGACAATATTTTCCAGGCGGATCGCCGTTTCGAGGTTTTGAGGATACGGCAGCCCGTGGGCGATCACAGTGGATTCGAGGGCGACTATCGGTAAATTTGCAGCTATGGCCTCGCTGACCTCGGTACTAAAACTAATATTCATTTAAACAAATGGCGGTCAAAGACCGCCTTACAAAAAACAAAAACCTTACTACCTGGGTTCTACTTTACAAATTTCCCGATCCGGTTGAACCTGGGATGCGTGACACAGCCGAAAAAGCTACCGTTCGATGCTCCCCTGTCACAAGACCAATAGACGAACATTGCCCTTCCGATGATCAGGTCTCGCGGTACAAATCCCCAATAGCGGCTGTCTTCGCTGTTGTCACGGCTGTCACCCATTACAAAGAAGCTATTTGGCGGCACCTCCATCGGCTTACCTGCAACGCCGAACTGATATCCACGGCAGGGATTTCCAGAAGGCTTTCGTTCAATGCTTCCGGCACTTCGCAAGCTATCCATCGATTCGCGGGAATAATACACTTTGTGGTTCTCGCCCGTTCGCGGTTCTTCAAACTCCGTAACTTCTAACGCCGACTGGTTGTCGTTTGCATCGCCGATCAGACGGCGCTCTGGTAGAAGCTTCCCATTAACAAAAACCTGATTATCGCGGAACTCGACAGTTTCACCTGGCAAGCCGATAACCCGCTTCACGTAATTGATTTGGTACTGCACAAGGTTCCTACTGCGATCATTGTCAGGACAAACGCTGTTGCCTGGATACTTAAAAACGATAATATCGCCACGCTCAATCTCACGCTGAGGAAGAAACGGCAATTCGTACCCGCCGGGAGTGAAAATAAATTTGTTTACAAGCAGATAATCACCGACAAGGATGGTGTTCTGCATCGAGCCGGTTGGCACAGTAACCGCCTGAAGAATGAAAGTCATCCCAAAGATCGCCATAACGAGGGTCACGGCAAACGATTCGAAATACTCTCGAAACGTAGATTTCGGGGGGCCGTGAGGATTCTCGATGGTTCTTACTTCAGGTGCTTCTGGTTTACTCATAATTCACTACCAATAATACGCTAAATTTATTGAGTGAGTTTCGATCCACGTGCGACATCGCCGCTGAGTATCTGATACGCCTCGGCGGCCGCCTGCATTTCGGCCGCCTTTATCGAATTCCCCACGCCACGCGATGTGCCATTCTTCCAGCTTGCCTCAACCGAGAAAGTACGGTCGTGAGGTGGGCCGTCCGTCTTAACCACACGATAAGCAGGTGCCGAATTCTGTTGCGACTGGAGCAATTCCTGTAGAAGAGTTTTGTAATCAATAGAATTTGTGGGCGTCGCACTGCGGATCTCATCCCTAAAAATACGGTTGATGAAAACCCGTGCCGCCGAATACCCGCCATCCAGGAAAACTGCTGCGATCAATGCCTCGAGCGAATTGGCCAACAAGGCCTGCTTCTTTCGGCCGCCGGTTTTCTCTTCACCGCGTCCAAACCGCACAAAATCCCCCAGCGAAATAGTGGCGGCAACCTTTGCAAGTGTCGAGGTGCTCACCAGACGATGCTTCATTAACGTCAGGTCGCCCTCATTCATTTCGGGATGCGCCGAAAAAAGCTGCTCGGCGATCACCAGGCCGAGCACTGAATCTCCGAGAAACTCCATCGATTCATTTTCAGCATCATGGATCTCTCTTTCGTCGGCATCGGAAAAATTCTCGTAAGCCCACGACCGGTGCGTCAGCGAACGCTCAAGCAATCGGGGATCAGCGAACTTATGTCCGATCTGATTTTCGAGCTTTGCCGGGTTCGTTGACATAAAGGGTAATTTTAGTCAGTGGTGTGCAAAAAAGAAAGCCGGGCACGTACCATGGCACGTGCCCGACCGACTTTTAGATACATTTAATTGAGCTTACGCTCCCCTCTTCTTCGCTACGGTTTTTGCAGCCGGCTTTACTGCGGTCGCCCGCTTGCTGGTCGTCGCAGCCGCCGCTTTAACTGGGGCCGGTTTCGCTGCAGGAGTCACAACCGGAGTCGGGATCGATCCAGACGTCGTAGTTGTTTCCGGATCACTCACCGGGGTAATAGGCGATGTTGGATTTGGAAACGGCTTGTTAGAAACGCCTGCGATCCACGTATCAACTCCATCTACTTTGCCAAATCGAAGTTTATATGCAGCCTCGACATTCTGTTTCATCTGCTTTTTATATTCGACCTCCTTCGGTGCGGCATTGTTAAACGCTCTTGAGAACGCGTCCATTGCCCGCTCGGCCGTTCCATTAGCCATGGCGACAAGAGCCTTTATATCGTCGACCTTCTTTTGGGCCGCTTCGGGCGTGTCAGTCTCGGGGCTTTGCGCCGCCTCGGCAGCTTTGATCTTTTCCACCAGGCCATTCAGTTCATCGAAATAAAACCTTCCGATCAACTCATACGGGATCGGATTCTTTGCGGCCGGAGTTGTACTCTGAGTGACCTTATAAAGAAATGGTGCCGCATCCTTCTTGTTCTTAAGGGCGACCTGTGTCAAATAACCGATCGTCAGATTAAGTTCAGCCAACGCCGTCTGCTTGTCCTTAAAGCTCCATCCGAACAGGCCAAACGTCTTCGAGGTTTTACCGGATTCTACCGCCGCAATTGCCTGTCTGGCATACCTAAGCGTGTCGTCGTTATATTTGAAGTTCGTTCGACCCTCAAAGAGTTCATCATAGCCGATCGAACCAAGAGTTATCATCACATCAAGCTGGTCCGGCTCCTTAGCCAGGATCTCTTTGCCGCTCGCATAAACCTCATCCCAATTCTTGGCTTTGACCGCGCCATCAAACCGAACGTAAAGCTTTTCTTTGGCGATCTGTGCTTCATCGGTCTTAATTCGCTCTTCCATCTTGGGTAACGACGCCTTAAGATAGGTAACGAAATCTTCAGTCAACTCACCGCATCCGCCGTACTTCTGGATGTAATCTTTTCCCGCCTCGACCGCGATCTTGCGTTCTGCAAGTCCTTTATTATAATTGTTGCGAAATTTGCCATCGAGATCGGCCATTCCGGCGGCATCTTCGCATGGATTCTGTGCGTAACCTGTAACGGCAGCAATGCCGATGAAGGCTGCCAGCAACAAAGCAATGTGTGTGTATCTAAAAATCGTTTTCATTTAATTCCTTCCTCCGAGATCAACTCTACCGCCGTATTCTCTGCTCGCCTGGACACCTTAACAAGGCATAGTGGTTCGCGTGAAATCAGATGATGCCACTCAGAAAAAAGTTGCTAAACTTTGCCGAGACTCATCTCAATATATTCAACGAAATTACCTAGAAATAGTAATATCTAAAAAGCTCAATAATCACGTAAGTTATACATCTCTGTCAAGCTTTTCAGGCAAATAACAAAAAAAACGGCTTCGCTATTCTTCAGCGAAGCCGGCCACAATATTTATGATCGGGAAACACTATTCGGGTTTAGATCCTCGCTTGTTAGCGTCTTTCGCTTCCTTGTCATAAGTAATTACAACCGGAGGAAAGATCGGCTTGGAATTTCCGGTTTTGGTCACCAACTTCTTAGCGTCCGCTTTAACAACCGGCGCTCGATTAACAACCGGTGGTGCCGCTACATCGCCCGAATTTTTTAACCTGTCGTCGATATCGCCTGCGACCAGAGCGTTTGAAAGACCCTCCCCTACATCATCTTCGTCTTCATCCGATACGGCTGCAACCGCGGTTTTGATCCCGTGACGAGGCTGAAGTTTAAATTCTGTCTGGGCCAAATTCCGGTCGGTGCGCACGATATTCCTGCTGAGGGCACTATAGATCTTGCTTGCTACGGCTGCGGCGTGACGACCACGCTCGCTCTGCCCACGAGTTATAACCACAACCGAATACTTAGGGTCTTCAATCGGGGCGACTGAAGCAAAAAGCCCCACCCAGGTCCCCTTGCTTATGCACGAGCCCGTTTTGCCTGCGACTCCAAGGGACATATCCATATTACGCCGAGCCGTTCCGTATTCAGCAGCACCGATCATTCCGGGGATCACGCGGCGAAGGTTTTGACGCGGCAGTTCGATCTTATGACGATAAAACGTCTGGAATTTCGTCTTTTCGATCTCGTTTCGGGGGACACGTGGAATCACGCGACGACCCCCATTCGTGATCGCCGAAACCATTACCGCAAGCTGGAGCGTGGAAACCTCAAAATCGTCTCCGTGCGAATAAATTCGTCCGTTGTTATTTCCGATAGCAAGCTTACCGGCCGTTTCGCCCTCGACATTTAGGCCCGTGGCCTGTCCAAGACCGAGTTCACGAGCATATTCGATCATTTTTCCGTTGCCGAAGATCAAACCGGCCCTTTGGAAGTAAGGATTGTCCGAGTATGCCAGGGCATCGTCGAGGTCACGCCGAGAGGGAATATCCCGAATGGCACCCTCCTTATTAATGACCCCCTCGTTAAGTCCTGCTACACCGGTGACAAGCTTAATTGTCGAACACGGTTTGACGCTATCGCGAATTGCCCAATCCTGGTTCACGATCGTCAGGACCTTGCCGGTCTTGGCCTCCATCACGACTACAGAACCAGCATGTGAGCCAAGCGCTCTGATCGCTTCGGCTCGGATCGCGAGGTCCTCGCCTTCGGTATTATCTTTTGCGATATTCGAGACCGTCTCTGTGCGGAGGCCCCTTTCAAAAGCTAACCTTCGCGCTAAAGCCTCGCGTGCAGCCTGTTCCCGACGGCGTCGTTCAGCCAGGGCGGCCGCTTGTCTTTCCTTCTCCAAACGCCTGCGTTCGGCAGCTTGCTTTTTAGATTCAGCTGCCTTTTTCGGATTTTTTTTGTCCTGAGCTTCAGCTCTTGCACGTTCTTTGGCAGTTAATGTCTTTTTAGTGTCCTTGACAGTTGGCTTGGCGGTGGATTTTGCAACGGTTTTCTTAGACTTTGGGTCAACCTTTGCGTTCGCGACCCTTGTGTTCGCTTTGGCGTTCGCATTCTTCTCGACGGTTTTCTTTGAAACCGCAGCATTGGCCTTTAACGCACTCTTTTTGTTTGCATCTTTGGATTGCTTCGCTGGCGTCGAATTCGCGGGCTTCTTTGCGGGCGAAGCTTTCTTGGTCTGGGCGACACCGAAGGAGGTGGTGAGCAAAAGGAAAAGTAAAATCGACACAGCGCCGACACAAGAGTTTTTCGGGAACATCAACTTCATGCTTTACCTCGGGAACGGACTTGTTTTTGGAATGCTGGAGGTGGCCATTTCTTTGGCCAATCGAATTACCGCCGCTACAGGCGTTGCGTAAAAACTACCGATGAATATAACATTCAACCAATGGCATGGCAAGTACTTTTTATAAGATATATCAATAATTGTTATTCCAGGTATCAATGAACTTCCTTAATTCATTCCGCGGCCGGCTGCTTTTGATCCTTGCAGTAATGCTCATCGCCACGCTTGGCGTGCAGTACTATCTGAACCTAGTGACCCAGAATGAGAACGACGAACTCCGCGAGGAACAGGATCAAATGATCTTTGCCGCAATTGCACTAGGCATGCGTAGCGTCACCAGCCAAGACCGCATCCAGGATTTGATCGCACAGCAGGATCCGCCATTTCCGGATGAGACGGCCCGTAAGCGTATAACGGACATTATCGTCATCGATAATCAGTGGCAGGTGTGGGACAGCCTAAATCCCGACTACCTGCCAACGTCCGATGAGAACGAGAACTTGATATATAAGAAGCTTGCAGAACTTACGGACCTGCCGCCTCTCATGGAAGGAGATACTTTGGGTGCGGACCTCAAGCAATTTCCCAACCAGTATCCGATTGATAACCAGCACCGGGATGACGAGGCCCATGCAGTTCCGATACAAACCAGCTTTGGCCGATGGTACGTTATGGTCCTTTTCGAAAATGACAGGACTGAAGTCTTTTGGAAGGCCGCTCGGCCTTTAATAGTGACTTTAGGGCTTTTGCTGGCTTCGTCATTGGTCACGTTCCTGCTTGTATGGTGGTTTGCCCGCCCCATCGCAAATCTGGCCGCAGCCGCCCGAGCCGTGGCTGAAGGCGACCTGTCTGTAAGGGTTTCGGATGGCGGTCGAAAAGACGAGGTCGGCCGACTTGCATCCCGTTTTAACGAGATGATCGCCGAACTAGAGAAAAAGCGGGATCTCGAGGCCAAACTCCAGCAGGCTGAAAAATCCGCTGTGGTCGGGAGGCTTGGCTCCGCGATCGCGCATGAGATAAGAAATCCACTTAATTACATCAATCTGACCCTGGACCATCTGCGTTCAAAATTTGCTCCTCATGAAGCCGAAAAGAAAGCAACATTCGATAAGCTGACGTCGCAGTTAAAGGCCGAAGTAGCGAGGATAAACCGTCAGATAACCGATTTTTTGAATTATTCAAGGCCAACTACGCCTGATCTGAGGCCGCTCGAAGCGAGAGATGTGATTGATGATTCCTTAAGAATGATCGAGGCTGAAGCAGCCGAAAAGAACATAGCTATCGCGGTCATAGAGCATGAGAGTGTGGCCGGAATAATGGGTGATCCTGCATTCCTCAGATCGGTATTCATTAATTTGTTTCTCAACGCCATACAGGCTATGGAACCTACGGGGGGTAATCTTAGCGTAAAAATAACGCCGGATGAAACCGGCAGATGTGTCAGTTTCGAGATCACCGACACAGGTTTGGGAATAAAGCGTGAGAATCTCGCGAATATATTTGAGCCCTATTTTTCTACAAAAGAAACCGGCACCGGCCTTGGCCTTGCGATCGTGCAAAAGATCGTCGAGATCCATGAAGGTTCGATCGAAGTCGAGTCCGTAGAAGGCGAGGGAACGAAGTTTACGGTAAAATTACCAAAAGCGGCGACTGATGTCGGAGTGGGATAAGAACCGAGGGATAGTTTTTTCTTAATTATGGCACGAAAATCGATATTGGTCGTTGATGATGAAAAGAATCAGCGCGAGATCTTGGAAACAATATTATCGGGCGAAGGGTATGACGTTACGACCGCAAGCTCGGGCGAGGCTGCAATGAAATTTGTGGCGGACCGGCATTTTGACCTTGTTCTCACCGATCTGAAAATGACTGGCATGAGCGGTCTGGATTTGCTAAAAGAACTGACCGATTTTGACAAGTCCATCATAGTCATCCTACTAACGGCCCATGGCACGATCGATTCTGCGGTGGATGCTTTGCGGCTCGGAGCCTTCGAATACCTGCAAAAGCCGTATGACAGCGCTCATTTGCTTGAGACGGTGTCGCGGGCTCTTAAAAAGCTAACGACCCTGGATGCAGAGATCATTTCCGTTTCACCGGAAATGGACCAGGTGAAAAAGCTAATTTTGAAGATCGCTAAGTCGAATTCAACCGTGCTCATCCGCGGCGAGAGCGGAACGGGCAAAGAATTGATCGCACGCTCTATTCATTCAAATTCGCTCCGCTCAAGTGAAACATTTCAGGCTGTAAATTGTGCGGCGATCAACGAGAATCTCCTCGAATCAGAACTGTTCGGTCACGAAAAGGGCTCTTTCACCGGCGCCGTCGCAGATAAAAAGGGGCTCTTTGAGATCGCCCATAACGGAACGCTCTTTTTGGACGAGATCGGTGAGCTTGATATCTCGCTTCAGGCAAAGATCCTTCGAGCACTCCAGGAAAAACAGATCCGCCGCGTCGGCGGCATACGTGATATCGATGTCGATGTGCGTGTAGTTGCGGCCACAAACCGTGACTTGCTTCATATGGTGGAGGAAAAGCGTTTTCGCGAGGACCTCTATTACCGGTTGAATGTACTCTCGATCGAGCTTCCGGCGCTCCGAGAGCGAAGGACGGACATAGCTGTTCTGATCGATTACTTTGTGAAGAAGCACACGCGAGGAACTCAGCGTAAAATATCGATCAACACCGACGCACGGAAACTGCTCGAGGATTATCATTATCCCGGAAATGTTCGCCAACTCGAATCCGCTGTCGAACGCTCGATACTTTTGTGTGAGAACGACACCATCACTTTGGAGGATCTTCCTCCTGAAATGACCCAGGGAACCTCTGCCGCGTCCGGTGACCTTTTCAAACTCCCGGCCGAGGGCGTCAATTTTGAGGATGTGGAGCGTAGCCTGATAATGCAAGCTATGGAGCGTACCGACAATAATATTACCAAGTCGGCTAAGCTGCTGGGCCTAACGTTTCGGACGCTACAATATCGTTTGGAGAAATTCGGGTTCAAGAAAGAAGAATCCGGAACTGAAGACGACACTGAATCGTAATTTCGAGGGAGATCGCCCGGGCGTTTGGACCTTAGCGAACGAGGATTGTAATGGAATGGTTTTCTACAATTAGCCTGGCTCTCGGAACCGCGTGGACAACAGGGATCAATCTCTATGCCACTGTCACCGTTTTAGGGCTGCTGCAGAAGTTCGGTGCTACTAAATTGCCCGGCGG
>JBGTCF010000378.1:0-6483 GCA_041748975.1 Pyrinomonadaceae bacterium
CTTGCTTTAGACGGCGATTGGCAGAAGGTGGAAAAGATTCGCATCCTGATGGGCGACGAAGCCACGAAACGTACAAAGCAGACCCTATACGCCGCGAGTTTGCGCGCAGAAACAAGAAACATTGATAGAAATTCGTCAAAAGGTGGAAAAATATATAAAAAATGGTTACCTGAGACGGATTCAGGCTCCCGTCGGTGTGAAACCGGTTTTAAAGGCATGGATGGAGGTTTCGTGAAGTCGTCGTTTGATATCACAAATTGTGACATCAGACAACGAAACAATGCGGTCGCAAAACGCGACCTCATCTTTGCGGTGCCAAATTGCCGCCGGAAAGTTTGATATTGGAGGTCACAGTTTGTGACCTCCAACGGGGATATCACAAATTGTGATATCCATGCGAAATATGAGTAACTCGCTTGTAACAATTCCCGCTGAGCGGATCACCGAAAAGATTTATATTATTCGCGGCGAGCGGGTGATGCTCGATAGCGACCTCGCGAAGATCTACGGTATTACGACCTCAAACTTCAATAAAGCTGTGAAGAGGAATGAGGAACGTTTTCCATACGACTTTCGCTTTCAACTAACTGACGAAGAATACGAATCTTTGAGATTCCAAATTGGAACCTCAAAGGGTCCGGATAAGAGGTCGCAAAATGCGACCTCAAAAACGGGCCGCGGAGGCAGACGATACTTTCCGTATGCTTTCACCGAGCACGGTGCGCTGATGGCGGCAAATGTTCTTAAAAGCCAGCGGGCGGTTGAGGCGAGTGTGCAAGTGGTCCGGGCGTTCGTTAAGATGCGGAACATGCTCGCGTCTAATGCGGAGCTTTCAAAAAAGATCGAATCGCTCGAAAAGAAATACGACTCCCAGTTCAAATCCGTATTCGACGCCATCAAGCGTCTAATGCTGCCGCCGGTCAAACCAAAAGGCGGCATCGGCTTTGTTGAGACCTCCAAAGAGAAGAAATAGCTATGACTCCCGAATTAGAACGCATCAAATCGATCAAATCTTTTCCCTCGCTCGTCAAATACCTTCGCGAGGAACTCGAATGGAAGATCGACGATGCCGATATCGACCTACTCGAGCCCCGCCTCTTCCAGCTTCGGAAGCGAAAAAAAGACGCCCTCCGCACCGGCGCCCGTCTTATATGTCTGTCGCGTGCCAAAAAGTTCGAGTGTCATAGGTGTGATTCTGCCAGGTGAATTTAAACCACTAGTTTAAGAAGGCTTGCAGGCAAGGTCAAGCAAGCCCTTTGATGGATAAACTGGGCATATTGTGCGGCTCCGTCGATGCAGGGTAAGTCCGAATCTCGTCCCGCCTTCCCTATCACTACAAAATCAATATATGCTACCCTCGTTTAGTTCAATCGCGAGATGTCTTCCAAATTCTTTACTAATAGCAGCGATCGCAGCCTTTTCGACAAGTTCACGGGAATAATCGACGGCATGAAGAACCTCTACGCCTTTCACGCCGTAGTCGGTTATTTCAGGTCGTCCGGCTATTTCAAGCTCCAGCCGTATCTTAAGGACGTAAAAGAAATAAGAATCCTCGTCGGCATCAATGTCGACCAGATGTTTGCCGAGACTCAGCGACGAGGCTTGCTGTTTTTTGGCGATGACGCGAGAGCAAAACACGAATTCCTGAAATGGTTTATCGAAGACATCCGACAGGCAAAGTACTCTGAAGAAGTTGAGAGCGGAATACTCCAATTCGTCAACGATCTTATCGACGGTCGTATCGAGGTTCGAGCCCACAATTCCAAGGCAATTCACGCGAAGTTTTATCTCTTTCTGCCAGAGAACCACAACGCCAATTCCGACGGATGGGTGATCATGGGTTCGTCGAATCTCACCGAGGCCGGGCTCGGCATAAGGCAATCGCCAAATTACGAACTAAATATAGCTCTAAAGGATTTCGACGATGTACAGTTTGCGAAGGGCGAGTTCGAGGCTCTTTGGGCAGAATCGACCCCGATCCTGCCAGCAGATATCAAGAGTTTCAAGGAAAAAACCCACATCGACAGGCGCTTCACGCCGTTCGAGCTTTATGTGAAATTCCTGATCGAATACTTCGGGAAAAACATCGATTATGACACGGACACGATCGGTGACCTGCCGACGACGTATAAGAAACTCAGCTACCAGATCGACGCGGTAAATCAGGGCTTTCAGATGCTGCTCGAACATAACGGCTTTTTCCTTGCTGACGTAGTCGGTCTTGGAAAAACTGTTGTGGCCGCGATGATCGCCAAGCGATTTCTTATCGCGAACGGCACTTTGAATTCAAAAATTCTTGTCGTTTTCCCGCCCGCCGTGGAGAAAAATTGGAAAGACACATTTCGCCAGTTCGGCATCGATAGGCATACGAAGTTCATCACTAACGGACGCCTCGAACAGATACTCGACAACACCAATTCGGATTACTGGCCAAAGGAAGACTACGATCTTGTCCTCGTCGATGAGGCCCACCGGTATCGCAATCATTCGTCGAAGATGTTCGACCATCTGCAGCGTATTTGTAAGGCACCGCGTACGAACGAGGGCCAACTGCCGGGCAACAAGAAAAAGGTTGTTCTGATCTCAGCGACACCGCTGAATAACCGACCACAAGACCTCTATTATCAATTGTTGCTTTTTCAGGACGCACGGCGGAGCACGCTGACGGAAACCAACCTTCAGACATTCTTTGGTCCGCTCGTTCGCGAGTATCGCGATATTATCCAGAGCCAGGATCCGGACATGGCGCGCATTCGTGAAATATATGAGCTGATCCGCGAAAAGGTGCTCACCCCGATCACTGTTCGCCGTACCAGAAAGGATCTTGAGAAATACCCCAAATACTTTGACGATCTGAGGGATCAGGGGATCACGTTTCCCGACATTTCAGAGCCGCGCGCGATTCGGTACGAATTAGAAGGCGAGCTTGGTGAGTTGTTTGCGAGATCGATGGAGATTCTTACGATCGACGTGGAATACTTTCGCTATCGGGCGGTCGCCGCGCTCAATGACGAAATTCGCGACGAGCTATACCCTCAAGCGAAACTTGTCTCTCAATCGCTTGCCGGGATATTCCGCACATTGATGGTCAAACGGCTTGAGAGCAGCTTCTATGCTTTCAAGAGATCGCTCAATAATATTCGCAACGCGACAGCTCGAATGATCGAGATGTTCGCCGATAATAAAGTTTTCATTGCGCCAGACTTCGACGTGAACTCGATGATGGAAGAAGGGATGACCATCGAAGAGATCGAGATGTTCATCCTCGAACGCACCCTTGATGAGCCCAACACTCGTAACCGTGTCTTTACCGCCGACCAGTTCGAACCAAGTCTCATCGAAGGGCTCCTAAAAGACATGGAGCATCTTGAGGCTCTCAATGAAGTTTGGGCCAACGTGACCGAGGATCCGAAACTCGACCAGTTCTTTGTCGAGCTTGACCGCGAATTTCTCAGCAGTGCGATCAACCCGACCGGCAAGCTCGTGATCTTTACCGAGAGCAAAGACACCGCGGATTATCTGCAGCTGGCTGTTGAAGCGAAATTAAAGAAAGAAGTTCTGAACGTGTCTGCCGCGAACCGGCGAAGGCTTTTCGAGACGATCCGCGACAACTTCGACGCGAATTACACCGGCGAGCAAAAAGACGATTACAAGATCATCATCACAACCGACGTACTCGCCGAAGGAGTCAATCTTCATCGAGCGAATGTCGTGATCAATTACGATACGCCTTGGAACGCCACACGCCTCATGCAGCGTATCGGGCGTGTCAACCGCATCGGCAGCGTCGCCGGCACGATCCACAGTTACAACTTTTATCCGTCACCGCAGGGCGATTTCATTATCCAGCTTTACAATAAGGCCCTCGTGAAATTGCAGAGCTTCCATTCGGCATTTGGTGAAGATGCCCGAATCTATACTCACGAGGAGCTGGTCGAGCAATTCGAGTTATTCGAGGAAGGCGGCGAGGAAGAAGAGGATAAACGTCTATACTATCTTTGTTTCATTCGCGAATTTAAAGAATCGACACCCAATGAGTTTCGCAGAATAAAGCAGCTTCCTTTAAAAGCGCGTACGGCCCGCAGTGCATCCACAATAGGGGACGAAGAGCTCGCCGGTTCGAGCGTAGTCTTCCTGCGTTCGCCATATAAGAGCGAGTTCTACAAGGTGGACTCGGCCAATGCGATCGAGGCCCTCACTTTTCTGGAGGCAGCTGGTATCTTTGAGGCCGAACCGGGTGAGGAACCCGCCGATCTGCCCAAGTCACATTTCACACAAGTACGCGCCGCACTTGATGGCTTTGAAAAGGATTTCTTTGGCTCCACGGGCGAGACGGTCACCACCACTGACCGGGCCGACGCTCGGTCAAACCAGGCCAAAAAGTTCCTGCGTGATTATCGGGCCTTGGCTCAAAAGGAAGAATCGAAAGCCGTTTACACATCGTTGATCGAGCTTGTCGATCAGGGAACATTTACGATCCTTCCAAACGAGATTCGAAAATTAAAGCTGAGGATCGACAAGGAAAAGATCCCGTACACTTACGTCGAGAATCTCGTTCTTCGCATCGCAGCCAAGTACATAACGTCAAACGGCCTCGATGGCGAAGAGCCTGCTGGTTCGACAGAACTCGCGGCGAATGTCGAACCCCAGATAATACTTTCAGAGACATTTATTCCCTTAAACGTATGCCATGGATAAAGGTGTGGTTACATTTTGTTTGGTCAACCAAAGATAGGTTTCCGTATCTAACGGACGCTGTGCGTGCACAGGTATTCGAGCACATAATGTCCAACGCCCGCGAAAAAGGCATTTTTATCGATTTCATCAATGGTTATGTCGATCACGTTCACTGCCTTATCTCCCTCGGCTCAGATCAGTCGCTGGAAAAGATAATGCAGCTCATTAAGGGGGAATCGTCATACTGGATCAATAAGCAAAAATTGACAGCGACGCGGTTCCAATGGCAGGACGAGTATTTCGTGGCATCGGTCAGCGAGTCAAACCTCGCAAGCGTTCGGCGTTATATTGCCAACCAGGAAAAACATCATCAGAAACACAGCTTCGACGCCGAGTTCGATGCCCTGCTGGTCAGAGCGGGATTTGAAAGATTTCAGGATTGATAATTTGCCCTAGTCTTTTTAAATTGCCACTAGCTTCAGCTAGTGGAACAGGGCAAATATTGCTTAAGGCTTTAGCCGAATCTTGGCGCCATTAATTTTGCAATTGAAAATTCGGCTAAAGCCTCTGAAATTTGATCCATTTTCCCTCCAGCTGACGCTGGAGGCAATTTAAAAGATGGAGCCCGAAAAACCTGATTGCTAAATTGCCATTAGCTCTTTTTAAATTGCATTAGCTCTTTTTAAATTGCCACTAGCTTCAGCTAGTGGCAACAGGGCATATATTGCTTAAGGCTTTAGCCGAAAAGAGCTTTAGCTAAAGCTCTAAAGAATATTGCAATTGAATATTTGGCTAAAGCCTCTGAAATTTGATCCATTTTTCCTCCAGCTGAAGCTGGAGGCAATTTAAATGATGGAGCCCGGAAGACAAAGAATGGATAAGGAAACTCTCAAATCAATTCTCTCCACACCTTACGCTCAGCCGCAATGGACCACGGTTCTACGCGAAGTCTTTGGAGCAACAAACCTACGCCAAACGCCTAACGATATAAAGAACCGGCTAAGCGGTGACGATGGAAAGATCGCAAAAGCCGCATTCGAGCTTGGATCTTTCGAAACCGCGGACGGGCGAGTTGTAGGCCTCTATCAGATCGATCTCACAGACCTCCCGCAGATCTGGCGAAACCGCGTAGGGCTTCGCAATTTACTTCGTCAAATCATTCAGGACGTTGATGCTGCTTTGGTGGTATTTGTTCAAAAGGATAAATGGAGGCTCTCGTTGATTTCCGAGATCCGCGTACGTGATCCGGAGACAGATGAGGTCGTTGAACAGAAGACCGAGCCCAAACGCTTTACATATCTTCTTGGTGAAGGGGAAACGGTCCGTACGGCAAGGGATCGGTTGCTAACACTGGCCGGGCAAGGCTATGACCTCGCGACCCTGATCGATAAGTTCTCCGTTGAGAAGCTCACCAAATCATTCTTTAAACGTTACAAAGAGTTGTTCGGCGACTTCTGTGAGCACCTCTCCGACTCTCCTCAGTATCGCGAGCTGTTTCTTGAATCGAGAAAGAAGTTGGAAAAAGGCTGGCAGGACCCGGCGGCAAAACCGATTCGCGACTTTGTAAAGATCCTTCTTGGCCGTCTGGTATTCCTGCAGTTTCTGCAAAAGAAAGAATGGATGGGTGTTCCGGCGGATGAAACCGCCTGGACAAATGGCGATGCTCAGTTTCTAAAGAACCTGTTCAGCCGGACCGCCAATAAAGACCATTTCCACAGTCAAACGTTACGGACGCTGTTTTTTGAGACGCTCAATCGCAAACGCGACGGCGACCTTGCCGCTTCAGAACTCGGCGACGATATTCGC
>JBGTCF010000379.1:0-7848 GCA_041748975.1 Pyrinomonadaceae bacterium
AGCCACGCCGTACCGTATTTTTTCATCTCCCAAACCTACGACACCTCCGTCGCCGACGATCTCCTGGCCCCGCACAATATCACCTGTCCAAAGTTCGACAAATACGCCGGTCACCTCCTGGACTTCGTCGAAGAAAATCCGGTTCTCGGTGAATAGTGACCGGGGGGGCCATGCCCGAATAGCGTTGACCGTCATCTTTTCATATTCAAACAAATTTGCCATAGTTGTTCCGTCCTTTAGTTGAATTTAAACTCATAAAACGGTCAACCTATTTCAGGCAAGGACACGGGTATGCAGCAAAGCCTATGATCCCGATCAAAAAAGCTCATGAGATCGTTAAACGAGAGACCAAACCTCTCGCATTCGAAAGCGTTGATCTGGCTAAATCGGTTGGCCGTGTTCTGGCCGAAGAAATCAAGGCGGATATGGATCTACCGCCTTTCGACCGCTCGCAGATGGACGGATACGCCGTCATTGCCGCCGATACTGCTAAGGCCCCCGTCACGATGAAGATCGTCGGCGAATCCGCCGCCGGAAATGGCTGGCGCGGTCGATTGAAAATGGGCGAGGCGGTGCGAATTATGACGGGAGCACCCGTTCCCGCCGGGGCCGACGCCGTGCAAAAGGTTGAACTTACGAGTGAACGGGCAGAAGTAGTCACTATAAACGAGCCTGTTAAAAAAGAGACCGCTATTGTCCGGCAAGGCTCGGAGATCAAACGGGGAACGGCGATTTTCACCGCCGGTGAGATAATTACCGAGAACATGATCGCGGTACTGGCATCATTCGGCTATGCAAAGGTCAGGGTTGGTAAGAAGCCGCGGATCTCGATCCTTGGCACCGGCAGCGAGATCGTCGAAGTCACGAAAAAGCCCGGCCGCGATCAGATCCGAAACTCTAACTCCGTAATGCTCGATGTCCTCAGCCGCAAATTCGGCGGCGAAACGAATGTTCTTCCCAATGTCGGCGACGACATATCAGAGCTTAAGAAAGTGATCCGTTCGGCATCCAAGACCTCAGATTTATTGATCATTACCGGCGGCGTCTCGGTCGGAAAATATGACCACACCAAGACGGCCTTAGCGGAACTCGGCGCCGAGATCTTCTTTGAAAGGGTTCGCCTCAAACCCGGCAAGCCGATAGTTTTTGCCCGCCTCGGCAGATCGCTGATCTTTGGCCTTCCCGGTAACCCCGTGTCGGCGGCTGTTACGTTTCATCTCTTCGTTCGCGGCTCAATGTTAAAAATGCAGGGTGCGGCATTTACACCCCTGCTTTCCGGCAGGGCCGTTATGGGTACCGATGTAAAAGCCAATCGCGAACGGGATACATACCTGCCTTCGCGTCTCGAAACAAACAAGCTGGGTCAACTGGTCGCGTTTCCGCTAAAATGGCAGGGATCGTCCGATTTCGTCGGCTATTCGAGGGCCGATTCCCTCATCTTCCTGCCAAAAGGCAGTGTCAGGAAGAAAGGCGAGGTCGGCGAGATCGCTTATCTGTGAATTTATGAACGAGCTTTCGCATTTTGACAAAACGGGAAAGGTAGCGATGGTCGACGTCTCCGACAAGGCGGCAGGTGTCCGCCGTGCGGTCGCGTCTGGAAGGGTCCTCCTGTCCAAAGAAACTCTGCAAACGCTAAAAACCCAGCCAACTCCAAAAGGCGATCCGCTTGAGATCGCCCGCATCGCCGGTATCATGGCGGCCAAGAAAACCTCTGAACTGATTCCGCTTTGTCACCAGATCAACCTGTCCAGAGTAAACGTTACAGCGGAATTCACTGATTTCGGCATCCAAATCGAAGCTGAGGCTATTACGACAGCGAAGACCGGGGTCGAAATGGAAGCCCTGACAGCCGTTTCAGTCGCGGCCCTAACCGTCTATGACATGTGCAAGGCGGTTCAAAAGGACATAGTGATTTCCGATATCAGGCTCGAGTCGAAGACAGGCGGTAAAACCGACTATATAGCGGTTCGTAAGTAAGGGCGTCAGCACAAGCCCGCACGTAAGTAAGGGCGAATCGCCGGTGGCAGGTTATCCCAGAGACGAACTTTCTACTACAATAGTCGTATTGCACTGGTGGAGAATGAAATGGAGTTTAACCCTATGAGATACACATTGGCCGAAGATGCAAGACCCCAGATTTCCCTGCTTATCATTGCGACACTTGTGAGCGTCGGCGTCTGGGTCGTTTCGTGGTTTGTTCCGGTGGCCGCCTATGTCCTTTATCCGCTCCAGCTTTTCGCGACTTTTATTCACGAGGGCGGGCATGCTCTTGCGGCATTCGTTACAGGTAATGCGGTCCAGAGCCTGACGGTCTCGCCCGATGGCAGCGGAGCGGTCTGGTCGCAATCTTCAGGCCTGTCGTCGTTATTCATATCGAGTGCCGGCTATCTTGGCACGACTGCCTTTGGCGTTGCACTACTCGCATGGATGCGGCGCGGCTATTCATCGCGAACAGCCCTTGCATCCACTGGCGTCTTCGTCGGGCTTATGACGTTCGTTTTCGGCTTTCTAGCACCGTTCTATAATTTCCTTGCCAATGTCACTCTCGGCAGCATTCTATTCACCGTCTTTTCCGGAACAGTTCTTACCACTGCGCTTTTGGCAATCGCAAAGTTTGCGAGCATGAAATGGGCGAATTTCGCTCTCGCGTTCCTGGCGGTTCAGTGCCTTCTTAACGCTCTCTTCAGCCTACGCGATCTTTTTGTGATTTCGGCGACATCGGCACATCCATCAGACGCGGCAAATATGGCTGCGGCCACGGGGATCCCCGCGCTTGTCTGGGCCGCCGCGTGGATCGCGATCTCCTTTGTAATGATAATGGTAGGCATTCGAATGTATGCCTCCGGCCGTAAGAGATTAAAAGGCGAATCAGTTTTTGCCGATTAATTTGTCGTGGAAACTCCCCAGAAATTGACCCTTGATGAGTTTCCGTTAGGTTCGCGCCTCATCGTACGGTCACGGATCGATTGGCGATTTGCAGCCGTCTCAAAGATCTCCGAAGAACGAATAGTTCTGACAGTGTGTTCGCCGTCAGGCCGGACTTACCGCCTCCGCCGCGAAAAGGACACTGAGATCCTTATAGAAGGCTCGATCCCAAGCCTCGTTTACGACGAACCGGAAGATTGGCGTGAAAATTTTGGCACCTACGACCACCGCTGGTGAGGCCCGACCTCATTGCACAAGCCCGCACGTCAGTAAGGGCGGTACATCCAACGAGACGGAAACTTTGGAAGCCACGGCATCTTGATGCGGCGATTCGATTATGTTTTGTGTTGTCAGAGCGATGTGCCGTTTGAATTAGATGACTGAGTTTTTGTTAAGTTGAGTGTTTCGCCCTTACTGACGTGCGGGCTTGCGCATTGAACCATTCGATTTGGTAAAATGCACTTTTGCCCAGTGTCCGGAGATCTCATCTATGCAGGCTGCGAAACCAAAAGAGGAATGTATCGAGGTTCGCGGAGCCCGTGTTCACAACCTTAAAAATATCTCCGTTTCTATCCCGATCAATAAGCTCACGGTGATTACCGGCGTGTCCGGGTCGGGTAAGTCTTCGCTCGCCTTCGATACACTTTACGCCGAAGGGCAGCGCCGATATGTCGAATCGCTCTCAGCATATGCTCGTCAATTTCTCGAGCGAATGGACAAGCCGGATGTCGATGAGATCATTGGCATTGCCCCGGCGATAGCCATCCGGCAAAAAAACGCAACGAAGAATCCGCGTTCGACAGTAGCGACACAGACCGAGATATACGACTATCTGCGGCTGCTGTTCGCACGAGCCGGAACGACAATTTGCCATGTCTGCGGCCGCGAGGTCAAAAAAGATTCCCCCGAATCCGCGGCCGATGAGATCCTTGCGGAGCTTGAACAGGGAACAAGATTTTATGTCCTTTTTCCAATTCAGGAAGACACCGCTTCGCGGAAAGAAAGAAAGACACCGGCGAACCGGGCAAGAAAGACGCCAAAACCCGCCGATCTCAGCACTCAGGCTTTTCTGATCTCGCTGCTGCAGCAGGGCTTTTCGCGACTCTATCGGGGCGGCGAGATGATCGAGCTTCAAAAGCCGGAAGATTATCCATTCGCCGATTTTGATAACACATACGTTATGATCGACCGTTTGGCTGCGGCAAGCGACATTCGCCAGCGTCTGGTCGATTCACTCGAGATCTGCTTTCGCGAAGGCCACGCCGCGGTCATCGAAACCACCGACAGCAAACAGCTCAAATTTTCCGACCGATTCGTCTGCAAATACGACGGCACGCGTTATGAGCAGCCCGAGCCGCATCTCTTCAGCTTCAATTCGCCCTTTGGGGCGTGTCGGACCTGCCAGGGTTTTGGTAACACGATCGGGATCGATTATGGATTGGTGATCGCAAACCCGCTGAAAACACTGAAAGAGGGAGCGATCGAACCATTTGCCCGTCCTCAGCACGCCTGGGCGCAAAAGGAATTGGTCAAATACTGCACTTCGGCGGCAATAGATATGAAGACGCCGTTTGCCGACCTTCATGATTATCAACAAAACTGCATTATCTATGGTGACGAAGGCTGGCGCGGGATAAAGGGATTTTTCGAGTGGCTCGAGACAAAAAAATATAAGCTGCACGTCCGCGTATTCCTTGCCAAGTATCGCGGTTACACGAAATGTCCTGATTGCGGCGGCCAGCGGCTTCGTCAGGCGGCCCGCGATGTAAAGATCGGCGGCAGATCATTGCCAGAGATCGTCGAAATGTCGATCACGGACGCCTACGCCTTTTTCCTAAACCTTGAGCTTGATGCTGAGCGTTCCGCGATCGCTGACAAATTGCTGCTCGAGATACGTCGGCGGTTGAAATTCCTGGTCGAGGTTGGCCTGGATTACCTCACCCTTAGCCGTCTCGCCGCCACGCTCTCGGGCGGAGAAGCACAGCGAATTCAGCTTGCTACAAACCTCGGTTCCCTGCTTGTCGGCACCCTTTATGTGCTCGATGAGCCCAGCATCGGCCTTCATCCCCGCGACAACGCCCGGCTTATTAAGATCCTCGAGAATCTCCGCGATATCGGCAACACAGTCATCGTGGTCGAGCATGATGAGGATACGATGCGGGCCGCCGACCATATTTTGGACATCGGCCTCCATGCCGGCGAATTTGGCGGCGAACTTGTTTTTGCCGGCAATTTTGACCAGTTGCTAAAAAGCGAGGCCTCGCTTACCGCCAAATATCTCCGGGGCGAAACGGAGATCAAAGTCCCGCAAAAACGGCGTGCACAAACAAAGCGTGTTATTGAGATAGTCGGCGCGCGCGAGCACAATCTGAGGGATGTTTCGGTAAAAATCCCGCTCGACATGCTCGTTGCCGTCACGGGCGTTTCAGGATCGGGAAAATCGACGCTGGTCCACGATGTGCTCTATGCCGGATTAAAGAAAAAACGCGGCGAATGGAATGCTCACGTCGGATTTTTTAAGGAGATAAAGGGGGACGATCTTGTCGACGATGTGATACTCGTTGACCAGTCCCCGATCGGTCGCACGCCAAGGTCAAATCCGGTAACCTACATCAAGGCGTACGATGCGATCCGCGAGGTTTTCGCCGGGACCAGCGCGGCCAAGGCAAAGGGCTTTAACCCATCGCATTTTTCGTTCAACGTACCGGGCGGGCGATGCGAGACATGTCAGGGCTCGGGCACAGTGACCATCGAGATGCAGTTTCTTGCCGATGTGGAACTCACCTGCGAGGACTGCCGCGGAATGCGTTTTAAGCAAGAAATTCTGGATGTTAGATATAAGGGCAGGAACATTCACGTAGCTCTGCAAATGACGATCCGGGAAGCCATATTATTCTTTAAGGATGTCGGTAAACTCGTGACACGGCTAAAGGTTCTCGAAGATGTTGGCCTAGGCTATCTGCGGCTCGGACAATCGGCAACCACACTGTCCGGCGGCGAGGCCCAGCGTGTCAAACTCGCCTCACATCTCGCCCAAAAGACGACCTCCAAAACGCTGTTTATTTTCGACGAACCGACGACCGGCCTCCATTTTCATGACATAAATAAACTGCTGACGGCCTTTCGGGCCCTGATCGACAACGGTGGCAGCATCCTCGTGATCGAACACAACCTCGATGTGATCAAAACCGCCGACTACGTTATCGACATGGGACCAGAAGGCGGTATCGGCGGTGGTGAAATAGTGGCGACCGGCACACCGGAAGAGATAGCTCAAGTCGAGACATCATTTACCGGCAAATATATTAAGGCGACTTTGCGATAGGAAGGTTGTGGTTGGGAATATCAGCGAGGTCATGGCGGACGGCCCGTCGCACCTTTCGAAAGGAAGATTTCCTACTTCACTCTTAATCATCACCGAACTTCGCCCGCCATTTCGGTGCGATCTGTTCCATGATCTTGCAGTCGCAGTAGCCGCCATTGTTGGTCAGCCAACCGGTGATTTTCCCAAACTCCAACCGGTTTTCCATCATAAACCGCATTGCATACTGCAGGCTGTGATTGCACTCGGACTCGTGCAATTCGTCTTCCACATGATCGATCAGCTCGCTGATAGTTGCTTGGCCAGCCGGCAAAGTGTCGATAAAAGCCTCAAGTTCCTCGCCGCTTAGCTGTTCGAGATTCTCGATCTGTCGTTTTTTCAGTATCGCCATAATTTAAACTTCTGCCTCTGATAACCGTATCATTTCGTCATCATCGAACCGAAAGATGAAACAAGTTGGCCGGTGAAAAGCAGCCGGTAATCGCGCGATTCTCTTAGAGACGAGAGATCAAGCAGCATCGGAGCTATCGATATTCAGCTTTCGGCCTGAAAACGGGCCGCGAATGCGCAGGACGTATACGGTTCCTTCCTCGATGTGAAAAAGCACTCGATACCGCGTGACAACAAGCTGCCGCACTTCCAAAGGATAATTCTTTGATTCCGGTGCGACGTTATATGCCATAGGCGTATGCGAAAGCCGTTTATCTATCAGCGTCTCAAATTTCAGCGCCCATCTGGAAGCCTCGTCGCGGCCCCAGTTTTCCACGCCCCAATCGAACGCCGACTGGAGGTCCTCTACTGCTTTAGGCGAAAAGCGGACGACAAATTTTGTCATCTATGTTCGTCTATGGGATCTCATTAGTTCGACGAAATTTAGTGAATACCTCATCGTGGGTAGGCCATGTCTTTCGTTCGTCAAAATCTTTCAGAGCTTCGTCCAGTGCCATTATGGTTAGCTCATGATCCGCGGCCTCCGCCATCCTTTCATAGCTTTCGACATCCTGAATTACAGCGGCCGGTTTACCGTTTAGGGTTAATACGATCGGTCGTCCGGTCGCATTTACCTGCTTGATCAATTTCGATGCGTTCTGTTTGAACTCACTTACTGTCTGGATATCCCTACTTAATTTCATGCTTGACATTGTACTATATTCAGCACCACATTCCGCCTACGCCGCATAAATTTTCAACTTGAATTCGTCGTTCGCCGTATATATCTCAGGTTTTCGCGATGCATAGCGACTCGACTGTCGAAGGATCATCGGCAGCCCTCCGTGCGGAGCGTGGATCCCGTATTCGCGCCGTGTGAAGATCGATGAGATCTGCGGATTAAGCCGTTGGGAAATCCCATATCGGATGGCCCTCGCGGCAATCGCGAAGCCACTTGTCCTCCGCGGATTGATAAACTCAATGGCGTTGTCGTAAATATTTACCCTCGTACGAATCTCACGCAGGGCGAGATCGCGGTGAGCAAGCATGTTTATGATTGCCTCCGAAATGGAGTAGGAATGATAGTAGCCTCGTTCCTGCACGACCTTGTCTGTGACAAGCGCCAGTTTCCGTTTACGCTGCTCTTTCTCGATGTCCGCGTATCGCTTGAT
>JBGTCF010000380.1:0-4412 GCA_041748975.1 Pyrinomonadaceae bacterium
CCGACGGGCATTGTTCCAGTGATCTCAATCACGTTCCGATCGAGGCGTTTGTTGACCTTGATATTCCTCGTAGAGCCAGAGGTTGTGCACAGGTTAATGACCTGGACCAGCATGTTGCCGGGATCTATTTTCACCGAACAGGCATAGCCGGAAGGTCCCGGTAAGACAGTAAGGGCGATCGCGCCATCGTTGACTTGCAACGCCGAGATCTCGGCCCCGTAATACCATTGCAAATCGTCCCATTCCCAGGTCGCCGGAATGGCGTTACCGGTAAAGTAGCTTTCGTCGCCGACTATGCTGCCTTCGACGCGTTTGACGCCGGCGGCTATAATTCTTTCGACGAGCCTATCCAGAGCTTTGTAGTAAACCTTGTTCGGTTCACTTTTTCCAGTCATTAGGTCCTTATCAGAATCGTCAAGCGGAAAAAATGCCGTAGAGATCGAAACATCACCACGTCCGAAAATTCGAAGAGATTGAACCACACCGTTGGAGTCAGGCGCCGTAGGTGCATATACGCTCGTGATGAAACGATAGTCGGGAGTAAGTCTTTCGAGAGCAGCGGCCACGGTGAAGTTCTTCATATTCGACGCGGGCATGAAGAATTTCTCGGAGTCCTGTTCGAAAATGACCTTTCCGGTAGTGAGCGACGCGATTTTGACGCCGACACGGCCGCGGCGGACGGCGGGTGAAAAGAGGCGCTGGCGGATCTGTGACCGGAGATGCTCCAAAGTCTGAGTCGGACTCGGAACGGGCGTAACACTGACCGTCGGGGAAGGTGTTGGTGTCATCGAGGCCGGCAGTGAATATATTATTTCCGGTGCCGCGAGAGTAGTCGTGTGCCATATAAAAAAGGCGGGTGCAGCCCAGAGAAAGGCGGCGGCTAAAATGACAAATCGTTGGTTGGAAAGGTGCATACTTCAAGTTTAGATGCAGATGGGTAAAATTGTTAGCTCGATTCCATAATTATCTGGAATTACGCATTTGGAACGTTCGTTCAGAGTTTTTCGCTCTTCAAAAATGCCCTCGACGCTTGTCTGCAGATGACCTGTTTAGCGGCGGGCTTGCCCGCCAAAATCGTCAGCGTAACGCTCAAAGAAAACGACAGCGGGCAAGCCCGCCTCTGAACTGTGGGTTGTATTTTTTTAAACCTGTTAGCCGGAGTGCTTTGCGGCGAGAAACGTATCTTCGCCGGGCGGGTAACAGAAATGGTAACTCGATGTCTATTTACACTTCGAATATCCGCAATCGCGGCATGTATCGCAGCCCGATGCGTGCTCGAGATGGCCGCGGCATTCGGGGCATTCGCCGACCATCGAGGACATAGTCGTCGTTTCGACCGCGGATGTTTTGCCGATTGCCCGTGTTGATTCGGGCTGCCCATTCAAACGGCGGTCGATCAGCAGCAGGCATTCGGCTACCGCCTGTTCCGGCGATGTGAGAAGCCTTTCGTTGAACCAGACTGCATGTGTCGACGTGACCTTGTTCAGGCTGCGGGCAACATCCTGAGCGTCGAAACCGCCTCGCAGCATTTTTGACGTCAGCAATCCGACACCTGCGCTGATCGGGCCCGCCACAAAGATCTCAAGAATGCGTTCGCCGTCGTGGTTGACCGTCACATACAGGTTTTGCCCTTCGAAAGGAATTCGCCAAGTAGATCCCTGCAGTTCTCGCGGTCGCTCGACGTGGAGCGATGAGGAGATGGCGGGACGCGGGGACGCCGGGATCGAATCCTCTGTGTCACTTTGTCTTTCCGTCGCAGCAGTTTTGATCTTCATCGAATTGAGTACCTGGTTCTCGCGGCTGCCATCGCGATAGTAGCTGACCGCTTTGCAGCCGGACCGGCGGGCGAGTTGATACAGCTCATTCACCGATTCGACCGAGTCATCGTTTGCGCCGTTGCAGGTTTTAGATATCGAATTATCTACGTGCTTCTGCGCCGCGGCGAGCACCTTTACATGCTCGATAGATTTGATATTCACCGCCGAAATAAAATGAGGCGGAAGCTCGCTTTCATGCTCGACGACGTACTCGGCAGCTTGTTTGATCGACGAATCGTCCATCTGGTCCACCGTCTGGCCGAGTGCCTCTGCCGCCAGCGGATGAACGTAAGTTCGCGTTCCCAGGGTGTCCTGCCGAACATACGCCCAGGAAAAGTTCGGCTCTATGCCCGATGAGGTCTCGGCCAGCAGCGAGATCGTTCCGGTCGGAGCGATCGTCGTCACCTCATAGTTGCGAGGAGTAAGGGGGATGTCGCGCGGGATCCCGAGGTCCTCATATATGAACCGTGTATATGCGTCACGATTTGCTTCAAATTCCGGAAAAACACCTTTTTCCTTCCCGAGCCTCAGCGAAGCAAGCCATGATTCTTTCCGAACGAAGCCCATTACCTTTTCTATCAACTGGATCGATTCATCGCTGCCGTAGGTAATACCCATATTCAGGCAAAGGTCGGCAAAGCCCATTATGCCGAGCCCGACAGGACGGGTGCGTTTTACGACGTCGTCGATTTCGGGAAGAGGGAAGTGGCCCGCGTCCACGACATTATCCAGGAACTGTGTGCAAAGCTGGGTTACGCGCGACAGCTTTTCCCATTCAACAATGCCCTCGCCTTCAGGTCCGCGGTGAAAGAATTTCGCGACATCGATCGAACCGAGGTTGCAGGAATTATTGAAATGAAGCATCTGCTCGCCGCATGGATTGCAGGCAAATATCTTGCCCATCGACGCCATCATGTGATTGTGACGATTGACCTCATCAATAAAAATTATGCCGGGTTCAGCGTATTTATGGGCGGAAGCGATGATGCGGTTCCAGATGTCAGGTGCGAAGACCATTCCCGGCATCGGCGGCTCTTCGATAGTGCATTCGGAAAGATCGGCGATCTCAAACGCTAGTTTGTCGGCAAATGTAACCGTCGATCCATCTGTTCGGCGGTACACTAAATAGTCTTTCCCCGTGACGGCGTCAAATACGGGCTGGTTCCAGAGTTCGCCCTTGAATTCCGTCTGGAACCATATCCCGCGGTCAACAGCGTCCATGAACGCATCGGTTACCGTCACAGAGATATTGAAATTCGTCAGGCTGGTTTGATCGTTTTTTGCATGGATAAACCGCAGAATATCGGGATGCGAAACGGCAAGAATGCCCATATTCGCCCCGCGACGAACACCGCCTTGCTTTACTACCTCAGTCGTCTGATTGACGATATTCATAAAGCTGACGGGGCCGGAAGCCACGCCGCGGGTCGAATTCACCATCGAACCGGCCGGCCGGAGAAATTCATAAGTCATTCCCGTTCCGCCGCCGGTCTGATGGATAATCGCGACATTTTGAGCATGTTCCATTATCCCCTCGATCGAATCGGGGACATTCAGCACAAAGCACGCAGCGAGTTGGCCCTTAGGCTTGCCGGCATTTACGAGGCAAGGGGTATTGGGGACGAATTCACGGGCGAGCATGACCGCCGACATATCGTTATAGAAGAGCTTTCGTTTGAAAGGGTCCGTTTCGGCTCGCGATACGTGGCCAACCACGCGTCGAACGATGTCCTGCCACGTCTCCAGCGGTTCACCCTTTTCATCTTTCAGCGAGTAACGCTTACTCACGATCTTCTGAGCATTCAGTCCGAGAGGAGCAAATTCCCGGGAAGTCGCTGTTCCGGCTCCGGTTCCCACCCCATTTTTATCGAGAAAACTGCTTACAGCCGACTCCAAAACAGTGCTCATATTTGTTCGCTCCTCACGCATCATGACAGATGTAGCTGACAATTCCTTAATGAATACTATTCTAACATCCGCGAAGGTATTCAGATTAGATTTTTAGGGTTAAAAGGTTAGTTCGCGAGCTTGAAATTCAGTTTCAAACCAGATCCGAGCTAGCTCATCGTAATCTCAACTAAAATGAAAGTCAAGAAAAAAATCTACAATATCTTGTATCGATCTATCTCATCGCAACAACCTGAAGTTGCTGATAAAAATGGATATTTGAGCTGCAAGAGTTTCGAAACTGCGCCTAATCACCCAGAGGCTGTCGCGTCGCTCATCGAGCTGTAGCGACCGCGGAAATACAGAAGCGGATCGCCATCATCCACCTTGCTGGACTCGACCGAGCCGATAAATACCGAATGGTCGCCCGCGTCGTGAACGCCGCTGATGCGGCATTCGAGGTTAGCCAAAGTGCCATCAAGAAGCGGGATTCCGGCGATCCCGTGGGTAAAGGCCACATTTTCAAACTTATCAGGTGCCGGAGCGGCAAAACGCTCCGAGAGATCCATTTGGGAATGCTTAAGCACGTTCACGATAAATGCACCGGATTCCTGAAAGGCGTAGTGGCTCGCTGTGCTTTTTTCGATACAGATCAAGACCAGCGGAGGGCTAAGCGATACCGAACAGAATGCCGATACTGTGATCCCG
>JBGTCF010000381.1:0-7961 GCA_041748975.1 Pyrinomonadaceae bacterium
TGGTCGAGTACGGACGGTGTTTGAGTACTGAAAACATCCTCGGCCGGTTTCGAAGCCTCGACGAAGGGTTTAGTCGGTCAGGCGTTCAGGAGATCAATGTTGGCCTCAGCCCCGACGAGGCTTTCGTCCTTTCACGTGCCGACCACGACATTCTTACCGCCGCGAGTTTGGTTAGCGTGTCCGCTATGAGCGAGGCGTCGGCCCTCCAGGCGATCTATACCCTCTGGCTCGGCGGCCTTCTCGACAGAAGGGACTGGCAGCCGGCTTTTTCAGCCGAACATATAGCGGTAATGAAAAACGCCAGGCTCGAGATAAAGACGGAAGCAAAACTCCCGGGAATGCCGAAATCCGAACAAGGATGTGTACCTATCGAAACAAAGGCAGCGCCTCCGATGCCTGAGCCCGAAAAGATAATCTCAACCGAGGAGTATCTGGAACGTGTCGAAAGTGCCGAGACATATTACGACGTTCTCGGTGTCGATTCAAAGGCCGATACCAGCACGATAAAGCGTGCTTACTTTAGCCTGGCTCGGAATTTCCACCCCGACCGTTTTCATGCTGAGGGCGGAAAAACGTTCCAGCGGATCCAACAGGCGTTTACCGAACTTGCTCAAGCAAACGAAACGCTTAAGAACGCTGAAACCCGAGAGCTTTACGACTACCGTATGCGAAAGGAGTTGGCGGATCGTGAAAAACGGCGGGCATCGGGAGATTCCGGACGAGACGCCCTCCAGAAACAACAGGCCGCCGAGAACTTCGAACGCGGATTCGACCTGTTGATGAAGGAGGAAATTGAAGAAGCGATTCAGTTCTTTGCCAGGGCCGTGCATTTAGCTCCTCAAAACGCTCGCTATCACGCATACTACGGTAAGGCACTCTCGTCAGACCCTTCACAGCGATATAAAGCTGAATCCGAGATGCAATCTGCGATCAGGCTCGACCCTGACAATCCCACCTGGCGGATGCTGCTTGCCGAATTCTTTATTCAGTTCAACCTTATGAAAAGGGCTGAGGGTGAGCTAAACCGGCTACTGGCTGTTTTCCCAAACAATAAAGAGGCACGCGATCTTCTGACATCGCTGAAAACCTAAATTTCCCCGTAAGGTCAGGGCGGACTTGAAACTTGCCCGTAAAAGCCCGAAACTAGTTTGGTGCAAAGCGTAACGGGCGAGGCCGCCGAAATCGATGAAAAACTGCTGACCCTCTCGGCCCGGATCGATGGGTTCGAAGGCTATTCCAGCGCTCACGGCCGTCGTATCGCCTCTATTGCGGATGCGCTCGGGGCTCATTTCAACCTCGCATCCCGGGACCGCATTTTTCTTCAACAGGCATCTCTACTCCACGACATCGGTGAAATGTCGATGAATCGTGAATACATAAGTTCTCCGCGTGTGCTTGCCGCGACCGAGCGTATCGACCTTCAACGCCACCCGGTGATCGGCGAACAGGAAGCGGCCAAACTGGGCCTTTCGAGGGGTGTTCAATTGATCATCCGATGGCATCATGAGTGGTGGAATGGCAGCGGATATCCAGACTGTCTCGAGAACGAGCAGATCCCGCTCGCCGCCCGGCTCGTTCGAATTGCAGATACATATGCGGCTCTTACCGCTGACCGCCCTTTCCGCACAGCGATGAGTGTCGATCAGGCAAAGCGTTATTTGATCGAATGGGCGGGGATCGAGTTTGATCCAACCGTTGTAAAGGCATTCCTCGAGGTCGCAAATACAGCCTCCGCCAGAAAGCAGCCTGTCGAGGCCGTGGAATCAACTTAAAACATGTATAGCCAGACAAAGATCTCACCAAAGAGTTGGCTTGCCTTTGACCTGAATGTCCTGCGGCGGCTTCGATTTGCTAACGTGGCCCTGCCGTTTACCGATCAGCCGGCCCTCGGTGCATACCTTAAACGCTGGAGCATTCGTATCTTTGCAAACGATCCTCTCCAATCGGTCTGGACCAGGGCGGTTTCGCGGATCTCGAATAACGGTGAGCGATTGTCGACCGATGACGTAAACACTGTCCTCGAAGATGCCTATGTTCCCGGATACAGGCTTCAGAATCCATCGCTCATGAATTGGTTTTCCGAAACCGATTCGTGGTGGTTCGACAACGTGCGGCGTAATATCGAGCGGCTTCAGTCTCCGGTATCGAGGGCCATCGCATCGTCGATCGTCATAGATGCGGGCGACTATGTATTTTCCTTCCGTGATGACACCCGCGAATTCAGGCAGCCGCTTTCCAACGTCTTCAGGCGTTTGTGGTCGACCCAGCCCGAGCCATTCGATAATGGACAGAATAACGCATCAACTAATAAGAGGGCGGACGACTTTATCGCAGAGACACCAGCCGAATTGATGTTCCTGCGGCTGCCGTCTTCTCACCCCCAAGTCGTGAAAACGCATCTCGGACGTCTTGCATGGCGCGAAGAATGGGTGCGCGGAGGGAATGATTTCTGGGATGATCTTGAGGTCAGCGTCAGAGGTAAGCTAGGTGCCGCCACCGAAACTAAATCTCAATACCTTCATCTGCTCGACGAAACTCTCAAACGGGCATCTCACATGCGTACCTGGGCCATCGCCCACGTCGAAAACGGATTTATTCAGACCCAAGACATAGTCGAGACAATAAGCCGACACCGACGCGTGGAAACGATCTATACAAAAGATTTCACCGAGCTGACCGGCACCAAAGCGGTGATCATCGTTGCCTGAGTCGCATCCACGAGCCCACGTTAATGGTTTTTCTGCCGCGTTCAAGCGGCTTTCCCGAAGGGCAAATAGCCACGTCGCTTTAGCACGTGGTTAGTTTGAGCAAATGATTTTTAGGGTGTTTTAACGTCCTTTCACTCGCTTTAGCAAATATGTCGAACAGCGTTTATTCCGAAATAAACCTCCACATTACCTGGCACACCAAAACTAGTCTGCCAATGATCAACGAACGGATCGAAGACCGCCTTTATCGCTATCTGACCCATAAGATCCTTGAAACGCCCGGAGCACGGCTTCACGCCATTGGCGGCATCGAAACCCACGTTCATATCGGCGTTAGTGTGCAGCCAAATCTACTTGTGTCGGATTGGATCGGAAAACTAAAGGGTTCGAGTTCCTACTACATCAACCACGAAGTCCAGCCAAAGGCTCTTGAATGGCAGCGCGGTTACGGCGTTCTTTCTTTTGGGACGAAAGATCTACAATTTGTTGTCGATTACATAAATAATCAGAAACAACACCACAAGAACGGTACGATCCACGAACGGCTGGAGAATTTTTCAGACGACGAGGCCAACGGCTAAAGCCCAACCCGATAAGGACGTTAAAACGCCCTTTCGGATTCATTCGGAATCGATCCCACGCCCTAAAGGTGCGTTGCTATTTGCCGCGAAACGCGGAAAGACGGCTGAAGCCGCCTCATCGACCTCACAGCTTCCCAATAGCCCGCCTCGCCCCCACCGAGTCAGAACCGCGAGCGATAGCGACCGGGTTCTTTCCTCGGAGGGGTGGATGCCGCCTCGGCAGACGGGGTGGTAGATTTCCACGCTAGGATCAAACGTTCAGCAGCGGGCTTGCCCGCCATGCTTAAAAAGGCCTCGGCAACCCGCCGGGGCCTTTTATGTTAGAATCGTCGGATGCAGAACCTTCAATACATTACCGACGCCAGCGGGGTTAAGACGGCGGTCGTACTTCCGATCGAAGAGTATGAGGAAATGATCGAGGACCTTCGTTTAAGCGAGGTTTATCGAGAGTCGAAAGATGAGCCGAAACGCGATTTCCTTAAGCTAGTTGAGGAAATGCGTCTCGGCGGCGAGATCGATGTATAAAGTAACAATAATCCGGTCCGCTGAGAAATCACTCAAGAATCTTGATCGTCAGGCAAAAAATCGCATTGTTAGTCACATCCTGTCGCTCGCGGACGAACCCCGCCCGCACGGCTGCCGCAAAGTTTTAAGCGAAGCGGGTCTATGGCGTCTACGTGTGGGTGACTGGCGCCTGGGGTATGAGATCAACGACACCGATAAGGAAATAACGATAATTCGGATAGACCACCGCAGTTCATTCTATGAATGACGCGGACAAAGACAAAGTCTGATTTTAGAGAACATTGTCCATTTTTCATTCTCCACTTTCCATTGTTGTCATGGGCGGCATGGGAATGGGAATGTAAGTTCCCGGCCTGGGCGCCTGTTTAGTGTAGTTAACTAATAAGGCGCTGTCCGGCAACGGTCAGTGCCTTTATTCTGATGCCTAAAGCAAGCAAAACTGTTCTTCCTCCAGGGAAGAAGACGATTCGGGTTGGCAGGTGCATCTATTGCGGAGCTACCGATGACCTCAGGATTGAGCATGCTATTCCTGAATCCCTGCAGGGTGACCTTCTCCTCGAAGCGGCGTCCTGTCGCCAGTGCGAGGACATTACCAAAAAGTTTGAAGGCCGGTACTGCGGCGAGACTCTCAAGCCCTTTAGAGACTTCTGGAAGTTCAAATCTAAAAGAAGGAATCGTGGTCGGCTTAGTTCGTTCCCGATGCGGCTAAAGCGTGAAGGCGTTGTAATCCATGAGGCGGTTTCCAAGGCGGACTACATGCCTGTAATTCCGCTTTGGGAATTGGGACATCCGGAACGTTTTGCCCACGTTCCGCACTCGAAAGGCCTTGCCCACGGCGAAGCCCGACTAATCGTATTTAATACCCGTAGTCAGGAAGACTTGATCGAGATTGCCGATAAGTTTGACATCGACGAACTCCAGGTCGACTTTCCGCTCTACATCGACGACTTCCTAAGATTGATTGCAAAGATCGCATACTGCTTTGCCGTAGCTAAATTTGGCCTTTCTTCGTTCGGTGAAAACTATCTCTTGCCGGGAATACTTGGAAACTCAAACGACCTCATACGGTTCGTTGGAAGCGAGGGCAAGCAGTTGCTCTATCACGAGGGACTCGGCACACAAGCCGATCATCTCGTAAGCGTGGGCATAGATTCAGACGGAATCATCGGTGCCCAAATAAAACTTTTTAAGGATTTACAGACTCCAGAATACCTCGTAATAGTCGGTCGCGTCTCGGCGCAGTATCTGGCGATCCTCGGATGCGCCGGGTACCCAGTCTCGGAGTAAATCGCCCTGGTCGTTGAAAGAATTGCTTACATTCCGCTGGGAGTAAGGCTCAAGGCTGTTGGAGGATCGAGGACGAAATAACATAGGCTTATAGGCCAGTAGAACACCTATGACTGTACCTATGGTCGCAATAACCGAGAGTTCAATGACCCCGTCTGAAGAGATCGCGTGCGAATGATATTCTGAAGTCCTATTTAGGCTCGTGAGCTAACCGTCGGCTGGCATCCGTGAGCTGGGAGGTCGGAAAAAAGGAATCATCAGGAGGCCTCCTATTGTCTCAAGGACCGGGAGCAGCTTGAGAATGAAACGTACGACGAAGATCGTAATGAAGGCTCGCCAGCTTATGAAGATTAACGCGATAGCGCATGCATACGCTATCCAATGGAAAACAATTGTCCAGCCAGGGAGCGAGCCGGCGTCCCTGCCGTTGAAGCGTCGTTCTTGATCCAATCGAATATCGTAAATAACAATAGACGACGTAACCCCGTAGGCGATCAGTAGAATGCGGAACGCAGCGGTATTCGTGGGCGAATCAAGATCGAACCAGTAAGCAATTGCGATTAAGAGTACGCCAGCCCAAAAGAATGGATTTACAAGAAACATTTAACGGGTCGCCCTCCGATTCTGCGATTCTTAATCTCGATCAATAAAGTGGCCGCAGCGGGCACACTTCCAAACTTTGCGGGTCATCCAGAAGATCCAACCAATGGTTCCCGCGAGCAACGACCATGCACCTATCGCGACTGAGAACCCGAAGCCCATCAGAAAACCAAGCCCAGCTGCACCGGACATATCCTGTCCGCGTGGGCCCGGACTGTTCGCGATGCTTGCACTGGCTGCGAGACTCGAGATCAGCGAGAACGCTGCCATGATAAGTCCGAATATCGATGGAGCGATAAACAGTAGACCGATAATGCGAAGGATCATTGGAAATCGGTACAGCTTGTCCTCCCACATCGCCCGAGGTGTGCGGCATGCCTGGCAATTCAACACTAAACCCGGATCCTCAGGTTCTACGGATGGAGTTTTCATCGAATCGTCTTCACCGAGCAGCTTTTTGTAGTGATATCCCATAATCAGTTTCAAATGCGAAAAGCGCCGTTCGGTCCCATTCTACGATTCTCTAATATACATGCGGTCGCCAGCGGACGATGTGAAGATGAGAAGATCATCTAAAGTCACGTGGCAGTCAAGTGATACCTCAGCCCTGCTCCCGTTCCTCGAATTGATCTAATAAATGATATATATCGCCGTAAGGGGCTCGCCTCGCATCGCGAAAAGACGGTACAGGAACAGCTGAATTAAAATAAGTTCCAAGGATGACGTTGACTTGCTGAGACAACCCTGCAATGATCTCAGATCGTTCCGCGTCGCCTTTCTGTTCATATTTAATCCTTCTTTTTTCCATTTCTCCGTGAATAACATTCACATAGTGGTCTATTTGGTGCGATGCGATATTCGTCCGTCTAGCAATTGCGATAGCTACAATATAAAACCCGAATGTTAAAATCGGTCCCCACCAAGCATAAACAAAGGCAATGCAACAGACCAGATACGGTAGCACGGAGATCGTGAAGGTTATCCGACTTACGCTGCCATCCGTGATTGCGTCTTGTAAACCCCTCGAATATAGACCGGCAGCGTCCGGGGGAACAATAGCTTTACCTAGCCATAAACCAGTTGCACTGAGTCGCGAGGAATATGGATGAAATAACGCCAGAACAAAGCAAAGCAACAAGGCAATTAGTAAGAAAACCATGGCTCTTCGTGGAAAAGCAACTGAAATTCAGATTTTCGATTAGAATTACATTCTGAAAGCCGCGCGCTTATTATGCACCCGATATTTGTACAAGGCGAATTTCGACAGTCTTTTTGTGACTCGCGGTTGGAATAAGTGCCAATTAAGATGTATAGGAATCTATTCCCAAGTTCTACACCTAGACCAGGTTTGCATTGTGGTCTTTAGTTCCATAATCGACCTCTGATAAACGTAGATGGACCAGAAGATACCAAACAGCAAGGAATTATTTGAATCGCTCTTTAGTGATCTTTACGAGAACAAAGTTGTCTATCACGAACGTGTGACAATGCTTTGTGAGGTGATCCGTTATGAGGTGACCGAGGACGGATTTGATATTTGGCTTAACTGGGTAAAGCCGCTCTATTTAAGCATTCTTCATCCCCGATATTTGGATACCCGCGAGCAAATTCATCTGGCGTCCGCGTTTCGCGTCGGCGAAGATTCCTTCCGCCTATATGACGGACATAGTATCGGACGCCAGTACTGTCCGTTTACGTTATGGACAGATCCGGAAACTGTCGAAAGCGTTTGCAGAATGAGCGAAGAGGAATTGGAAACTGACCTGCACACGCTGCTTTGGAAATAACCCACGCGCGGAAAACCGCCGATAGCAATTACAGGCAAATTACTACAAGGAAAGCAAATTGCTACGCGGTATTCCTGACTGAGTGTGTGAAACACACGGCACCCCGCCCTACCGGGCACCCCTCCTTAGCCAAGGAGGGGAGCTATTTAGATCGGACCAGCAAGTGGCAATTCGAAAGAACAGAGACACGTTCTCTAAGCGGCGGCAGATCGAGCAGTCGAGGCGAAGTGGGTGATGTGGAGTTTTGCGACGAGTGATCACCAACCACCGTCTATCGCTGGTCTTCTTTTTGCCTTATGAACCAAACTACACCCGCGAATGCCGACAGGATTCCCGATATCACCGTCAGTGTTTGAGGCGTAATGTAGTACATCATCCCGCCTGCGACGTAGCTCGATACGCCAAACATCGTAAGCTCGGCCCCGCGGTCCAGCGTCGAGATCCGGCCGCGTATTATATCGGGCAAACTGCGT
>JBGTCF010000382.1:0-6385 GCA_041748975.1 Pyrinomonadaceae bacterium
ATTCGCACTACAAGATTGAGCCACGTCGCCTCAAAATTGATCACCGAAAAAAGCACGATCGCTACAAGCATCACGACCATCAGGAACGACGTTCCGCAGCGCGGATGCTGGCGACGCTGGACAATCGCATTATCAACATTCAGATCGAGGCCCTTTTCCCACGTGAATACAGTCTTATGCTCGGCTCCGTGATATTCGAAAACTCGACGGATGTCCTTCAGGAACGACATAGAAAAGATCATGATGATAAAGAACACCATCCTGATAAGCCCGTCGATCAGGTTAAACCCGACCCACTTTCCCATCGAATCAAGCTGGATCGTCCAGACGTAGGCTTTTGCAGTTTCAAACCACCCCGCCTCGGCACCTGCCAACGGCGACTGAGCCCATCCGAGTGAAATAAAAAGGACGTTCGTCAGAACCAGCGGTGCGACGATAAAGAGTGCGATGTTAAATAGTAGTGCGAAGATTATCGAACCCACGGCGCTGGCCGACTGGCCCGCCTTTTTCGCTTTATTCTGCCGTTCCTCGGGCATCACTACCTTAACGGGAGCCTTCAGGAAATTCTCGTCATCGGTACCCTCGACATACGCCGCCTGCGTCTCGCTGGATTTCGCCTTCGCCCGTGCTTCTTCGGCTTCCATATCCTCTTCGTAGAGCCGTGCCGAGAAATTCAGGGCCTTGATGCCCAATGCGAGCGACTGGATCAGCACGGCCCCGCCGCGAAGCACCGGGATGTCGAGCCATTTGTACGTATCGCTCCATTTCGGCAGCTTATCCGCCGTCGTCGTGATCGAGCCGTCAGTCCGGCGGCACGCGATCGCATACGCCGACGGAGTGCGCATCATTACCCCCTCCATAACGGCCTGGCCGCCGACAATAAGATCGCGCTCCATCGCAAAAACCGTATGGAGAAACTTAAGCGTGCGTGTACGGGGTCGAGGTTTCATAGAATTGTTTTATCAGCGTCTTTTCGGGGTTAGTATCCTGAATTTAGATGCATTGCGAGGCCATCGCGTAGCTCTCAAAAGAATTGTGCCCGCGAATAACGCGAATTATACGAAAAAAAAATATAATTGGATTCGTTCCCAACCAATCTCGCCCGCGGCCATTACATTGATAAAGCAGTTATTTCTTCTTATTCGCGTTTTTTCGCGTATTTCGCGGGCAAAAACTACGCCGACTCTTTGTCACCTATCTCGGGTGTGATCTGGGCACACCTTCATCGATCGGCGCTAAAAGCGTCGGCGCGTATTTGTAAGCTAATATTTGTCGGTAAACAGTAACAATTCAGTAAAGATTACGATGCAGCCTCTTCCGCTGCAGGAGCGGGTGCCGGAGCAGCACCACGAGCATAACGCTTGTTAAAGCGGTCCACGCGTCCGGCCGTATCGACCAGCTTCTGCTTGCCCGTAAAGAAAGGGTGGCACGCCGAACAGATCTCAATATTAAGATCACTCCCCAGCGTCGAACGCGTCTGAAACGTACTTCCGCACGCACAGATCACTGATATTTCATTATATTTTGGATGTATTTCCTGTTTCATTTGTCACTTCCTTCGCCGTATATAAGCGAGTGCGGTAAAACGCAATCCTTGATGATACGCCCTAGGTATGGTCGGGGTCAAGGGTACTTGGGCGGTCAAGAGTCGTTTCTATTTTGGCTGCAAGAAAAGATATGCCGGTTCAGATACTTACTTAGTCCAGACTGACCCGGCTTCCGATGAGACCGGGAAAACTTCTAAAAGCCAAGTGCGGATTTTCGCGAAAGCTAAGCTAGAATTGAATTTGGTTTTTCCAAGCCACAATTTGAGATACAATTCATTTGTTATGACTGTCCTGGAGCACATAAAAAAAACTATCGCATTCACTTACGCCGAAACAACGTGAAGAACTCGCAAAATATCTCAAAGAACCCAACGGTAAACCGGTGCAAAAAAAGCCCGTAAGTTTGCGGGGAAGTTGGAAAGGCAAATTTCCCGATGATGTTGATGTCGAAGTCCTTATCCGCGAGATTCGTGATGAATGGAAAGAGGAACTCGAACTCTATAAGTAATGGACGAATTCGTCGCCGATGCACATGCGCTCATCTGGTATTTCACCGACTCAAAAAATCTCGGGCCGAATGCAACCCGCGCTTTTCAAGATGCTGACCGCGGCGAGGCGATCATTCACGTTCCTGCGATAGTACTTGCCGAGATGTATTATGCCAACGTAAAAACCGGATACCCGATCGACTTCGCGGAGGCTTATCGTCAACTTGAATCGGCACCCAGTTCGCACTTACCCCATTCGAACCCGAAGATGTCCTCGACTTCGATTGCGACTCTGCTGTTTCTGAAATGCACGACCGCATGATCGTCGGCCTCGCCCGCCGTCTCGGCTGCCCGTTGTTAACGGTTGACCGGAACATCACCAGCAGCGGTGCGGTCGAAATTGTTTGGTAGTTCGTTTCGCCCCGGATTTGGCGAAAAGCGGAGATTCCGCGCGGATTGTGCAATCAATCTGATTCTACCACCCCGTCAGTTATCGCGGCTGCCACTCCCCCTTTCAAAGACGGGCCGCGCTTTATGAAGCCTTACCGGTCACTCGTGTCCGACTTTTTCCTGGCGCGAGCGTTCGTAGATCTCGATCCATCGCTGCGGCGAGGTGCGTGAGGCGAGTTGGCCAATGAGGTCGAGGGGAACGTCCTCGAGCTTCTTGAATCGAATGCACGACTTGCCCATATCTAGCTTTTTCGCTGAATGCTTCGGCCATTCGTTACGGAACCATTCTAACTCGTCCACTTCGCCGTAGAGGCACATGGCTCCCACTGTCAGGTAGTTCTTCTGTGAACCGAGGCCCATAAAGGTCAGCGGTAGCTTGGGATCGCAGTGGTATCCAGGCGGGTATAGCTCATGAGGCACGACCCAGCAGATGCCGCCGTACAGCATACATTCCTTGTAGCCCGGATCGATATTATCGTTAATGGCCTTTCGGATGGCTGAAATGGCCTCTTTCCGGTCGTCGGCAAGTTCGGCGATGTATTCTTCAGGGGTGGCGGCGTTTGATTGCATAAGTATTTGGCTCGATTTTAGCGCGGTTCTTGCTCATTTAGAAGCCTCTCGAGCCGCTGTTCGCGAATTCCGAATGTCGATTTTATGTCGTCGATCTGGCGGGCGATATCATCGGTCGGAACAGATTTTGTGAGGCGGGTGCCGACCAGCATATTGTTTTTCGGTGTATGTTCCATGGGAACGAATTCGAAAAGGCGGGTGGCGTAGCCGCTTCGTTCGAGCAGGAGGGAACGAAGGGCGTCGGTAACGGTTTCGGCGGTTCGCTCGAGCATAACGCCGTGTTTGAGGACATCCTTAAGCATCGCGGGCGGTTTTATCTGAGGTCGGATCTCCTGATGGCAGCAGGGGGCGGCCACGATCAGTTGGGCATTGGCAGCGATTGCCTTGTAAATGGCGTCGTCGGTAGCCGTATTACAGGCATGGAGGGCGATGAGGATATCGACGTTGTCCACTGGGAAGTCAGCGATGCTGCCGATCTCAAACCGCAAACCGTCAAAACCGGATGCCGAGGCGACGCTGTTCCCCAGGTCAACCAAGTTTTGCTTGGTGTCAACGCCCGTGATGGCGACGTTTAAGCCTCGGATATTTGAAAAATAGTCATACGCGGCGAATGTCAGATAGCCTTTGCCCGAGCCCATGTCGACGATCTTCAGCTCGCTGCGGTCTATGAGTGTTGACTTATCGACAAGATTCGCGAGTACCTCGACGAATTTATTGATCTGCCGCCATTTGTCCTGCTGTTTATCGCGGACCCGGCCGGTCTCGTCGGATATTCCGAGAGCTTTCAGGTAAAACGCCGATGGGTCAACCTGGGTCTTCTTTTCGCGGTCGTGATCGGCCCGCGGAGCGGCCTTGAAAGTGGGCTTGCCGACATTCAGTCGTGCCTTGCCCTTTTTGCCGATCTCGATTTGGAAATCGTGAGAGGTGGTGAACAAATGCCCGCTGAAAAATTCGCCGTCGAGGGCCTCGGCAATGAGTGCAATGCTGGTGTCGGCATCGTAATTCTTGGCTGTATCACGGGTCGCCCCGCGGTAGAGAAAGAAAAGCCGCGTGCCCTTTTTTGTATTGACGAGGCGGACAAGTATTTTTTGCAGTTGGGGATCGTCACCCTTATAATTGCCTAAAGTAAGCTTGACGAACGTACCGTCCTCAAGCGATCGGCGAAGTTGGTCGATAAACTCGTCAGTTTTCTCCGGCATTAGCCAAGAGGTTAGCACAATGGAAAATGAAACCGGACAGATAGCGGTTAATCAGGCAGATCGCAAAATATCTTAGCCGCGGATCTACGCAGATGACGCGGATCAAACAGGACCTACCGATCCGCGTAATCGGCGAAAATCGGCGACAAAAATTGATCTATGAATAATCTATTCCACCTAGCATTTCCTGTGAACGACCTCGATGCGGCCCGGGAGTTTTACGGCGGAGTCTTGGGCTGTGCCGAAGGCCGCAGTGTCGACCGCTGGATCGATTTTGACCTGTTCGGCCATCAGATCGTTGCCCATCTTTCGGACAATCCGACCGGTGTTAGATCATCGAACAGCGTTGATGCTGACGATGTTCCCGTGCCGCATTTTGGCATCGTTTTACCGATGGATGAGTGGAAGGCTTTGGCCGACAGGCTGCGATCGAAAGGCGTTGAATTCATTATCGAGCCTAAGATCCGCTTCGCCGGCGAGGTGGGTGAGCAGGCAACAATGTTCTTCCTCGACCCGAGCGGCAACGCACTAGAATTCAAGGGGTTCAGTGACTTTTCGCAGGTCTTTGCGAAATGAGTGAACCCACGCTATTTCACAAATTCGCCGTCGACCATCCGCCATACATTAAGAGGATTTGATTCCTTGAGTTCATCGGGTAAGGCGGCATCAGGGAAATTTTGAAAACAGACAAGCCGGGCAAATCGCGAGATCGCCCTGGTGCCGACCGCGGTTGAGCGGCCATCCGAGGTGGCCGGATACGGCCCGCCGTGGACCATCGACGGGCAGACCTCGACACCGGTCGAAAAGCCGTTGAATATCAGGCGTCCGACCTTTGTTTCGAGTATCGCGATGAGATCAGAGTATTCAGCCAAGTCCTCTTCCGTTCCGTGGATCGACGCGGTTAACTGGCCTTCGAGCGAGCGGGCGATCGCGAGCAGGGAACCTTTGTTATGAGCTTTTACGAGCAGCGTCGTCGGGCCAAATATCTCGTCGCTTAGATCTGGCTCGTTGAGAAATTTGAAGGAAGTGGTTTCAAATGCTGAAGGACTGACGGAAAAGCCGGGAAGATCTTTTTCCAAATTTCCGAATTCATCATGGACGTTAGCCCGCCGGCTATCTCTGGCATTGTTGTAGGTTCGTTGTATGCCCTCAGTCAAAAGAGGCGCCGGTGAAGTATTTGAAATCTGACATCCAAAATTTGAAATGAACTTATCCGTTTCTTCGCTGTCCTGCAAAAAAACCAATCCCGGTTTTGTGCAGAACTGTCCGACGCCGCCTGTAACCGAGGCATGCAGACCGTCAGCGAGTTCATCGCCGCGTTCGCGAACTGCACTCGGCAGGATAAATGTTGGGTTGACCGAGCTCATCTCCGTATAGACCGGGATGGGTTCGGGCCTTGCGGCCGCAATGTCCATGAGAGCACGGCCGCCTTTCCGCGAACCTGTAAAGCCGACGGCTTTTATTGCCGGGTGTTTGACGAGAGCCTGGCCGATCTCGTAACCGCTCGAGTAAAGCAGGCTGAAAACGCCCTCGGGCATACCGCATTCTCTGGCAGCAGTGGCAACCGCTAGGCCTACAAGCTCGGCCGTGCCAGGGTGAGCGATGTGCGCGTTGACGATAACGGGGCAGCCTGCTGCCAGTGCTGACGCCGTATCGCCGCCGGCAACCGAATAAGCGAGAGGGAAGTTGCTGGCACAAAAGACAGCCGCAGGACCGACGGGCCGCAGCAACGAACGGACATCGGGCTTAGGTATAGGTGCGCGATCCGGAATTCTATGGTCAATGCGTGCATCGACCCACGAGCCTTCGTCGAGCACGTCGGCGAATATTCGAAGTTGCCCGCATGTTCGGGCTCGTTCGCCGACAAAACGTGCATTTGGCAGGGAGGTTTCGAGCGTTGCGCGTTCGATCAGCGTATCACCGAGAGCCTCGATATTGTCCGCGATCCTGCGCAGGAATAAAGCGCGTTCACGGCCGGGAAAATAGGCGTACGGGATCCGGGCGGCATCGGCCAGAGATACAGCGCGATCGAGATCCGCCATCGAAGCCGAATAAAACGGGGGTTCGATCGCCTCGCCTGTGGTGGGGTCAAACGCTCGAAAAGTGTCCGAAGTGATTTTGCCGCGGCTTT
>JBGTCF010000383.1:0-3169 GCA_041748975.1 Pyrinomonadaceae bacterium
AAAAATCAGTATAACATTTGACCGCTCATGCCTGAAAGAACTTTCCACTGGCGGCTACTGAGATCATTCTCCCGCCGATTCCGCGATCGCCTTTCCTACCTGTACACGGGCGGGCCTTAGAAGTCTGTCGCCAAACTTATATCCGCTGGAATACTCAGCAACTATCTTGCCGACACTCTCGGCGTCAGCGGGAATCATGTCGACCGCCTCGTGCAATTCCGGGTCAAATGTCTCGCCGATTGAAGCGATCGGCTCTACTCCGACATCGATCAGGGCCCTCTCAAAGCTGCGCGCCGTGCCGACAACACCTTGCCGCAGGTTCTCTATCGACGGGTCAGTTTCGCTTGCAGCCACTGCCAGATTCAGGTTATCTAGGACGGGCAGCAGGGTAGTGAGAAAATTAAATTGGGCCTGTTTGCCGCGATCCTCAAGTGTTTTCATCAGCCGCGAACGCATTTCAGACGTCTCGCGTTCAAGACCGGCTTTGGCTTCTTCAAATTTGGCCTGGACGCCAACAAGCTTGGCCTCGGCCGCTTCTCGGCGTTCGGTCTCGGCTTTCAGCTTTGTCTCTAATGCCAGTTCCTGCGGCGGCTTTATCGGTTCGGACTTGAGGGGATCCTCAGCGATCCGTTCACCCTGATCGTTAAAGCGGCGTTTATCATTGACTGGCAAAACAGGTTCGCCGGAAGTCTCAAGATCTTTTTCGTTCATTTTCTTTTTCTTAAACACTTTATAACTTTATAAAGATAGTAGTTCGCCGACGCAGATTAATAAACCCGAGACCGTCGAACTAAATTCTCACCGTTAGACTTTTGCTGTCTTTTTTTCCCCTTCGGACGGTGAAAACTTCATTTCACCGTTTTCTGCCGATACCTTCACCGTTTGACCACTGGAAACATCGCCATTCAACAGGCTAACCGCCAGTGGGTTTTGTACGAGGTTCTGGATAGCCCTTTTAAGCGGCCGGGCGCCATACACCGGATCATACCCTTCCTGAACAAGCAGTTCGCGAGCTGTGTCGTCGAGTTCGATAGTGATACCGCGTTCCTCAAGATTCTTCCGAAGCTTTTCAAGCTGCACGTCGATGATCTGTGCGATCTGTGCCCTGTCGAGCTGCTTAAACACGACGATGTCGTCGATGCGATTGAGGAATTCGGGTTTGAAGTGGTCACGCAGGACCTGAAGAACTTCAGTCTTTATGTTGCGATCCGCCAGAGAATTTTCTGTGGCCGACTGAATCTCGCGTGAGCCGAGGTTCGACGTCATGATCAGTACGGTGTTCTTAAAATCAACAACCCGGCCCTTGGAATCAGTAAGCCGTCCATCATCCAGGATCTGTAGCAGCACGTTGAAAACATCGGGATGAGCCTTTTCGATCTCGTCAAAGAGAACAACGGAATAAGGCCGGCGTCGCACCGCCTCGGTAAGCTGTCCGCCCTCGTCGTATCCGACATATCCCGGCGGAGCTCCGATCATGCGTGCAACCGCATGTTTTTCCATATATTCAGACATGTCGAGCCGTACCATTGCTCTTTCATCGTCAAACAAAAACTCAGCAAGTGCCCTGGCGGTTTCCGTTTTGCCGACACCGGTGGGGCCGAGAAACACGAATGAACCGACAGGCCGATTCGGGTCCTGAAGCCCGGCCCGCGCACGCCTGACGGCGTTTGAAACTGCCTCAAGAGCCTCATCCTGGCCGATGACGCGTCTGCGGAGGTTTTCCTCCATCGCGATCAGCTTCTGCATCTCGCCCTCGAGCATCTTCGAAACCGGAACACCGGTCCATTTGGCTACTACTTCGGCAACGTCTTCTTCATCGACCTCCTCTTTTAGGAAAACGCCGTCTTTCTGAAGTTCAGCCAGCCGCTGTTGTTCAGTTTCGAGTATCTTCTCGAGTTCCGGGATACGGCCGTACTGAAGCTCCGCAGCTTTATTAAGATCACCCGCCTGCCGGGCACGATCGAGTTCAAGCCTGGCCTGCTCGAGCTGCTCTTTGCCGATTCGCATCTTTTCGATCTCTTCCTTTTCCGACTGCCACTTGGCTTTCATTGCCGAAGATTTCTCATTCAAATCGGCGATCCTTCGCTCGATGTCTTCGAGCCTTGCCTTGGATTTTTCGTCGGTTTCGCGCGTCAAGGCCTGCCGCTCGATCTCGAGCTGGAGGATCTCGCGTTCGAGCACATCGATCTCTTGCGGAAGCGAGTCGATCTCGATACGGATCCGCGATGCCGCTTCGTCTATAAGGTCGATAGCCTTGTCCGGCAAAAAACGGTCTGTAATGTATCGGTTAGACAGCGTGGCGGCCGCGACAATAGCCGCATCTTTGATCCTTACGCCGTGGTGAACCTCGTATTTTTCCTTAAGCCCGCGAAGGATCGCGATCGTGTCTTCAACATTAGGCTCGCCGATATAGACCTGCTGGAATCGGCGTTCCAGGGCCTTGTCTTTCTCGATATACTTTTGGTATTCACCCAACGTTGTCGCTCCGACAGCACGCAGGGTGCCCCTTGCAAGAGTCGGTTTGAGCATGTTCGAAGCGTCAATCGCGCCTTCGCTGGCACCGGCTCCAACCAATGTGTGCAGCTCGTCTATGAAAAGGATGATCTGTCCCTCGGCCTTTTCTATCTCTTTTAAGACGGCTTTAAGCCGGTCCTCGAATTCGCCGCGGTATTTAGCTCCCGCAAGCATTGCTCCGAGATCGAGCGAAACCAGCCGTTTATTCTTGAGAGTTTCCGGAACATCTCCCGAAACTATTCGCTGTGCAAGCCCCTCTACAATTGCAGTTTTACCTACGCCGGGCTCACCAATAAGCACCGGGTTGTTTTTTGTTCGCCTTGACAGGATCTGGATAGTGCGGCGAATCTCATCGTCCCGGCCGATGACCGGGTCAAGCTTGCCCTTACGGGCGAGATCCGTCAGGTCCTGAGCGTATTTATCCAGCGCTTGAAAATTTTCCTCAGCGTTCTGATCGGTAATTTTCGAACCGCCGCGCATCTCGGTTATGACCTTTTCCAGGTCGTCACGTGTAACCCCGTTCGAGCGAAGTATCCGTCCCGCGTCGCCCATCTTTTCCTCGGCAATCGCTAAAAGAAGGTGCTCGGTCGACAGATACTCGTCCTCCATCTTCTCGGCTTCTTTTTGCGCATCCTGAAAGATGGTATTCGTCCGC
>JBGTCF010000384.1:0-4159 GCA_041748975.1 Pyrinomonadaceae bacterium
TTCATCAGCCGAAGGCCCGTAGATCGACGGTACCGGAATGTCGTTTAGTCGCAGATAGACGCTCAACTGGCCTCGGTGATGGACGATATGGTTCATTACAAAGGTTCGCATGACCGCGACCTTTGGCATGGTGAAATACACTTTGTCGGCGTTCCGCATCGTCCATGTTTCCATAAACCGCTCGTCCGGAGAGTTTTTCAGGGTGGTCACTGCCTCGGATACATTTTTGTCAAGATATTCAACAAGATCTTCGGTCGTGGCAGGTTTGTAAGGCGTGTAATCCATCTTGGCGAAATCCAGTTCAGGATGCTCCAGCGTCGACGGTGTCCAGCCGAACATCTCAGCGACGTGAACCGCCAATTGGCCAAATGCCATAGACTTTTCATGCGGCTTCCAGTCGAACTTATCTGCGGGGATGCGTTCGAGGCATTTGCGGGCAGTTGCGGCTTCATGTTCAAGTTCGGCGATAAAGGCCGACGCAATGTTATTAGAACCTGTTGCAGTACTCATATTTTCTCTCCTTAAGGTGTATTGGGAAGATAATTATATCAGATTGTTTCACAAATGCAACATGAAACATCATTATCCGGCGCGCCAAAAATCGTCAACTCACCGTCGGCGGTCGGACGGCAGTGGGCAGCCCGGTATATCTCCGATTTACCGTCGCTTCAATCGCGACGAGTTGATCTTGCCATATCGACGTATCTCGTAAGCCTCATGCTCGTCGATGATCTGATTTATACCGACTTCATCTCGGTACCGGAGGAATTCATCCAGTGCCTCGAAGAGCTCGACAAGGATGGCCTCGTCATCACCACGAAAGCGATCTTCGATTATCCCGGCCCAATCGGTATTCCCCGGTCCTTCGAACTTGATCTGTAACCATTCCTTGAAGCCTTCAAGTTCATCGGGTTGATCTAACAGCAACTGGGCGTGCTGAAAACCGCGGAGCCACGTCGCAATATGGTCGAACTCCCGGTGCGCGGTGTACATCATCGGTCGCTTGCGAAAGTTCTCTAGTGTTAGCAGATCGATCAGGACGCCCACAATGTTCCCCCTCGTTGCGCAATTATTGTTTAAGCAACTGCTTCGCGATAACCAACCGCTGGATCTCCGACGTGCCTTCCCCAATCGTGCAGAGCTTAGAATCGCGCCAGTATTTTTCGGCCGGATAATCTTTTGTATAGCCGTAACCGCCGTGGATCTGGACGGACTCTTCAGAGACTCGAACCGCAGCTTCTGAGGCATACAACTTTGCCATCGCGGACTTCTGCGTCACGGGCTTTCCGGCGTCCTTTGTTGCGGCGGCTTGAAGTGTTAGCAGCCGGGCACATTCTATCTGCACCGCCATGTCGGCAAGTTTAAACTGAATCGCCTGAAAATCGGCGATCGGACGGCCGAACTGATGGCGTTCCTTGGCGTATTTCACCGCCGCTTCGTACGCTCCTTGTGCGATTCCGACCGAGAGTGCAGCGATCGAAATACGGCCGCCGTCGAGGACCTGCATCGCCTGCAGAAACCCCTCGCCCTCAGAACCGAGGAGATTTTCGTCGGGTATGTAGCAGTCCTCGAATACAACCGAAGACGTTTCGGACGCTCGCATCCCGAGCTTATTCTCCTTTTTGTCGCTGCGAAAACCCTCCATCGACTTGTCGAAAATAAAGGCCGAGATCCCGCGATTCCCTTTTTCCTTGTCGGTGACGGCGACGGCGACGAGCGTATTGCAAGCGATCGCGTGAGTTATAAAATTCTTAGAGCCATTTACCTTCCATCCGCCGTTCGACCGCACGGCGTAGGTGCGTGTTCCCGAGGCGTCCGAGCCGGCCTGGGATTCGGTCAATCCCCATGCCCCAAAACTCTCCCCGCTCGCGAGCGGTGTCAGATACTTCTGCTTTTGCTCCTCGCTGCCGTAGCTGTAAATATGGTTCGAACAGAGTGAATTATGGGCCGCAACCGACAGGCCGACCGATCCGCAAACGCGCCCCAACTCCTCAATGATCGTGGCGTACTCGACATATCCCATACCGGCGCCGCCATATTCCTCGGGAAACAGGACCCCCATCAGTCCCAATTCAGCGAGCTTTGGCCTCAGTTCCTCGGGAAAATGCTGCGACTCGTCCCATTCCATTACGTGTGGCTTTATCTCGCTCTCGGCGAATTCGCGGACGCTGTATTTGATCTGCTGCTGCTCTTCGGAAAGTTCAAAATTCATATTGATCACTGATTATGTTCACACAACTGCCTGATGACGGCAAATATTGAGATGGCCTGCTAATGGCTTGCGATGACGTTGTACGACTTCATAAACTAATTGTATGGGCAAGCACGAAAATATACTCACCACAGACTCTGAGATCGCCGAACTGCTGAAAAACACCAGAACGATCGCCGTGCTCGGCATTAAGCCCGAGTCGCACGCATACACACCCGCACATTACGTACCGAAATACATGGCCGACGCGGGGTACGACATTATTCCGGTGCCGGTTTACTATCCTGAGGTTACGTCGATCCTCGGAAAGCCGGTCTATCGTACTCTAAGTGAAATATCAGGGAAAATAGACCTTTTGAACGTGTTTCGCCGATCGGAGGACATCCCTAAACATACAGAAGAGATACTTGCCAAAATGCCGAAGGCCGTGTGGTTTCAGCTTGGGATCAGGAATGACGAGGTCGCGGAAAAGCTCGCCGAGGCAGGTATCAAGGTCGTCCAGAACCTTTGCCTGATGGTCGAGCACCGGGCGTTAGTTTAGATTTTCGATTCGCTGATTTGGCAGTTCGGGGAGCCTGATTTCGCGATGTCGAGTCGGAGCCTCTCGGCGGTCGAACAAGTGCTGCCTTGCGTTTTATAGGTGCTCCGCTGCCGATATCGGCAATTTCCTGAGGTGTCAGATGTCGGCTTTCGCCGACTTTCAGATACGGATCTGAGATCGAGCCGATGGCGATCCGTTTGAGCTTCACGACCGAATGGCCGATCGCGTCAAACATCTTGCGGATCTGCTGGTTATGGCCCTCATGAAGCGTGACCTCGTACCAGCCGTTTTTGTCGGTATGGTTTAGTTCCCGTATATCGGACGGAGCCGTCTTAAATCCATCCTCAAGCAGTACACCTCGCCGCAGCTTATTGATCGCGACCGGCGTCGGCATTCCTTTCACCTTTACTTCATAAACCTTCGGGATCGCCTTTGACGAGGCAACATAATTCGTGAAATCTCCGTCATTTGTCAAGATGATCAGTCCCTCGGTGTTGTAATCTAGCCGTCCGACAGGGTGCAGGCGGCCATATCCCTTTACCAAGTCAGTTACAAGCTTCCGGCCTTCGGGGTCGGCTGCGCTGGAAAGATATCCCTTCGGTTTGTTGAGCAGAACGTAAACATTTGAGCGGTTGGCGAGTGCAGGATTGATCAGCTTGCCTTTAACCTTGATGTGGTCTTTCTCGGGATCGGCCTTAGTGCCGAGTTCAGTGACTATTTCGCCATTTATCGTGACTTCGCCAGCCTTTATCAATTCTTCTGCGGCTCGACGAGATGCGATTCCAGCCTGAGCTATGAGTTTTTGAAGACGTTCAGCCATAAGATGATTTCACCACAGAGAGCACTAAGAACACAAAAAGGCTTCTTCTCGCGTTCTTTGTGAAATCTATGGTTAATTAGCTCACTAAGTCTTCGAAGTCTTCTATGGATGGAAGCTCGGAAAGATCCTTAAGTCCAAATTGAATAAGGAAATCCTTTGACGTCCCGTATTGCATAGGCCGGCCGACCGTTTCTTTACGGCCCTTGGCTACGATCAGGCGTTTGTCGAGGAGCGTTTTGACAGCAGAGGCTGACTGGACCCCGCGGATCTCGAGGATCTCCGGCACAGTTACAGGCTGTTTGTAGGCAATGACAGCGAGTGTCTCCAGCGAAGCGAGCGAAAGTTTTGCGGACGGCCTCGTTTTCAGGAATTTACGAACTTCTTCGTGAAGTTCGGTTCGCGTGGCAAGCTGCCAGCCCCCGGCGATCTCACGGATCTGAAGGCCGCTTTCACGAGACTCGTACTCCCGGGCAAGTTCTTCGACTGCCGTTTGCACACTTTCCTTATCTTCTTCAAGGACCTCGGCCAGAACCTTCGCTCCGATCGGCTCGTCGGCCACGAAGATGAGCGCCTCGACAAGTGCAAT
>JBGTCF010000385.1:0-8533 GCA_041748975.1 Pyrinomonadaceae bacterium
ACGGCGTAGTTCATCGTCTCTGGGGGGACGGTATGTTTATGAAAGAAGTCTCCGCATATGATGACGAAGTCAACGTCTTCCGCAATCCCGTATCGCCGCAAAACGTCGACCCATGCATCGAAGAAATCACCTGGACTCTCAGCCAGCTGATATCGTGTGCAACCCAGATGCACGTCGGCGATATGAAGGAACTTCATAGTCCAATTTTATCACACCTATTTCGCATCGTTTCTGGGCAAATTGTGGTCCGAGTCGTATAACCGCATTGTGCGTAATGTCACAGTTCAGTTATAGTAGGCGTGATCGCCGCTTTAAATAATCGAGCGGCGAGAAGATCCTGGCGATTCGGATCCACCTGGATGGTCAGAATCCAAGGAACCGCTGCGGGTAATACCGAATTCACATCATAAACGCATACTGGACGATCAGGAGATTGCCGGAATCGTCAGAGACGGCAAGGAAGTTAAAGGTCTTGTTGGCCGCGGCGGAGTGATCGCGATGAGCCCTTTGATCTTCCGTGCTTCGTCGAAATCAACAGGTGCGAGGCGGGTCCTGCACATTGAGTTTTCAGCATCGATGGATCTGGTCAATGGGATATGGCTGGCAATGGCGTAGCCGTGTGTGGCGGCTCATCGACTGCGACGGCGGCTGAGCTATGTCTTGCAAACAAAAGCAAACAGCGGTCTAATTACCTTCGAAGGAGCAAATTTGTGTCGCGATTAATCTCTTACTAACGGTGAATAGATATGAAGAAGAAAAAGCTAAAGGAAAAATTGTCAAAGACAAGGTCTAAGTTGTCGAGAATGGTTAAGGAACTCGCCGAGGCAGAATCGGTGATCGAGGCACTGAGTTTGAAGAAGGTCGGGAAGCCGGTCGATTCAAAGGGGGGAGGAAAGGTCGTTGAGGAGGCTCAGGTATCAAAAAAAGTATCTGATCGATCCAGGACAGCCACGAAGAAGCCCGGAAGACAAAAGAGTAAGAATTGAACGGGCCTAATCGTAGCGATCAGTGATACGCAACGAGACGGGAGTCCGGCTCAGCTGTTTTAGTGAATCTTCTAAAGTAAATGAGAAATCAGCCAACAGATTTCCGGTATTCATCTTTTGTACGAGGTTCAGCGGCAGAACGAAACTGTACCGGTCGCCTTCGAAATCGGCGGTGTAATAAAGCGGTATGCCGTAATAGTAGATCTTGATCTGAGGCTCCGGCGTAAGACCGATGGGCGGGCCATAAAGCTTGAAATACTTTTCACGGTATTGGGTAGTCAAACTCATGAACCGAGCTTAAAGAAGTAATGTTAAGTTTGTGAAAACTCTTCAATAAATTTGTTTAAACTAAAGGCTTTTTCTATTCACAGACGACTCAAGGATTACTTCCACTCTGTTAAAAGTGAGTTGTCATCGGGAACAATTAGAATACTAGCCTCGTAATTTGCCATGGATATTAATAATTCGGAGCTGTTTTTATGAGTGCGGAATTTATGTTGGACAGTGGAGCGGGTGACCCCGCCTCAACGTATGGTGAATTTCACCTAACGTTGACTATCGCGGGCGATACCGATAGTCTTCGCGAACGCCTTGCCTCTGCCGCTGAAAAAGTAGGCTATCGGATAATCAGCGACGATCCGCTGGTGGCGAGGCGCCGCGGCGCTGGGTACGGTTCAATGACGTCGACAGTTCTTGATTATGCAAGAACGCTTACGTTTCGACTTAAACCTGCGGGCACGGGAGCAACGCTAGTTACTTTCAACTACGTCGGCTACCCTCTAAACTACAAAGGAGCTCAAACGGTAATCACCAGCGAAGCTGAAGCCATCGCGGCCCTCGCCTCGGTTCGTCAGGGTTCGGCAATATGCTCCGCGTGCGGAGCGGGAGCTGTTGATGATTCCAAATTTTGCCGTCGTTGTGGTGTGCCGATATCTGGGGAGCCCGCGCAACTGGAAATTTTACGGATCACTAACCTCGCGCACGCGGGTGCTAAAGACCTCTCAATAGCCGCAGCCGGATTCGCCTTGGCCGTAATCACGTTCGCTCTTATAGTGGCAATAAAGGGATTGGTTGAGATCGTTCCTGCAGCAGTCTTCGCGTCGATGTGGGCACTGCCAAGTCTGTTCCTAGCCGTTTCGGGGTTTAGGCACCTATCCCGGACAATCGAGCGAAAGCCAGTAAACGATCTGATATCGACCGAACGTCCATCTGCGTCGAACCAGCTCTCAACCGGCGGGTCAGTGGACTTGCCCCCAAGTTCCGTGACCGAGAGCACTACCGAGCTCCTCACCGTTCCCAAAAGTAGAGACTAAGTCCCCCGGGTTCAGCTTCAATATCAAAAGGAAGTCGCGGGTTCCCAAAAAGGCCCGGCCTCAGATTCACTCGGCCAGATTTTCGGTTTACGATACGCCCTATGAATATAAATATCGGTGACACATTCTCAACTACCCGCGAGGTGACGGATGAATTGATCCGGGCATTTGCGGAGCTTTCAGGGGATTTTAATCCTGTTCACGTTGATGAGGAGTTTGCGAAACAAACCCGGTTTGGGCGAAGGATCGCGCATGGGATGTTGAGCGGGGCGTTTATCTCGGCGGTGCTGGGGAATGAATTTAAGGAGCGGCAGATCGTTTATTTGTCGCAAACGATGAGGTTTACGGCGCCGACTTTTATCGGCGATACGATCACAACGACCGCGACCGTTAAAGGAATTCGAGCCGAGAAGGGCATTGTTACGCTCGAAACGGTTTGTACAAAGCAAACCGGCGAGGTTACGCTTACGGGCGAATCGATGGTGATGATACTTCCATGATCTTATTTTCCTATCTGCGTTATTCCGCCTTTCGCAGATGTTTAAACGCAGAGAACGCGGAGAACGCAGAGGCAAGACGAAAATCGCTTCTCGTGTGTCGGCCGGACGACTGAAAATCCGGCCTGTTAATGATATCCTGAACACTCGTTGACTTTAGGCTCGAAAATGGGCGGTTCTAGAACGCTCGGTTGTTTGATCAATTTTAGATGGCATCTACTATCGCTCCAAATCTAATCGGCTTTGAGAACATCCCTCAGTCAATTCCGCATTATTGCTTCGAATCGTTTCGCAGGCATAACAAACGTGACGCACTGGCGTTCAAGATCGACGATGTCTGGAATTATGTGAACGGGCTTGAGGCGATCGAGCGTGTGAAGCGAATCGCGATGGGCCTCGCTGCTCTCGGTGTGGGAAAGGGCGATCGTGTCGCGATCATTTCCGAGAACAGGCCGGAATGGTCATTTGTCGATCTCGCGATATTGTCGCTCAGGGCGATCAATGTGCCGATCTACACCACGCAGTCGGTCGAGCAGATCAGATATATTCTGGAGAATTCGGGTGCCAAGCTGCTGTTTATCTCGGGCCGCAAGATCTGGAAGCATGCCGAGAATGCCATCAACAGCGTGGAGCGGCTCGAAAAACTGATCTTCTTTGACAGCGACTTACCGGAAGGAAACAGCCGGTCCACTACGCTCAGCGAGGTCGAGGCCGAGGGCGATAGATACAGATCGATCGATGCCGATGTTGTTGAGAATTCGCTCGCTTCCATAGACAAGGGCGATCTCGCCACGATCATTTACACCTCGGGCACGACCGGCGTGCCAAAGGGCGTGATGCTGACACATGACAATTTCGTGTCAAGCATAGTCGCCGTTTCAAAGAGCCTGCCGATCCGCTCGACTGACCGCAGCCTCGCGGTGCTGCCGCTCTCGCATATTTTTGAGCGGACGGTCTTTTACGTGCTATGCGCTAATGGCGTGTCGATACATTATTGTGCGGCCTTTGACCAGATCGCCTCGCACCTGCAGGAGGTTAAGCCGACCATCATGACGGCCGTGCCGCGGTTGTTTGAGCAGGTCTATCACAAGATCGTTAAGAAAGGTAAGGCCGCCGGTGGTTGGAAGACCAAGCTCTTTAATTGGGCTCTCGATGTCGGACAAGTTTACTGGGATGCAAAGGACAACCAGCGTTCGATCTCGCCGGCTCTCGCCGCCAAGCACGCTATCGCCAATAAGATGGTCTTCTCAAAATGGCGTGCCGGCGTTGGCGGCAGCCTGCGATTTTTTGTTTCGGGCGGTGCGCCGCTTTCCAAGAAATTGTCCTATGCATTCTGGGCGGCGGGTATCCCGATCCTTCAGGGCTATGGAATGACCGAGGCCTGTGTGACATGCTCAAATCGACCGGACGACAGCAAGGTCGGTTCGATCGGAACGCCATTCGCGGGCATCGAGATGAAGATCGCCGAGAAGGATGGTGAGGTGCTCGTACGTGGCCCGAACGTAATGCTCGGCTATTACAACGATGCTGAGGCGACCGCCAGAGTGATCGACGCGGATGGCTATTATCATACCGGTGACGTTGGATATGTCGACACCGATGGTCATTTCTTTATAACTGACCGTATAAAGGACCTCTTCAAGCTTTCGAACGGGAAGTATGTTGCGCCGCTGCAGGTCGAGAGCCTGCTCAAACAAAGCCCGCTCGTGTCGCAGGCCATTGTTGTAGGATCAGGCCGTAAACAGGTTGGAGCCCTCATCGTACCCGATTGGGATACGCTGAAAGAGCAAATGAAAGAGGACGGGCATGCCGTCGAACGCAGCCGCGAGGAATTATGCGAGGATCCGCACTTTATAAAAAAGGTCCAACAGGATGCCGTCGATCTGTCGCGCGAGCTTAGCGATTACGAACGCGTAAAACGCGTCTATCTGCTTCCGCGGGAATTCTCTATAGATAAAGGCGAGATGACGCCGACCTTAAAGATCAAGCGAAATGTCATCGATGAAAAATACCAGGAAGCGATAGACGAGATCTGCGGATCTTGAACCCGGAGAGTTCAAGGTTCAAAGTTTAAGGCGCAGAGTGAGGCGAGCCTCATTCAGAACTTGTATGACTAAACCTTGTCAATGACAAGGTTTTCGTTCAGAAGTGAATCAAGAGTTCGATTGTCGCCATTGCGATTTCTTAGCAATGCTTCGGCCAGCTCGAATAGAGGAGCAGGGATCTTGTTGTCGCCCGCGGGTTCCGTTTGCAATTCTTCCTGCGGGTAATGGGTGTAGAAAGCAACCTCGGCCTCGCAAAATTCGCACGTCGAGAGGTGCTTTCTCACCTCGCCGCTTCGTCGTTTCGACAATTCACCTACCTGAAATTCAAGCAACTCGTTGGACGAAGGGCAATCTTCGTTCTTGCAAAAATCTGTGGTCTTCGGTGCGCGCATACAAAACAATCCTTCAGTGATCACCCAAACGTACGATACGGGCGGATGCAATTATTCCTTATTACAGGAAAAGTAAATCTGTAATGCCCCGATGCTTCCAAAACTATATGAATAAAAAGTTTCCCTGAACGATATTAACCTTGATCCAGCCGGATTGCTCCGATATAACTATAGTGACTGCAACAACTTACCGACAATATGCACAACAGTGGACAACAATACAAAAAATAGTTGCTCTAATACTGAAATATTGGTACTATCTTAACTGTAGGTGGCGAGAGGTAATCATCTCACATACCCTACTCAGATCGAAGGCAGCAGCGCAGCATCGATCTTGCCAAATCTTTCAACCAAAAATCAATCCACGATGATTTAGGACCGCACCGGATCTGAGCGCACTAGCGTTGTCAATACAGGTCTGTCGTTTGGCGGATATCGGCCCGAATAATCCGAGAGGCTACACACGAATTGAACGATCAGAAAGGCTGTTTATGAACGAAGTGAAAACAAAGCAACGACTCCCCCGGACGAACCACAGACAGATCAGGGTCGGGAAATGGAATGACAGTTTGAAAGCATCAGACGTCAACCAGATCTGGACTGAGCTTCACCGGATTGTATCATCGCACCCGCTTGTAAGGGCCTCGAAACGTGCCGGTTTTCTCGTAGAAGAAGGAAAGCACAATGCCTATACAGACCTGACACAGGAACTCTTTGTTGCCTTGCTGAGCAAAGACCGTTTTCAGCATTATATCGACACCGCGATGTCCGACGCGGAGATCGAGGCCGAGATCAGCCAGATCGAGCTGACGAACATGCTCACAGCCGAGCTTCGCAAACGTTATCCCGAGTCGTATCGTCTGGCAAGGCGCATCTCAACATTGATCCAGACGAGCGGTGCGTTCAAGCGTTTTGACAACATCGATAATCCTGAAGCCCATCGAAAGCTTGCCGATCGACTTTATGGTTTGTCGGTTTGGACGCTGAAGAAATCCAGGCGTGACGTCCAGGAAATGGACGAACGCGTCAAAGCCGTTTCGTTCTACGGGCGGGATACGCGTATGGTCGGCTGCACCGGCGATGCCCAGATCGTTATCAGTAACCCTGAACTCGAGAAGTTGATCGTCCGAGTTTTCAAGGCGGTGGATTCCCCGGTCGATGTTCGTTCGCTGCGTTCATTTGTGATGTCGAGGCTGCCTATTATGGATATTCATCTGGTACCCGTCGGAAGCGGTACCGATAGCGACGATGACGACCGGATGCCCTTCGAGCTGACCGATACACGAGAAACGCCCGAGGAAGACCTGCTTCGGAATGAAGCAGAACGTGAGGCAGCCGGATTTGTCGATAATTTTCTGCTGACGCTGAATAAATCGGTTCGCGGCAAATCAAAGCAGTATGACCGCATGATCAATGTTTTGTGGCACTGCTATTTGATCTCCGATAGCGGAACTCAATTAGAGGTTGCCGAAATGCTTGGTGTTTCAGATTCCCTGGTGTCGGATTACCGAAAGCGGATCGAAGCGAATCTCCAGCAGTTGTCATTCAGCGGAGTAAATGAAGCGAGACACTTTGAAAAAGCCCTCAAGCAAAAAGTTCGCGACATGATCACGATGGAGACGGAGGAAGTCACAGCGTAAGTCTTACAAATACTCCCTCAAGAATCAGTTTTCTTGTATGCGCCTGATATCCCCTAAATGCCCAGCGACCGATCAAAAAGAAAAGACTACGAGCCTCTGTCACCACTGCGTCAACTTCCTTCTGACTTCGCAGAGGAATCTTTAAGAATCACTCCCGGTATTGACGCAGCAACATCCGCCGCACACACTCACAGTTTACGACCCGCCCTCAGCAAACCAGATAATCCGAAATTCAACGATCCAATACCGGTCGAGGAACCTACGTTCAAAGAGCCCGCTGTAGCTGATCCGGGTAACCCGCCGTCGGTCCCGTCGAACAAAGAGCAGAAGAGAAAAGAGAAGGATCGAGAGATCTTAAATAAGGAGCGTTGGCTGGCAACTCACGGCCATACGTTAACTTATCTTTGCCTTTTTCTATTCTCGATAATGGTGCTTTTTCGGCCTTACGAGATCGTACCTGGCCTTGGATTTTTATCGGCGACAGCCTTTTATTTTGCGCTCGCTACGATTCTCGTCTATTTGCCGAGTCAGTTTGCGACCGAAGGAAAACTGACGAACCCAACGACCGAGGTCAAAGCGATCCTCGCAATGACCGCGATAGCGCTGCTCACGATCCCGATCGCCAGGGATCCGGGGCTTGCGTGGTTCAGTCTGAACGATTCATTTATCAAGGCAGTCGTGATCTTTATCGTGCTTGTGAACGTTGTACGTACGCGAAGCCGACTAATGGGACTGATGTGGCTGTCATTCGGGATCGGGATTTATCTGGGCTACCAGGCGATCGATATGTATCGGCGCGGGCAATTCGCGGTAGAGGAATACCGAATTGCGGTGGACGTCGGGGGGATGTTTGGCAATCCTAATGAGATGGCGCTGCATTTTGTGATGATGACCCCGATCGTCATCTGTCTTGGGATCGCTGCAAAAAGCATCTCGATGCGCCTCGTCTATTTTGGAATGGGCGCCTTGTTTATCGCGGCGAATATGGTGACGTTTTCACGCGGAGGCTTTCTGGGCCTGCTTGCGACGCTCATGGTACTGGCGTGGAAACTCGGACGAAAATATCGAGTCAATGTCACGATCGCATCCGTTGTCGTGGGCGGTTTGATTTTGGTCGCCGCTCCCGGCAACTATGGACTGCGGATGCTCTCCATCTTTATTCCCGGGCTTGACCCCGTAGGTTCGAGTGATCAGCGGTGGAGCTTGCTCGAGCGATCGCTCATAGTATCAGCGAGAAATCCATGGGGCATCGGCATAGGGAATTTTCCGGTCGTCGGATACCACCATCTGCAATCACATAACGCGTTTACGCAGGTATCCGCTGAACTTGGGATTTTAGGCCTGATTGCCTATCTCGTATTTTTGATCAGCCCGTTTCGTAAGCTGCGCGTTATTGAGCGCACATTGTTTGAATCCAAGGACCATGACTGGTTCTTCTATCTCGCAATCGGACTACAGGCAAGCATAGTCGGATACATGGTTTCGAGCTTTTTTGCCTCGGTTGCGTATAATTGGTTTATCTACTATTTGATCGCCCACGCGGTGGCTTTCCGTCGAATTTATAGTTTAGAGCATAGTTTGCCCAGCGAAACTGAATCTGGACCGTCGTGGAGCCGATCAGTACCCTCAGCAGCATGATCTTCTTTACGGAACAAATTCT
>JBGTCF010000386.1:0-13780 GCA_041748975.1 Pyrinomonadaceae bacterium
ATGGTGGAAGTCGCAGGACACGCAGTCGATCGTTCTGATCGCGATCTTTCTCGGGGCAGCTTTGTCGATAAAGTTGACGACGGTGTTTGTGATCGCGGCGTTTGCGTTGATCGTGTTGCTGCGTGCTCGCGGAGAGAAGAACCCAGTCGCTATCGCTCCCGGTTCTGACACAGAAGAAAACACGCAGGCTGCAGAGAGGCGGTCCGACGCCGGACGTATCGTTTTGGGCGGTTTTGCGGCTCTGTTGCTGGCGGGCGTGTTCGCTTCGCCTTGGTACGTGCGGAATTGGGTTTCGACGGGTTCGCCGGTCTTTCCGTTTTATATGAGCATCTGGAAAGGTGAGGCCGAGGGTTGGGATGTTGAGCGGTCAAATTTGTTTCAGGGGATGAACTCGCAGTACGGCGGTGCCGATGTCAATGCGGTCAATTATCTGACCGCTCCGCTTCGCGTATCGGTCGCCGCTCAACCGGAAAATCCGCCGCTGTACGACGGCGTGCTCGGCCCGATGTTTCTGATCGGATTGCCGCTGTTGATCTGGGCATTCTGGAAACGTGAGGTCGCCGTCGAGGCAAAGATCGCTGCGGGAGTCGCTGGCGTGATGTTCCTGTTCTGGCTATTTTCGAGTGCGCAGTTACGGTATCTGCTGCCGATCGTACCGGCATTGGCAATTGCTATCGCGGCGTCGGTGGAATCACTTTCGCAGCGGGGTGACCCTTTGAACAAGGCCGCAAAATTCTCTCTGATGGGAGCATCGATAGTCTGTATCGCGACATCGTTTGCGTGGTTCTGCCAACGAGCTCCGCTTCGCGTCGTGCTAGGCGGCGAGACGCGTGAGCAATATCTCACACGCAATCTCGACTATTATCCGTACTATCAGGCGATCAACAGCGACACGCCGGCGGACGCAAAGGTGTGGCTGATCAACATGCGGCGTGACACGTATCATATCGAGCGGCCGGTTTTCTCAGATTATCTATTCGAAGACTGGACCTTGAGGAAGATGGTCTGGGAATCGCGCAGTTCGCAGGAATTGAGCACCAAAGCAGCCGCGATGGGCATCCAATATGTATTGACGCGGCACGATTTTTTGTTCGATTACAGCAAATCGACTTTGGTCGACGACAAGAAGCCGAGGACCGAGAACGAGGCAAAATTAAAGATCGCGAGCGAATTCATCCTCGACCCGGCAAACACGATCAAGGCCGACAGCAAGTTTAGTTTAATAAAGGTTTTTAATAGAAATGGTATCAACGACAGCCGTAACGGAAACTAGTTTTACGGATACATTTAGAGAGTTTATTGCGAAGGAGACGAATCCTGCGGTGCGTGTTCTCCGTGAAAAGGCGTTTGCCGAATTTACGGCGACGGGCTTTCCTACGCCGAAGCTTGAAGACTGGAAATACACCAATATTTCTTCAGTGGTTAGTGACAAATGGATAGTGGATAGTGGTGTTGGTGAGCAGCTCTCCGCCGAAGATGCTGATCTATTGGGCAAATGTCGTGGCGACCGAAATGGTTTTGCTGCGTTGAATCTTGCATTTGCGGATCTCAAAGTTATTCGCATCGCAAGCGAAACGAGCATCGCCGAGCCGATCGAACTGACGTTTGCGGCGGACGAGAATACCGCGATCTTTCCGCACATTCTGGTGATCGCCGAGGCTGGCAGTAATGCGACGATCGTGGAATCTTATGATTCGACGGCAAAGAGTTTTACGAACACGGCCATTCAGATCGTCGTCGAGGACAGCGCGAGCCTGACGCATTACCGTGTGCAGCGCGATTCGCCTGAGGCGTTACATTATGGCGTGACGGAGGTGAGCGTTGGGCGTGGCAGCAGCTATGACTCGACCAATATCAATCTCGGCGGGCGTTTGTCGCGGCATGATATCGATGTGAAATTTACTGCCGAGGGCGGCGAGGCTTGGGTTGACGGGCTGTATATGTTGGGTGGCTCACAGCACCACGACACGCACTCGATCATCGATCACACGGTTCCAAATTGTAAGTCGCATCAGATTTACAAGGGCGTTTTGAATGACAATTCGCGAGGCGTTTTTAACGGTAAGGTATTTGTCCGCGAGAATGCTCACGGCACCGACGCGCAGCAGTCGAACAAGAACCTTCTGCTCTCAAACGATGCCCGCGTCGACACCAAGCCCCAGCTTGAGATATTCAACGACGACGTAAAATGCGCCCACGGTGCGACCGTCGGGCAGCTTGAGGAAGAAGAGTTGTTCTATCTTCTGACCCGCGGCCTGCCTGAGATGCTCGCGAAGAATCTCCTGACCTATGGGTTTGCCGAGGAAATCATTAATAAGATCAAGCTCGAGTCGATAAAGAAAGTATTAGACGAGGTAGTGCTTAATCGACTGGAGGTGATTCTGTGATACGTAGACAAGGAAACGTTCTGTTGATAGTAGTCCTCTTAAGCATCTCTGCGTTTACTCAGTCAGACTCGCGACGAGCGCCTGATTTCACGATTGTGACCAAACACGAATATCGTGGAACCGAGATTGTCTCCGTGACGCAACTCGAACGGATGTACCTCGCAAACCCACTCGTCGAAAAAGAGCCAATGAGCTTAGGTTCTTTTTTTGTATTTGATGAGAAGACTGGAGTTGTTGGCGGAGCGATTATTTCCTTCTACTCGAGATCGAAAGAATGCCTCTTCAATGATAAGCCCACCGTCATTTTTCTTGTTGACGGAGAAACGATGTCTATTTCAGGTGAATTGGGGGGAACCGCTCGCGGTGAAGGATTCGCATGGTCGTTTCCCGATCTTGAGGAAGGAATGTGTGTCGATGCAATTGATGTGTCACTACCAAAGGCAAAATATTTAAAGATTGCCAGTGCGAAGAAGTCGGTAAAAATTAAGACCGGAAAATTGAATTTTGAGCTTACGAGACTTCACAAGGCTGCACTGAACGAGATGTCTCGCAGAATGCCAAAATAATTATGCAAAGTGGTACAAGCAAAGTGAGCAATTGGGACGTAGACAAAATTAGAAAAGATTTTCCGGTGCTGTCGCGTGAGGTGAACGGCAAGCCGCTTGTTTATCTCGACAACGGTGCTTCGTCGCAGGTGCCGCAGTCTGTGATCGACCGGACCTCGAAGTATCTCGCCGAGGAGCACTCGAACATTCACCGCGGCGTGCATTACCTTTCGCAGCACGCGACGACGGCTTATGAGGCGGCTCGTGAAAAGGTCAAACGCTTTATCAATGCGCCGGATGTGAAGGAATGTATCTTTATTCGTGGCACGACCGAGGGCGTGAATCTGATAGCATTTTCGTACGGGCGAAAGTTTATCGGCGAGGGCGATGAGATCCTGGTTTCGCAGATGGAGCACCATTCGAACATCATTCCGTGGCAAATGATCGCCGAGGAAAAGGGTGCAGTCATCCGCATTATTCCGATGAATGAACGCGGCGAGTTGATTATCGACGAATACGAGGCCATGCTCAATGAACGCACCAAGATGGTCGCGGTCACGCATGTTTCCAACAGCCTCGGCACGGTAAATCCGGTCAAACAGATGATCGAGACAGCACACAAATTTGGCGTCCCGGTCTGTGTTGACGCCGCCCAGAGCGTGCCGCATTTTCCGGTCGATGTGCAGGATCTCGACTGCGATTTCTTTATCTTCTCAGGCCACAAAATGTTTGGCCCGACCGGCAGCGGTGTGATGTATGGCAAGCGCAAATGGCTCGATGCGATGCCGCCTTACCAGACCGGAGGCGGAATGATCCGCACCGTTAGTTTTGAAAAGACGACCTTTGCACCGATCCCGGATAAGTTCGAGGCCGGAACACCGGCCATCGCCGCAGGCATCGGCCTCGGAGCTGCGATCGATTATATAAACGCCATCGACTTCGAAGCCGCCGCTGCTTACGAGCACGAGTTGCTCGAATACGCGACCGAACGCCTCAGCGACATTCCTGAGGTCAGGATTATCGGCACAGCCGCCGAAAAAGCTTCCGTCCTCTCATTCACCATCGAAGGCATCCACCCCCACGACATCGGCACGATCCTCGACCAACAGGGCATCGCCATCCGTGCCGGACACCATTGCGCACAGCCGGTGATGAAATTTTTTGACATACCGGCGACCGCGAGAGCGAGTTTTGCGTTTTATAATACAAGAGAGGAAGTCGATAAATTGGCGGATGCCGTGCAGAAGGTGATTGAGGTTTTTGCCTGACGGAACGCGGACACTCTTGTCCGCTCGTCAAACTAAAAGTGCGGACAAGAGTGTCCGCGTTCCGAATATGTCAGAACTAAGCGATCTATATCAGGAAGTAATTTTAGAGCACAACAAGAATCCGCGCAATTTTCGCTCGATCGATGACGCGGATAAGACTGCGTTGGGCAACAATCCGCTGTGCGGTGACGCTCTTGAGGTATATGTGAAAATGGACGGCGATACCATTGCGGATGTTGCTTTCAAAGGTTCTGGTTGTGCTATTTCGAAAGCCTCCGCAAGTATCATGACCCAGGTAATCAAAGGTAGATCAAAAGATGATGCTGAATCATTATTTGACCAGTTTCACAAAATGGTTACGGGTGGGCTCGACGTCGAAACCGAGGAGAATGATCTGGGCAAGCTAAAGATCTTTGCCGGTGTTATTGAATTCCCGGCGCGCGTCAAATGTGCATCGCTTAGCTGGCACACTCTCCACGCCGCTTTGCACGGCGAAGAAGCGATCTCGACCGAATGATCACATCATTGCAAAGAATAAGCCTTGGCCGTTTCCTTAAATTCCCGCACCTGATCTTCTATCCATTTAATATCTTTCCCGAGCTCACCTGCCATTATCTCGGCAACCTGCGGGGCAATTTCAATTGCTGCGCTGGCGTCGAGAAATAAGACCCTTGTTCGGCGTGCCAGCACATCCTCGACCGTCCGGGCCATTTCCTTGCGAACAGCCCGGACAACGTCAGCGCGGGAACACTTTATTTGAGAATGTAGATCCTCACACATCTCAGGATCCTCGACTGCTGTGATCGCAAGATCTGCTGTGACGCACTGCCGTGGCGGCAATTTCGCGATCTTAATAACCGTATTAACGGCGTCCTCGGCCATTCTCCGGTAAGTCGTCCATTTTCCGCCTGTGATCGTGATCAAACCCGATCTATCGACGAAAAGATCATGGCCCCGCGATATCGACGAAGTCTTCGCCGCGACCCCTGTTCTAACCAACGGGCGGATGCCGGCGAAAACGCTGAGAATATCGTGACGTGTCGGCTTGGAAGTAAGATATTTGCCTGCAGTTTGGAGAACAAAGTCTATCTCTGCGGTGAGAGCTTCAGGCTCAAGCGAGGGCTTGTCTATCGGCGTGTCTGTGGTGCCGACAAGCAGGTGATCGTGCCAAGGAATGCAGAAAAGCACGCGTCCGTCGGATGTCTTGGGGATCATCAAAGCCGTGTCGCCAGGAAGAAACTTTTTGTCAAAAACCAGATGGATACCCTGGCTGTAGGTCATCACTGCCGGGGCTTCTGCGTCCGAAAGTTTGCGTATCGAATCGCAGAACGCCCCGCTTGCGTTGATCACCGATTTCGCTCCGGCATAAAACAATTCGCCGGTCTCGGCATCTTCAAACTCAACTCCAACGATCTTTCCATCACCGTTCGGTCTCAGGCCTGAAACCCGTGCATAATTTAATATCGACGCTCCATATTTCTGCGCCGTTGCGGCCAGGTCGATCAGCAATCTTGTATCGTCGAACTGCCCGTCATAATAAAGTACGCCGCCTCTAAGGCCATCGGTTTCGATATTTTGGAGCCGCTCGGTAACATCTTCGCGGCTGAGCATCCGCGACCTTCCTATCCCGTATTTTCCCGCCAGAAGGTCGTATATCTTTAGGCCTGCGGCATAAAATATCTTTTGCCACACGCTGTAGCAGGGGATAACAAAAGCCCGTTTGTGAACCACGTGAGGGGCATTTCTGAGCAGCCGGCCGCGTTCGCGTAAGGCCTCTATGACCAGCGAAATATTACCCTGTCGAAGATACCTGACACCGCCATGGACCAGCTTTGTCGAGCGGCTCGACGTTCCTTTTCCGAGATCGTGCTGCTCCAGAAGCAAGACATCGAATCCCCGCGAGGCCGCGTCGAGTGCACAGCCGACACCTGTTGCACCACCGCCTATGACGATTACGTCCCACGGCTCACGCCGCTGGCGGAGTCGGTCTATAGTTTCGGCGCGGTCCATTGAGAATGATCGCCGATATTTTTTGCTGCGGACTTGGATTTGTGATTGCCTATAAAGTGCGTTTTCTTTGGCAGCTCGCGATCTTTGTCGCGACCGAGGCGATGTTATTGATCTTTATCCGCGACAGCCTCGTGATCAACGTCATATTGCTGATCTACCCCATGGAGTCGATTAGACAGAGGCAGACCGCAGGTCTTTAACCTTCTATCGTTCTCCGCGAGCGGCCTCCACCTGGCTTTCAATGGCAACGGCTAATTTTCGTGCTCCGGGCTGATCGAATGTCTCGAGCCAACGCAGCGATTCATCAAGCACGCGAAGCTGGAATTCCGGCCAATTCGGCTTGCCGGCCACCGAGCCGAATTCGCCGACATAGTATGCACTTCGTGGCGCACGAACGTCATCCATAACCTTCGGATCGACTGAGAGAACCATCGTCGGAATGCCGGACTGCTCGATCCCGCGGGCGATAATGCCCATCGTCTGATGACAAAGCCGGGATGCCGGTATCAATAGAGCCGCGTGGACCTCATACCGGTGCAGCCGCTCCGCGAGCTTGGGTGTAAGCTCATCCGCAACCCGCCGGGCATTTGGGATATGCCCGCAAATGCTCCACCAAACTGGGTTAAGCTGGCCGATGACGGCGTTCGCCTCATATTCCTGCAGACGGTCGATCGGCACTTGGGCATTGCGGTCCTCGATCACGGCGGCCGGTTCGTAGCCCCTCGCGGCATATCGCATATCAGCCGCGTCGACCTCGACAGGTATTTCGAGATAATTCAAGTCGCCGTCGCCCGAGGCCGTATCAAAGGGTTCCATACCGTCGATATATGCACCCGCCGACGAAATAAGGCCAAGATTGAGCATAGGAAGTGCCCGTTTGACCGTGGTCATCGGCGCATGAATATTCTCAACCCAGGGGTAACCTGTTAGGCTGTCATTAGCTCTCCAGCGTGAAAAACGGCCGGCAAAATCACCGCTCCTTTCGATCAATTCCATACCTTATGTCTTAAATTCCTTCGAAAAATCGTAAACGCCCGGCGTCGCAGCCACGGCGATGCCAAATTTCCGGTTCGCGATAATAAAAAACGCTATCAGCCCGGCCGCCATTCCGACAAACAGTATCCACACAGAGTATTCATGCAGCATATTAAACTGCACTCTGAGCGGATCGTCGGCTGCAATCTCATCGATCGGGCGCCCCATTTGTGCCCTGACCGATGCAAGCCAGATACCGATCACAAATTGGCCAACGGCGGCCGCCGCTCCGAGCGTAAGGAGCAGGAACCTCTCGACCCAGAGCCAGAACTGGCTAACAGTCGTGGTCCCGACTAGAGAGGTCAGGATCAGGACCGCGGCGATGACCATTCCGGCGTAATTGAGCAGCGCCAGACTACGTCCGACGACCGCCCCGGCAAGCTCCCGCTCCGGCACGACGGCAAAAACGCTTTGAGCGACGCCGATAAAAAAGACAGACGCCCCCAGCCAAATAGCTAGCAAAAGCAGTCGTACGTCCGAAAAAAACTTCATATTGCCGCCCGTGTCGGAAAAATCATATTATCCAGCTTTTCCGCACAAAGGGCAAAACTCTGCGCCGTCGTTTGTGCGTCGTGTTACGGCACACCTATCAGCGTAGCTGGGCATCATACCTGGACGATGAAATTATTAGCCGAGATACGAATGGTCGTTTTGTTTATGGTCTTTTTGGCGGCCTCGGTCTCGATCATGCAAGCACAGAGCGGGCGGATCCAGGCGACGCCTACGCCGACACCGGTTGACGAGACCGTGAAGGTGCTGACCGAGGAGATCAAACTTAATGTGCTTGCGTTCGACGAGGACGGGAATTTCTTTCGCGATGTAGCGGTGGCCGACCTCGTAATATCGGAAAACAACATTCTCCATCAGCCTGAGAGCGTCAGGCGTCTGCCCGCGAATGTACTGATAATGTTGGATACGGGGGGCGAAATGCGTTCCGTCAAGACGCTTGATCGTACGCGGTCCGTAGCTCAAAGGCTTGTGGATACGCTCCGCGCGGAGGATTCGATCGCAATTATGCAGTACAGCGATAAGCCTTTGATCGTCACTGAATGGACGGCTAATAAGGCTGAACTGAAAGCCGGCATCCGCCGGACAAACTTTGGACGCAAGTCGAACTTTGTCGACGCACTTAAAATGGCGACGGATTTTCTTCAAAGGGACGCAATTGAGAACAAGCACCTCATACTCATCACCGACGGGACGGACAGCTCGGGGCGTTCATCGGCAAAGTTCGATGCGTTTCAGCGTCTGCTCGCGACTGACATCAGTGTCCACGTATTGAGCTACACCGCAATGGAAGCTGGTGATATAGAACCCAGGACGAAACGGATCACGAATGCGCCGCCGACCAACTCCCCGTCGCCCGCGGCCATGCCGCCCGAGGTAGCGGCCCAGTTGCCCAACGGCGCGCGCGATATTGCCACGGCACCCAAATTCAAGACGATCAACATGGACCGTACCTTGATCAGAAAGATAAAGGCACGAAAAACGGACCTGGAGGAGAGTCAGATCCAACTCGATAAGCTGGCTGAAAGTACCAACGGTGAGTTCATTTTACCCTTCACTATCGACGAAATGATCGAAAAATCCGAACGCGTAGCCCGGATGATCGACTCAACGTACGTGGTAACTTATACACCCAAAGTACCCGTCTTCGAGACACGCGGCGTTTCCGAACGCACCATCGACGTTACCTCCAAGCTGCCGGGATTGACTGTGCTGGCAAGACGAAAACTGGTATTCCGGTCACCTGCAAAGTAGAATTATTCGAGGTCACAACCCCCTGCGTTAGCGGGGGAGCGACGTAGGCATTTCCTTCAACGTTCGCCCCGCCCGCTCACGCAGGCGGTTCCGACAGTGCTGCCGCAATATCTTAATTCCCGCTTTTTCTTACAATTCCAAACTTTGCCGAGACTTCGTTCGTAAAAATACCTTGTAACCGACCTTAAGGTTAGGGCGTCTTCAATTTCAGCAAATACTGAGATCCGATCGATGAACAGCTACCAGACGGTTTTGAACAACGAGACGCTGATGCACCGCGCTGACGAAAGGGCTGCGGAAGCACCGCTGCGCGTTGAAAGGTCGGATAATCAGCTCGTCGATCTCGTGCTCGTGGGCGACGGGACCGCATTCGAACAGATCTTTGACAGGCATAAACGGATGGTAGCGCTTATCGCACGCAGATATTTTCGCCGTACGGAAGAGGTAGAGGAGATAATTCAGATCAGTTTCGCTAAGGCGTATACTGAGATGGGAAAATTTCGCGGCCTGCATGAGCGGTCGTTTTCGAGCTGGCTTATAAGGATCACGTCAAATGCCTGTTTCGACATGATCCGCGGCCAGAGGCGTAAACCCGAGCGGCTGGTATGTGACCTTTCGGAACAGGAAGCAGACACGCTGCTTGAGCTATCCGCCACGAGTGCCGACAGTGCCGAAAAGTCGATCGTCGATAGAGACCTCGTCGATAAGCTTTTGGCTGGGATGCCGGATGAGGACCGCGTGCTTTTGCGTATGATGTATGCTGAAGATATGAGCGTGGCAGATATTGCCGACGCTCTCGGCTGTTCAAACTCGAACGTCAAGGTGCGTGCCTGGCGAGCACGAGGCGTTTTGCGTAAATTGATCCGAAAGTATTTGTAACCCCTGAGGCCGGCCCGGCGTCCTTACTTATTGGAAGATGTTTAGACGAGAACACAACAATCAGACCGTTGACGCGATCGGCAGGAAACTTGTCGAGAACGACCTGCTCTCCGTCGACGAGATCGACCGTATTATAGAAAAGCCGGGTCTTTTTGATCAGGTCAATCGGCGGATCGCTGATGTCGAAAACGGTGCGGTTAGTCACGAACGAAAGGTTCGAGGCTGGATCCCCGCAGCGGCTGTTTCCTTCGCTTCGCTGGCGGTTTTGGCAATACTGGCGTCCGCGGTTATCGACAGGAAAGACGTGGAGACAGCAAAACCCGCAGTCACCTATATTCAGGTCTCGGATGCCGCTCCGGATGTCGCACGGTCCGAGGTTCCTCCTAAACCGGATGTTGCCAAACTCACGGCGGACCGTGCACCAAGATCCGATGTAAGGCCGGAGAAAGCTTCGTTTCGCCCCACGGCATCGAGGATACCGAGAGTAAATGTTCCCGTAAATTTTCGGGTAAATTCGAACGTATCCGAAGCTGCGTTTTACCCTGTTGCCTATACGGGCGACCCGGCGGAGACTGCGGGCGGCGGGCGAATTCTAAGGGTCGATCTTAATAGGGCATCGCTCTTCGCTCTCGGCGTGAATATGCCGCTTGAGAATGATGTAGCAATGGTCAAGGCTGACCTGCTTATCGGAGCAGACGGAGTTACCCGTGCCATTCGTCTGGTAGAATAGAGAGCTTTTAGTTTAAGAGGTGAGAATAATGAAGTTGTTAATTTTGGGAATTGTCATTGTGTTTGGGTCGACAACGATCGTTATTGGCCAGCAAGGACGCGGCGGGACTCCTGCGGTGCAGGCTGAGACCAGAGCCAAGGTCATTGCCGAACTCGCGGCCGCGACCGTCGGCAAGTCAGTGAAGAACCTGCCTTTCTCTGCGGAAGAAGTAAGCGAGAGCGTTCAGACCTTAGCGGACGGTAATCGGATCGTACGCAGTTCGACCGGCAGGATTTATCGTAACGGCCAGGGCAGGGTCAGGCGCGAACACTCCGGAGGGGCAGGAGGCATGATGGGTTCACTCTATATGACGTCTCCCGGGGTCTCAATACTTAGTCCGGCAGAAGGTAATAAATACCTGCTCGATTCTACTGAAAAGACAGCTAAGGTGCTCGAATTGACCCAGGGACAGCGAGAACTCTGGATCGCTAGCACCGCTAAAGCCCCGACCCCAGAGGCTCATGAAAAAGTTGCGATAGAGCTCAAGCGTCAGATCGAATCCGAGGTCCGGGTTCGCGAACCCATGGTTGTGACCGGGGCCGGAACGGGATTTGCGACAACGGTTACGGGTCAGGGATTCGACACTACCTGGGTAACTAGCGGCGGCACCAGATATGAGACCCGCACTGAAGATCTTGGAACGAGAGACTTTGAGGGCGTTTCTGCCGAAGGGACCCGCCGTATAACAACGATCCCCGCAAATGCGATCGGCAACGAGCTTCCGATCGAAACGGTCTATGAGCGATGGTATTCAAAGGATATCGGTATGGTCGTTTATTCGAAGAACACCGATCCGCGATTTGGCGAGCAGACGTACAAACTCACCAACATCGTACGTGCCGAACCGGATCCATCGCTTTTCAGCGTGCCGACTGAATATCGCAGGATAGTCGAACCCGGCGCGGTCTATCGCATTAACAGTACGACACCAAGACCCGCAAAATCGCCGACCCCGGCAAGGACTGTCAACGTTGTCAGCCCCGCCGCTAGTTCAAAGCCGTAATTGCGGGGTCATAATAACGGAGAGTCAAATAAGACCGTCTGAAAGGGCGGTCTTATTATTTTGCCTCGGGTAATGCCTCTGGAATCTTAATTCGTAAACTTTATATTGAGTTCGGAGACGATTAGAATTGATCTTATTCGAGAGTGATAGGATTGAAGATACGAACTAAACAAGGAGACAGATAACAAATAACATGTCAACAGCAACAGGAACCGCATCAGAAAACACGGTCACATTGGCCAAGGTCGGCCAGCCGGCACCGGATTTTAACCTGCCTTCGACAAAGAATATGGAGACGCTGAAAGAGAACATCAAGCTTTCAGATTACAAGGGCAAATGGCTGATCCTATTGTTTTACCCGCTCGATTTTACGGCGTTATGTCCTACGGAATTGACCCATTTTTCCGATCGCATCGACGAGATCAATGGCATCGGAGCCGAAGTGCTTGGCGTTTCAACCGACTCGGTTCATTCGCACCGCGCATGGATCAAAACTCCGCGTTCGCAAAACGGCATCGAAGGCCTTAAATTCCCGCTTGCGTCCGACGCCGGCGGCAGACTCTCGCGAGCGTACAACATCCTCCTCGAGGAACCCAGTATCGCGCTACGCGGCCTTTACATCATCAATCCGGATGGCGTACTGCAATATTCTGTCGTTCACGCAATAAACATCGGCCGGTCGGTCGATGAGACCCTCCGCGTGCTGCAAGCTATGCAGACCGGCGGATTCTGCGCAGCCGACTGGAAGCCCGGCCAGGAGAACCTGACGGTCTAAGACATTGGGCCGCGAATGAGCGCAGATCTTACAGACCTGAAAAGAATGTTCTTATCTGCGTCATCTGCGTGCATCAGCGTCTAAAAATTTATTGTTGATCAAATCAGCGGACGGCTGGTTAGAATATAGTAGATTATCAGACCGCTTACGATAATCGACCCGACCAACAAAAGCAACAGAACGCCGATGATCGCAAAAACGAATATATAGTCAGACGTTGTTCCGACGTCATTGCCGGTGGCGCGTTCGCGTATAAGGTCCACGTTCTTCTTGTTAGCTTTCCAAAAGAAATCAAAGGCATCGCCGACGAAAGGAATCGAGCCAACAACGTAATCGAGGCCGAGATTGAATGCCATTCTGAGCAGAGTTATCTTCGGCACGCCGTAGCGGACGCCTGAGATCAATATGTAGAGCGAGGGAAAAAGAGTAAGCGTATCGCCAACGTTCGGTATCAGCCCGATCAGCCCGTCCAAGCCAAAACGCCACGTCGTTCCCGGCACGCGAAAGAGCCCGTCGAGGTAACGGGCCAGGTCATCGAGGCCTTTCTCGATCTCAACGCTCTTAGGATAGTTTCGGCGCTGGAGTTCCTCCATCGTATCAGGCCGTAAGTTGCAGTCCTTTTCCCTGGTTGTGGAGAATGATCAATTGATTGGAATTAAGGGCCAACTCGGCATAAGTTTCGCCGTCATCGTCACTAAACTCCACTTCGAAGACGCCTGGCTCCAGAACCTCAACGATCGTTCCAACCTCTCCCTTTCGAAGTCTACGCTCCGGTAGGTCATGTACTAATGCCACTGTATCTAGCAAATCGAATTTATGAGGCATCATTTCTCCTTCATAACGTAACATGTTGTCATTCGCGGGATCGACTCGCCGCGTTTCACGATCCAACCGGTTCTAACGGTCGCTTCGCCCGACTCTGTCTTAATTCTATAATCAACCGTATAACGTTGACCATAGATATCAAGTTCCCCGATTATCGCATCCGCATCTTTTATAAGGTTTAAGATCTCGGAGATGAGTTCCTCGAAATCGGTTTGTGAAAAACCAAGCGCGGAGAGAAACACCCTGGCCTTGTGTCTTCCTCGCGGATCCTTCGGATTGAGAACATAGTCCCGAATTTTGCGAATATCAATAATAGCGTGGTCTGCATGGGGCAGCTTCATTTCATTTTCCGGCTCGGTGTGCCTTTCGTCTCGGTTATTCTAACGCTCAAGATCTTATCCCCTCGCACAATATTATCTACAACCTTCATTTCTGTTTCGTTAACTTTGCCGAAGACTGTGTAACCGCCGTCCAAATGAGGTTGGGGCGAATGCGTTACGAACCATTGCGAACCGCCGGTGTC
>JBGTCF010000387.1:0-8572 GCA_041748975.1 Pyrinomonadaceae bacterium
ATGCGGAGCCCGCTTCGCGATACCAACCCGGAGGGCGGCGAATTCACGGTACGTGAACTCATTCGGCTCGCAATGGTCGAAAGCGACGGCACGGCAAGCGATGTGTTGATGCGGGTAGCCGGTGATGCCGGGGAGGTGCAATCCTTCCTTACGCGGATCGGCATTTTTGAGATAAAGGTCGCGGACCCCGAAAAAGAGATCGGACGCGATTGGCAAACACAGTATCGAAATTACGCGACGCCGGCAGCGGCCGTGGAACTTTTGCGATGGTTGAAAATCTCATCCGATGCTTATCAAACTGAACCACCTGACGCCGTAGAATCTCCGTGGGGCCTGCTTCTCCAGTTCATGGCAAATTCTAATCCCGGTGCGGCGAGGCTTAAGGGGCAGTTGCCGAAAGGAACCGTTGTTGCTCATAAAACTGGCACTTCAGGTACGCAAAACGGGATCACTGCCGCGACCAACGATATCGGGATCATCACCCTACCAAACGGAAAGCATGTCGCTGTCGCGGTTTTCGTATCAGACTCGAAGGCGGATGAGAAAACGCGTGAAGCCGTCATTGCAAAGATCGCACGCGCCGCTTGGGATCATTTTTCAAAATAGGTTCGTCATTCTTTTGGGGAATCAAGTCCGGCATTGATCTCGTTAAATAACCAGCAGGCTTCTCATCCTGCATCGGCTGTCATGTGGAAGTCAAGAAGACTTTCGCCGCATTCAAAGCCCCCTACTGCAATGGAATGCACGATGTGCCATAAGAAATAATTGACAGAGCCGCGGGCCGATAACGTTCCGCGGCTCTTTCGATCGATCCGAATCATCAATTTCCGGACTTCATATCCGCGATTCGTTTTTCAAGCGCCGCTGTGTTGGCTTTCTCAGCCTTTCCTACAACTACAGCCCGTTCGGCGATAACGATAGCCTCGTCTTTGCGGCCGAGGGCTAGCAAGCTGCTGGATTTTCGCTGAAGGCCCTGAAAAGTTTCTTTCGCCTTTAGCTGCTCTTCGGCCGCTTTTAACGATTGTGCGTACCACTTCGCCGCGTCATCGGCTGATTTGTTTGTATTTGCATAATTAGCAGCGTTAAACGGAATCCCCCAGTCATCGGCTTTTGCGGCTGCGACGGCGGCACGGGCCTTTGCGAGGGTGGTCGCGACGACATCCTTGACCTCAACGGTGAAGGGGACCTGGACCTTTTCCCAACGCAAATTCACTATCGCCGTGTTGTCAGTCGCGGGTTCAATGGTAAATGACATCCATTCCTGATTGTCCCTCAGAGCCTGGGGTTTGGCCTTGACCCTCAGCAAGTCTCTTTTCGCGTCATAATTGAAGCTGCCCCATTGATTTGCGGTTCCATTTAATACAACTGTCCACTCGTCTTTGCCGGGAATGGTATGCAGGCTGTATTCGCCTGCCGGCAGAGGTTGTCCGTTGATCAGGACATCATCGGTGACGATGAATTGAGTTGCATCATTAGCACCGGTCCGCCAGAGACGGCCATACGGCACAATCGCAGCACCCTCAGGGCGTTGGTTTTGATTATCGAGCGTAGATTCACCCTGTGTGGTGCCAACCGGCGGATCGCCCCAAATCTTGCGGCCTTTAACGCCCGGCCTGAAGTAACTGATAGTTATATCCGTAACACCGATGGTTTGCGTGACGCTCGCCTTCGGGCTCGGACGGGGCAGCTTGAGCTGAGCATTCGAGATCTCAACCGACGCCACGAGGAAGGAAACAATTGCAATAGATACAAAAAATAGACGTTTAAACGAGGTCATAATGAAGTTCTCCTTTGACTAGATCCAACAGTTAGGAAAATATTTATACAGATTATGCCACGAGCATTTATTTTTTTCCAGATTTCACTTTGGCTGTATGATTAAAGCCACGGCACCGCAGGTCGGCCTAGTCCGCCTTCAGCATTCAGCATTCAGCATTTACGATTCTCCATTCTCCATTTTCCACTTTCAATTGCACAGGCTAACTTACTTTTTATTCTTTCGGGTACTCCATTTGGCCCATTAGTGATTTCACGGAAGGATTTCGACTTTTTAGGCTGACCCGTTAGTGTTGGTCGGTGGATTTCGCCGCAACTTATTTGTTTGCTCATTGTAAAGAATAGTGCATAATCTCAGAATGAAAATCGGAACTCCTACCCTTCGCCACTTCGTTTGCTTGGCCATATTTTTCACGGTAATCACTTCCGTCACCGCTCAGAGCGGGGACGACGCCGCAAAAGAGATCATCGTCAAGGCACTGACGCTCTATCAGCAGCAGCGTTATTCAGAGGCGGTGCCGTATATGGCGATGCTCGTTGAGGCCGCTCCCGACGCTGCTGAGATACGATTTGCCTACGCCGTAAGCCTGCTCGGCAAGTCCAAACAGGTCTCGAACACGGAGGAAGCAAGGCAGTTATCTGCCAAGGCCCTGGAACAATTCGTCAAGGCTAAAGAGCTGGGTCATAAGGGCGCCGAGATCGACACCTTTATTGGTCTGCTCAGCGGTAAGGCGGTGGCATCGTCCGAAGGACGAGAATATTCCTCGAACAAGGAAGCCAACAAATCGATGGTCGAGGCTGAGAATTACTTTGCACAGTCGAAGTACGACGAGGCCATTAAAAGATATGAGAAGGCCCTGAAGTCAGACCCGACAATCTACCGGGCCGCGTTAGGCGGCGGTGACGCCTTTACGGCGAAGGGCGACTGGACGAACGCCGAAAAGTGGTATCAACGAGCGATCGCCATCGATCCGAACCGCGAAACCGGATACCGTTATTCCGGAACGCCACTGATGAAGCAGCAAAAATATGAATTGGCACGGGAAAGGTATATCGAAGCCTTGATCACCGAACCATACAACGATATGTCACAACGCGGTATCGGTCAGTGGGCTCAGGTCACCGGCGCAAAGCTGGGCCATCCCTCTATACCGATACCGGAAGTGACTTTTGATCTGCGCGGCGACGCAATAGCGACAAGTGCATCAGGGCCGTGGCTGGCATATATCAAAACGCGCGAAGCGTGGAGAAAAGGACGGTTTGCCAAATCGTTTCCAAAAGAGGCCTCGTATCGCCGCAGCCTGCCGGAGGAGGCAGAGGCTCTTCGTGCCGTGATCACCGCTGCGGCCGAGCTAAAGACTACGGACCCGCAGCTTCAGATGCTTGCCAAAATGGATGCAGACGGCGTGCTCAAGGCTTTTATCCTGATGGCAGAGGGAGACAAAGGAATTGCCGCGGATCATCCAGAATTCTTAAAGAACAACCGGCCGAAGCTTCGTCGATACGTTGCCGATTATGTGATCGCAAAATAGCGTCCATTCTGCTTTGTTCTCTGGCAACATGAAAAATTCGTGTATTCGTGGCTAAAGTTTTTATCGATGTATCGGATGAAAAAAAGCCACGAATGCACTAATAAGGGTCACCGGGCAAAAAAACATAATCGTGCATTTGTGGCTAAAACTTCTGTGACGTTTGGAGCCCTCGATTAAGGCCGGATCTGTTTTTCCATTAATCTCTTTCTAAAAAAACCTAGGGTCTAACGAAATTTCATCGTAAGATTGTTCTGGACATCCCAATTCATATGCCATCAAATCTCCTATCTCTTGCGTTTATCGCGTTATTTGCCGTTATTGCTGCAGCGCAGACTCCGATCACCCAGGGTGAGTACAACGAGATCTCGCGGATCGAGGGTCTTCGAAGGGCTGGAAAGCCGTTGGAAGAGATTCGTACCGCGGTTTATGAGGCCTTGGCGAAGCTGCCGGATAGTGAGCCATTGCTGCTGATGTCTGCGGACCTCGCGGGGGCCGCGTCGGACAATGCCGGCGTCATTTCAGTCTTCCGCCGACTGGTTGAACTAAAACCGAAGAACGCAGATTTTCACGGTATGCTCGCGATGGCTTACCTGAGGAGTGCTCAGGATGCCGAAGCCCTCGCCGAGGCGCGGGCCGCCCTTGCTCTCGACTTGCAGAGCCCTTACGGTAATTTCGCATTGGGAATGCTTTTTTACGAGCTCGGCGAACACCAGGAGGCTTCTAAGCTCTTTGCCAGAGTGATATCGGACGACCCGCGGTTGTTAGGAGCGGAATACTATCGTGCGATCAGCGAATCCAATCTAGGCAACAAGGAAGCGGCCGCGACAATTCTCAGGTCACTCGCGTCCCGCGCTCCGGATGACTTCACGATAAACCACGAGCTGGCCAAAATATTAACGGCCCTGCGCCGCTGGTCCGAGGCCGAACCGATCTTTAAGAAGCTGCTGGGACAAAAGCCGCGCGACCCGCTTCTGCAGGCGGCTATGGGCATGCTTTATTCGCAGCAAATGCAGTTCGAGCAGGCTATCCCATATTTCGATGAAGCCTTGAGGCTCAGGCCCGGGGATGAGTTTCTTCGAATGTTTCTCAATGTCGCCCGGAGCCGTCAGCAAGCCGCCGCGACGCTGCCCCAGTTACTCAAAAAGCTTTCAGAAGAAGAAAAGAATGCCCGGCTGCACGTCGACGCAAGCCGAGCATTAGTTTTTGCGAATCGCCAGGAAGAAGCTTTTAAGGTAATCGAGGACCTATACGCGCTCGATCCTAAAGACCCGGAGATTTATGTGACCATCAGCATTGTGTTCAGCGAACTTGGGCTGCGAGAACAGACGATCGATGCCTTAAAAAGGTCGCTAGCAAAAGCCGATAACCCCGCTGCACATCTTAACCTCGCTATTGCATTCGAGGCCGCTGGAAAACTCGATCTCGCCCTCGAGCACTTTGCCAAGGTAGTTCAGGCGAAGCCGGATGCCGGTCACATTATGAAGTCCTATGCCGACGCCCTGGCCAAAAGCGGCAAACGCCGAGAGGCACTGGATATGTATAAGCGTTCCCTGTCGATCGTGCCCACCTTCGCACCGTCTCTCTATCAAGCAGCTATCCTCTCCGACAAACTAGGCGACCGCACCTCCGCCGCCCAATACCTCGCAACCCTAAAGTCCGTCGACTCAAGTTTGGCCAAGAAACTAGAGAGGTATCTTAAATTGAGATTGTGGGGTTAAGTTGGCCGCCCCTTCTGCCTAAAAAAGGCGACAGGCTGGACTTTCTGAGCACTAACGTATATTCCGTAATGACCAAAGGACTATTTATTCTGTGCTTGATCCTCTCTTCCTCGTTGGAAGTTGTCGGACAAGCTCCTTCTAGCGACGGGATCAGTACGGCTCTTTTTTTCCCTTCACTAGATAAACACTCTGGAACTGACGCAGTTCCCACGATCCGCGGCAAGCTTATCGGATCCGACGGTAAGGTTGTGCAATATACAGAACTCGAACTCGTGGCACTCGATCTAGACCGAGTTCCCAATGACTATCGTTTTATCGGAGTTAGCGATACCCAGGGTCGATTCGCTTTTAACGATGTCCCCGCCGGGAAATACACTTTGAGCATAAACTTCGGTGAGAAACCGACGTTTTTATCGCCCTTTTCGACAGTCTTCTATCCGGAGGGCTCGGAACGCGCCTCGGCTAAAATATTCGAGATCGAAGCAACTACGCGTATTAGCGGGTTGGTCTTCAAGCTGCCGGCGTCTTTGAAAAAGAAAACGATCGTCGGAAAGATCACATGGCTAGACGGCAAGCCGGTTGTGGGCGCTATGGTCGGGTGTAAGGATCTAGAGTTTGACGTTACAAGCCTTTTTGGAGGGGCTCGGTCGGACAAGAACGGGAGGTTTTCGTTTGAGGCATTTATCGGCCGTCGATATCAGATCGGACTCGTTTTGTTCGATCGGGACATTCACAGCCCGATGGACCTGCCTTTAGACCAGGTGATCGGCATTGGCGAATCCCAAGTATTCGTCCTGTCAGCCGACCAGCCCCTGATAGAAGTGAAATTGATATTGACTCGGGACGCCCAAAATTTGATCGACAAATACACCGGTTAGAAACTTGTTGCTCTGGTTTTTGTTGTCGGGTTAATTATATAGTTGAGGTGCTAATTTCCCGATCGAGCATGGTTCAGCGTGATACATCGCCTGAATCGTGCCGGAAAATGGAGGTCTATGCAAACGTTTATTACATTGTTTGGCGTAATGTTTGCGTTAGCTTTGGGTTCAGTCGCGGTTTTTGGCTGCGAGTGTCCGGGAAAAAGGGGCCTCGAACAGGAGATGGCGATCTCGGACCTGGTTTTTTCCGGCGAAGTCACCCGTATCAGCATTGGCGAACGAGAGAGAGAGATCGAGTTTCGTCCCAATTCCGTATGGAAGGGACCAAAGACTGAATCCGTCGTTGTGAGGACGACAAACCCGGGAGCTGCATGTGGATTTGACTTCAAACAGGGACGCAATTATCTGGTTTTTGCATCATTCGAAGGGGCCATCTTGCGTACTTCATCCTGCACCAGGACCAAACCCGCCGAGTACGCGTACGATGACTTCGAAAAGCTCTTGGATCACGGATGGTCGCAGCCTGTTAACGGTCTGCGAGCGCGTATCAGCCTACTACCGGACACCCACGGTGAATCGCCAATTTTTAAAGTTTTCATCGAGATGCAAAATGTCGTCAATATTATGGGACAGCGAACCATACGATTCAGTCCTTCGCGGTTAGAGCTTCGTGTTGTTGATCCGGCGGGCGGCGAAGTGACGGCGGTTGAGCCGACGTACAATGGGCTGTCGCCCAATTGGAAGGATACTATTCTCCCGCACGGCGGAACTATTAAATTTAATGCTACATACCCTGGTGCCGGGTATCTTCGACCGAGTTTTATGGCGATAGATCTTGGGCCCTCCAGGATTTGGCCGCTGGCGCTCGACGGCACCTATTTTGTAAGTGGGAAATTGGTTATCCCGCCCCAAAAAGGCGACCACCCATTTCTCGACTGGAGCGGTACTATAGAAATGCCAATGGTCATCGTTCGCGCCGCTCCTCGAAGATCGGCCCTGTAATCATGCGCTATTAGGCGATGACGAGTTACGTTTCCCGCAAAAATGACATCCCGACTTCAACTCCCGGTCTTTTTGGTCTGTAGGGCTTCGCCTACGATGTAGCTGTCGCGGGAACGGACGCCGACGTTGGGGCGGGCGACGCGGACTTTGATCCGTTTTCGCTGGCCGGACGCTCCTGGGTCGGTTGGGTAGTAGCCGATGGAATATTGATTTCCGAGTTCATCCGCGATGCCGGCGAATGCGGCGTTGAGGCCGCCGGTGGTCGAATCGGAGCGAAACATCTTTGCAGCGGTAACGCGAGCGAGTTCCTCGAGATATGCGCGGCCGCGTGCGTAATCTTCGGCACGCATTCCGGGGATATTCGGCGCCCGGGTGATCGAGGGGATGCCGCTCATCGGGCCCCCGCCGGTGTTGATACCGCGCATTTCGAGATACGTATTGTAATAGACGGAATAAACTGCCGCGTCGCCTTCTTCGGCGAGAGCGAGGGTTTTCTCATACCCGCTCGAGCCGCCCGAAGTATCCACGCCATCCGTGAAAAGCACAACTGCCTTGCGGCCTTGCACGTCTCTGAAACTTCGCTTGAGCACACGCTCAACCGCGTCGTAAAGGACAGTGCCCCCGCCGGAACTTAGCCTCCCGATCGCCTTCTCCAGCACCGTCCGATCGGTAGTGAAATCGCACAAAGTGTTTATCCCCGAAGCAAATTCGACGATCGACACGCGGTCGTTCGGCTTCAGATTTTGGATGAAGCTCAACGCGGCTGACTGGATCTGGCGGATCTTTTGATCGGTCGATCCGCTGACGTCCACGAGAAGGACCACGCTGAAAGGAAGCTCGGTGGTTCCAAAATACGCGATCTCCTGCTCAATGCCGTCCTCATAGATCCGGAAATCGTTTCGTCTGAGCCCTGATAAATAAACACCGCTTCGCTCATAAACAGAGACCGGTACGGTCACCAGTTCGGTACCGACGCGAATGACGGAATCCTCGCTCTCAGTTACGGTCTCGTCCGGCTTGGGCACCGGCTTTTCACGCTCGGTCGCCTGTGCAGCTCTGACCTTTCGAGAATAAGTGGGTCCGGAACTCGGCTTCGATTCGGAAAAATCGGAGTCAGTCTGCGATGCGACAGGAGCAGCAGGCGTCGATACCGGTTGGGCACGTCGGCCGGATTGTGCAGCGACCGCCGGGGCAAGGCAGCATAAAACCAAAAATAAGTATCCCAGAAAAAATGTGTTCTTCATCCAGACAGTTAGAAACCATCTGATGACCAGCGGTTGTCCGGTAGTAATCGAGCGTTGCGGTTTGAGTTCCAAGTTTCGCCTAGACGGCCTGCGGGTGGGCCGCCTGAAGGCGGGACTCAAAACGTTACAATCGATCACGAGCGAATGCTGACAAGGGTCTCGCGTGCGGTGGCGATGGGGTTGGCGGTTTTTACGGGGACGCGGAGGATGCCGTTGGGGGAGAAGGCTGAGCCTTCTGCGTCGTCGAGGAACTGCATAAGTTTTTCGGGCGCGACGCGGGCTGATTCGCCGAGCTTGATGGCTATTTGGGAAGTGGAAATGCCTCCCACCACCCCGTCATCCGAAGCGGATGCCACCCCTCCTCGGGCAGGAGGGGAGCTGGCCGCCTTGTCGATAGAGACGAGTCCCATCTGCTCGGCGAG
>JBGTCF010000388.1:0-8639 GCA_041748975.1 Pyrinomonadaceae bacterium
AAATCGACTCGGATAGCTATGAAAGAATTTCAGGAACGGAAGGTCAATTTCGAGATTCTCGAAAATTAAGTGAATAAAATAATCCGTTAAAAAAGCCACTTTCGGGTGGCTCTTTTTTTTACATTCCCTTATAATTCGGCCCGCCGCCGCCCTCGGGCGTGACCCAATTGATGACCTGATACGGATCCGCAATGTCGCAGGTCTTGCAATGCACACAGTTTGAGAAGTTGACCTTCAGCTCGAGCCTCCCCGTAGCGGGTCTTTCTTCCATTTCATAAACGGCGGCCGGACAAAATCGCTGGCACGGATTGCCGTATTCCTCGGCACAGCGGGTTGAGCAGATCTCGGTATCGAGCACATGCAAATGCGACGGCTGATCCTCATTATGAGCAACGCCTGCGTGATAAACATCCGTGATCTTGTCGAAGGTAAGCTGCTTGTCAAACTTTAGGTCGCCATATCTCGATCCATCTCCGTTAGACTCGGACAGCTTTTGCATCCTCTCGTGGCCGGGCACATGATGCTCCCTCGGCATAAAGCCCCACGCCAACCCGCGGGTTAAGTACTGGAGCCCAGTATTGATGAGAGCCGACCAACGTCCCTTCTGAAAAGCCCCATGGAAATTCCGAACTGGATGCAGTTCGTCATAGATCCAGCTCAGGTTTACCTTCTCGTCGAAGTGTCTCAGGGTTTTAGAAGAAAAATCCTGATGTTCGAATGCACCAACGATTGTCTCAGCTGCCAGCATCCCCGATTTCATTGCGGTATGAATTCCCTTTATGCGCTGGCCATTCAGGAAAGACGCACAATCACCCACAAGCAAAACGCCGTCAGCGTAGAGTTTGGGCATCGTGTAATACCCGCCGGCGTTGATCGTTTTGGCACCGTATTTGATCATCTTGCCCCCCGCGAGCACCTTGGCGACCATCGGATTTGTCTTAAACTTTTGAAACTCGGCGTGCGGATCGATCCTCGGATCTTCGTAATCGAGGCCGGTTACATAACCGACACTAATGACATTGTTTTTAAGCCCATAGATCCACCCGCCGCCATAAGTTCGGGTATCGGACGGATAGCCGAGCGTATGCACCGCCTTACCCTCGGGAAAGTTACCCTCGGGCACCTCCCATAGTTCTTTAACCCCCAAAGAAAAAACCTGCGGTTCCGAATCCTGGTCCAGCCCGAGCCTGGTGATCAAATGCTTGGCCAGCGATCCCCGAGATCCCTCGCCAAGCACCGTTACCTTTGCGAGGAGGTCAACGCCAGGCTCGAAATTGGGTTTCGGTTTACCGTCCTTATCGATTCCTTTGTCGCCGGTCCGAATGCCGATGACGGCGTCATTTTCATCAAAAAGTATTTCCGCCGCCGGAAACTCGGGAAAGATATTGATCCCCTCGGCCTCGCATTTTTCGCCAAGCCATTCGCAGACTTTGCTTAGAGAAACGATATATTTCCCTTTGTTCTTAAGCGGCGGAGGGATCAGTGGGGCGTTAAACCCACGTTTCTCGGTCAGATACCAGAACGCGTCCTCTGTCACAACCGCATCGACCGGAAATCCCTGGTCCAGAAAATCCGGCATCAGTTCGCGAATGGCAATGGGATCCATCACCGCTCCCGACAAAATATGGGCGCCGACAAATGGGCCTTTTTCGACAATAGCGATCTCGAGTTCACCGATGGGATGGCCCGTCTTAAACCCTTTTTCGATCATCTCGTCGTGTTGGCGGACCTCGCTCTTGAGATGCAAGGCCGCCGCAAGGTTAGCCGGCCCTGCGCCTACAAAGACGACGTCCATTTCGATCTGTTCACGTTCGATCATAAGTCAATAAATGAATCGCAATTCAGTTTGGATGAATTATATCAGGTGAGTGAACGTTAGTCATTCGGCTGCGAAAAAGGTTCATTCTCTTTTCACTTTTCACTGTTAACTTTTTACTGTTTCGTCTTTCCCGCTCTTTTTCTTTTCATAGATACAGGCGTAACCGCGCGGTTCCCGTGATTACAACTCTTGCTGATATAATGCACTCAATGAATCCAACTACATCTCCTGAGCTTGACCGTCTCATACCAAAATTGGCGCGTGACGAAAAAGAACTCGAAAAGATTCGGGCGGAAGTATCTGAGCTAAAGACGCTTCATTCAATTCTTGTCGGCGATTCGCAGGATTTGTCGGCAGTGCGGGATGAATCGGTTCACCTCGTTTTGACCTCACCGCCGTATTGGAATCTTAAAGAATACAATGACCATGAAGAACAACTTGGCCACATTGATGATTACGAAGATTTTCTAAACAGGTTAGATGATGTATGGCGTGGATGCTTCGATAAGCTCATTGTCGGTGGAAGGATGATTGTTGTTGTTGGCGACGTGATGCTTTCGCGAAAACGCAACGGATTACATAAGGTTGTTCCGCTACACGCAGACATACAAGTACGATGTGAAAAAATCGGTTTCGATAATCTCGCTCCGATTTTCTGGCATAAGATCTCGAACGCAAGTTTTGAGGTGAAAGGTAATTCAAAGTTTCTTGGAAAGCCATACGAACCGAACGGAGTGATCAAACACGATGTTGAATATATCCTAATGCTTCGAAAATCAGGAGGTTATCGAAAGCCAGAACCCGAACAACGAAGACTCTCTATCATTTCGGAAAAAGAATTCAACGAATGGTATCAACAGATTTGGACGCTGACAGGAGCATCGACGCGTAATGGCCATCCGGCGCCCTTCCCCGAGACTTTAGCCAATCGGCTGATTCGAATGTTTAGTTTTGTTGGGGACACAGTTCTCGATCCGTTTCTCGGTTCCGGCACGACGATGCTTGCCGCCGCCAAGATCGGCCGCCATTCAATCGGTGTGGAGATCGACGAGGAATACGCAGATCAGGCAAAAGCCAGAATGGAAAAGGCATTTGGAATGTTTGATAAAGACTTGGTGGTGCTTCACACGGCACGTATTCCTCATGAGCAAACTGTTACCGCATAATTTTGATGAATTGGTTTCTGACGCCGTTAAGCAATTTTGGACGGGCAGGATTTCTACCGCAATTACGTCCCAAGCAGGCGGTAGAGGGTCGGTGATCGCCGGTAAGAATCTAAACGCTTTCGCTAATCTTATTCTTGCCGTCGGTAAACATTCGGGCTTTAAGGATGATGAAATCATTGTGGCTAGCAAAGGAAGGCAGGTTATTCCCGGTTATTTTAGGGCAACAAAAGAATGGGACGCACTTGTTGTTTATAAAGGACGATTGCTAGCTGCCTTTGAATTAAAGTCACAAGTCGGCTCATTCGGAAATAACATTAACAACCGGTCCGAGGAAGTTCTTGGTTCTGCGACAGATTTTTGGACGGCTTATCGCGAGAAAGGCTTTGACCTTCCCGTGGGAGAATCAAACGAACCGCTCTTTGAATCGATAGACACAAAGCCTCCATTCTTGGGCTTTCTAATGCTTTTAGAGGATTGCGCAGCGTCAAGTGGACGCGACGTAAAGGTGAAGGAGCCACATTTCGCTGTCCAGCCGGAATTCAGGAAAGCAACCTATGCTCGGCGCTATGAGATCCTTCTTGAACGAATGGTAGCGAAACAGCTTTACTCATCGACCTGTCTTTTACTTTCGGACCGCAAAAAGGGAGCACAAAAGGGCGAGCATTCATTTCCAAAGGACACCCTTTCGCCTCGCTCTTTCTTTGCGGATTTCGCAGGAAAACTACTTGCAGCAAAGGAAACCTATTAATTATTCGGAAGACTTGCAGAAGAATCGCAACGCCTGACCCGGCGATGTAATGGATTGGTGTGGGTCAGTGCGACGTCACTTCTCGAATAACTTCCTCAAATCAATTTTTAGCGGCCCTATCCCTGGTTTCAATTCCAATGCATCTCGAAAACGATCACCAAACGATTTTTCGCCTTCCTTATAGGGATTACTAAAATCCCAATTTAAGGTGTTATCCGCGATTGATCGAACTTTCTGGATGACTTCTGCAACGTCTGCGGGAGACAAGCCGGTGAACGGAATAAGAACGCAGCCATCGTCCTCCGGTTTCAGTTTAGTTATTGGCTTTGGCGAAATAAATAAACCGGGCAGCTTCCCAGCCAAGGAAAAACCATATCCAATCATGTTGACGCATTTCTGCTTCAATACGTCCCGCGAACCTAGGACTGCTGTTTTTCCGGCCTCATTTTTTCCAACCAAACAAGTAATATCGTCGATTGTAAACTCTCCGGAATCTAAGATGCTCCGAAATTCCTTAATTCGAACTCTTGCCAATTTCATCTAATCCTCCTAATTCCGCGAGCGAGACGTTCTGATCGCTGGACATGGCCTCTATCATCCTATTCAATTCTTTTCTTCTTCCCTAATGCGTTAGTGGGGTTGGGGGTTTCTTTTTGGGTGGACTTTCGACGTGGGCGGCGGAGGTCCAGGAGGCTAGGGCGGCGGGGTTGCCGTCGCAGTAGTTTTTGACGAGGTGGCCGACGGTGGCTTTTAGGGATGTGAGTTGTTTAATTTTATCACCCATTTCGGCGCTTTTGCCGATGCGGGAGCCGACGGTGGTCTTACATTCGCCGGGCGAGGCCGGGTGAGGGTGAACGGGCTTAGACAAAGCGTGCATTGAGAGTGCTCCTCTGAGTTATTGATCTAAGGCTCAAATTGCGAGTGTGTGAGGTATGGTAAACCCGTATCTATGCCGTGTCAACAGCGTCGAAGGGCGGTGAATGCTGGATGGGCCGGAAGCACTCTTATGAAGATCGGCGAGGATTCACGTTTCAGTGTCATTGAACAAACGCTTGATCCTTTCGGGACTTGCCGGACGGAAGAATTCTTCGGGCCAGTGTTCGTCCTTACCGAGCCACCATTTCTGGACCTCGGACACGATCTCGGCATCAGTAATCAAGGGATTGGAACTCTTTAGTCCGCGCACGAACTCTTGTTCCGCCAGCTTGTTGAGTTCCATGATCCGCCTGAACTTTGCCGTGCAATCGGTTACTTCTTCCATAGCCGTAATTTTACTACAGAATCAGGAGCACTTTTGGACAAAATTGCCGTTTACTTTAGCCGTTTGTTGGGCTGAAGCCTGAGAGATTCTCTCGCGGATTGACCGTTGCTGAAGCCAACGGCAATTCGCAAAAGGCTACGACTCAAACTGTGCTTTTAGGCTGTCGATGTACGGTGCTCTTGCGACGCCTTTTTCCGTAATTATCGCCGTCACAAGATCATTGGGCGTGACGTCGAATGCGTAGTTCGAAACGAGAGTGTTATCCGGAGCAAGTTGTATATCCTTCATATGAGTAACTTCGCGAATGTCTCGTTCCTCGATCGGGATGTCATCGCCGGTTGGGCAATTCATGTCAACGGTAGTTAGTGGGGCGGCAACATAGAAAGGGATTCCATGACGGCGGGCCAAAACGGCAACCATATATGTTCCGATCTTGTTCGCGACATCACCGTTGGCGGCGATGCGGTCCGAACCGACGACCACGGCCTGTACGCCGCCTTTTTTCATGATGTGGCCGCTCATGTTGTCCGTGATCAGCGTGACCGGGATGTCATCCTTCATAAGCTCCCACGCAGTGAGACGTGCTCCCTGCAGGTACGGGCGTGTTTCGTCGGCGATCACCGAGATGTTTTTTCCCTGATCGACGGCACCTCGGATGACGCCGAGGGCTGTTCCCCAAACACCGCCCGTGGCTAGAGCACCGGCATTGCAATGCGTGAGAACATTCGAATTGTCCTCGAGCAGTTCACCGCCGAACTTTGCGATAAGCCGCTGCGATTCGATGTCTTCTTCATGGATCGCCCTGGCATCGTCGAGCAGGATCTGCTTGATATCGCTCACTGATTTCCCTCCAGCTTTGGCATTCTGAAAGGTGCGCTTCATCCGATCGATCGCCCAGAAGAGGTTGACCGCAGTCGGACGCGTGGCCCCGAGGACCTCGCAGACATAATCGAGATCGTCCTCGAGATCAACGACGGTTGTTCCGACGAATTGCTTTGCTCCAAGAGCTATCCCATACGCCGCTGATACGCCGATAGCTGGCGCTCCGCGCACGACCATATCCTTGATGCCGGCGGCAACGTCATTATAGGTCCTGAGCGTCAGCCACTTTTCTTCGGTGGGAAGCAGACGCTGATCGAGCATTAGGACGCCCTCGTCCGACCATTTTACGGGAATGATATTTAGGTTCATAAATTTCTCTATCGATCGCGAATATACAATTTAATCAAATCAAACGAGATGCTCAAACATTCACGAATCTTTTGTCGCCAGCTTCACGTTGCTATCGAACTAGATCTGCCTGCCGGCGGAGCATTCACTCTCGTCGATCCCGCGGGGCTGTCTGCGATTGATAGCTCAGCCGGCATCGTTTATATTCGTCAGGTACGTTTATACGTGACCGAACGCATTATGACGGAGGCCTCGACCGATATCTCAACACATCAAGCAGTAAGCCAACAACAGGGACCGAATTTCAGGTCTGAATTCGAATTAAAACGCACTTTACCCGAGGAACTTCAGCAATTGGATGCGATATCGGCAAATTACTTCTGGTCGTGGCGTCCTGACGGCGCGGCGTTATTCCGAGATCTGGATCCAACGCTTTGGGACGAATGCGAGCAGAATCCGCGTCTTTTGCTTTCTCGGATAAATGAGTTTCGCCTTAGGCAGAAGGCCTCAGATCCGTCGTATGTTGAGCGGCTCGGGCGTTTTTACGATGAATTCTCTGACTATCTTAACAACGATGATCCGATCGCAAATGCACCGAACATCGCATATTTGTGTGCCGAATACGGTGTGCACAATTCCCTGCCAAATTATTCAGGCGGACTCGGCATTCTTGCCGGCGATCATCTCAAGTCAGCGAGCGACCTAAACTTACCGCTTACAGCCGTAGGACTACTTTATCGCTACGGCTATTTCCGCCAGCGGATCTCGCATGACGGTTGGCAGGAAGAGCGGTACAACGACGTTTTCGATTCTGAACTCGCAATTAAGCCCGTCTTCGATGGCGATGGCAGCCGTTTGACGGTTCCGATCCACATTCGCGGCCGCAAGGTAGATGCGCAAGCTTGGATCGCTAAGGTTGGCCGGATTCCGCTTTATTTGTTGGACACAAACCTTTCGCAAAACTCCGAAACCGATCGGCTTATAACGGGACATCTTTATGGCGGCGATACGGAAACCCGCATTGTGCAGGAGAAGGTCCTGGGTTTGGGCGGCGTTCGCCTTTTGCGAAAACTCGGCATCGCGCCTGATGTCTTTCACCTTAACGAGGGCCACTCTGCATTCCTGACATTGGAACTCGCACACGAAATGCTGAGAGACGATCCGGAAGCCGGTTTTGCGGATGTCGTGCCGAAGGTCCGCCGCCAGTGCGTTTTTACAACGCATACGCCGGTTGCAGCCGGAAACGACACCTTTGACCCCGAATTGCTGATCGATTGCTTCAGCAGCGAGTATATTACTTCACTCAAACTGACCGATGCGGAATTCCTTGCTCTTGGGCATGCGGACCTTAGCAATGATGCAGAGTTCTTTGGCATGACGCCGCTGGCGGTACGGATGTGCCGCTCGTCTAACGGCGTTAGTGCAAAACACGGAGAGGTATCGCGTGCACTTTGGCTCAAGATGTTTCCGGCAATTACCGATAGCGAGGATGTGCCCATAACATCGGTTACCAACGGAGTCCATAGCCCGACCTGGATAGCTCCAGTTTTTCAGGATATCTTCCGCAAACGGATCGGCCCGGATTGGCAAGCCCTGGTCCGAGATAAAAGTGAATGGACTATTGCAGTTAATAACATTTCGGATGATGACATTTGGATTGCACATCAAACATTAAAGCGTCTGCTGGTCTCGTTTATCCGTGACCGAACCCGTGCCGCCGAAACCGGTGAGCATCACACGATCAATGAACACAAAGATACGGCTTCGCTTTTCTCGCCTAAGAGCCTGACTATCGGCTTTGCCCGACGCGTGGCGGCTTACAAGAGATGGGACTTAATCTTTACTGACCTCGAGCGCTTGCTGAAGATGGTCGACGATCCTGAACGACCGGTCCAGTTCGTTTTTGCCGGCAAGGCCCATCCGCAGGACAGGACAGCGAAGACGATTCTCAAAGATTTGATGAGCATCAATGACCAGTCAAACTGGCAAAAACGGGCCGTTTTTATTCCGGACTATGATCAGGAGGTCGCCAAGTATCTGGTGCAGGGCGTCGATGTCTGGATGAATGTGCCTCGACGTCCGATGGAGGCGAGCGGTACCAGCGGAATGAAAGCCGCGATGAACGGCGTCCTCAATTTCTCTGTTTTGGATGGCTGGTGGATCGAAGGATACAACGGCGATAACGGATTTGCCTTCGGCGGACTGGATGCCGACGCTGACAATGAAGAAATGGACGCCGCCGATGCCGAATCCCTATACTCAACTCTAGAGAACGAGGTGATTCCATCCTACTACTCCCTCGATGCATCGGGCCGCCCTTTAGAATGGATACGACGAATGAGGGCATCGATCGCAACGCTCACACCGGCATTTTCCAGCGACCGGATGGTCGACGAATATTTGAAGCGGATCTATACGGAGACGTGAATAGCCGGCCTCTTTGTTGTGAATTTCGTGCTTGCACTTGCGGGACAA
>JBGTCF010000389.1:0-3422 GCA_041748975.1 Pyrinomonadaceae bacterium
TCAGTGTATTTCGAGTTTGTTAATGCCTTGAGCGGTGTCGTGTACCATGCACGCTTCCCGGCCGCGAGTAGCCGGCGGATCTCTTCGCGGGCGATCCACGTTTTGCCGCTACCGGTGGGTGCGGTTACCAGAACATCCTCATGCTCGATCGCCGCAAGGGCTTCGAGTTGGAATTCGTCCGGTTTGAAAGGTTTTATCGCAGGGATGCCAATGCCTGAGAGCAGGCGTTCGACCGCCCGGATCTGCCGGGGCGTTTGGACAGGAGCAACCCTTGCCGGGGAACTTTGTCCTGCATTTCCTCGTTCATCTTTACGTTCTGCCTTGGGGCCTTTGCCCCTCGCAGAATCTCGATCTCGGCGGCGATCACGATTGTCCTTTCGTCGCATATGCGAGATGTTAGAGCTTTGCCAGGAGAAAGTCTATTGCTTTCAGAACGCCTGGCCAAAATGCTAAAATAGGCAATTACGTCCGCAACGATTTTGCGGGGCCGGGCGTCTAACTTCGAAGGAAGTAATTTGGTTTTATAGACGCAATTATTAATTTGTATGTTTGAGCAGTCATTATATGAACCCGAGCGGATCGCAACTCCTTTGCAGGAGGGCGATCTCTTTTATGATTATGAGATCAGGCCATGGGATCTCACACCACGCGTTTATCGCATTTTGGCGATCTCTGCGGCAGCGAACATCTTGGCGATTGCCATTTTGAGCCAGACATCGTTACTTACGATGAAAGGCTGCGACAGTCCGCTGGTCGGACGTTTTTGCCAGGTTCTGGATACGGTTTACGTCGGATCCAAGCTCTTTAGCAACGAGCGAGATTACGTGGATGCCGTCTATGATAAGACGGAACTCGGTGATTCGGATATTACCTTTGTTGACGTGACCGGCGAGACACCGCCGCTCTCGTATCCTGAGGGTTATTTTCAGCTGGCGAATCCGGAAGAATTCGCTATGATGCAGCAAACGGGTTTCGATCCGGCATTCGACGCGACGATCCCGGGATTTTCGCCAGGCATGACCTATACGACGCCCACGCCGGGCAACAGCCTGTTGAACACTCAACCGGTTATGCCGACGCCAAATCCGTCCGTCATTCAGGGCGACCTGCCGACGTTCAACGATAACGGTCGAGTGGCGACGAATCCAAGGCCTAGCAGGCGCAATAGAACCAATCGGCCTGTCGTTACCGAGCCTAGCGAGCTCGACGAGGACGATACCGCCGAAGTCGATCCGAAACCAAGTCCCACGCCAGTGGCACCGCCGCTTACAAGCGAAGCGGTGACTGCGGTTGAAATCAACAAAAAGCCGTTGACGGATTTTGCTGATGTGGTCGTAGCAAAGTGGGACGCAAAAGAGGTCGATCTCGACAAACCGTTTACGATAGTCTTGAACGGCGTCCTTACTCCGGACGGAAAACTGGATCGCGAAAAATCGAAATTCGACGTTTCGAAGCAGGCGGGAGACGCAAAAATGATAGACGTTGCCAAGGCCGCTATGGAAGCGGTGGGTGACAGCGGCTTTCTCACTTATCTGCGAAATCTGGACGTCGACAAGGTGACAGTGACCCTCGTTCAAGATGAGGATAAGATCACGGCTGTTGTTTCTTCGCTGCAAAATACGCCGGAAAAAGCGAAAACAGTTGCAAGCGGACTTAGTTTTGCTATTATGGTAGGCAAGTCGACCGCTAAGAATCCGAGCGATGAGCGGACTTTGCTCGACGGTGCCAAGGTTACAGCCGAAGGCAAGAGCTTCGTTTTGAATTTTGTTCTTCCTAAACCGATCGCCCAGGAAATGATCACCCGGAAATTAAAGGAAGCTCAAGCCAAAAAGACACAGCAGGGACAGCCAAGCGGCGATCTGGATAAGAAGTCAGAGAATAACACGGCGATAAGGTAGATTTGATCAAAAAGGAAAAAAATCCAAATTCGATATTAGTTCTCGCGACACTCGGGGTCTATTTTGGCCTCATATTGGCGGGCGCTGTTCCCCAGGTCCTTGGTCAAGCCGCAATGGCTCGGCAATTCGATATCAAGGATGAGATCGAGCAAAAGGACGATCTGGATAAGAAGCCTGACGGCGACAAGGCTCTGGAGCAATTTGCTGCTGCGTTGGAGGATCTTTACAGGATATCTTCCGAGATCTCGGCTGATGCCAAACGCGGGAATAAGGGCGAATTCGGTTTCGATTACTTTGTTACGGTCAAACCGAACGGTGTATCCCGGCAATCTTCTCAGACCGGCGAGGGCTCGTTATGGTCGGGAAAGTTTCGCGAACCACTTCGGGCCCTTTATGATGCCTTTCTTCCTAGGTCGGATGAATGGAACGAGAATTTCCTGGTCGAATTCACGGTCAGCAAGGACCAGGTAACACTTAAGACGACGGCCATCACCGATCCCGGTTCCACTGCTCAGTCACTTTCTGGTTATGAACAGGCCCTTTTGAGAAAAAGGTCGCTTGAAACGAATTTTGTGAGGTCGCAAATATACAACGCCTCCAAAGTAACCGTCGAAAAAAACAAGATCATCGTCATTGCAAATCTTCCCCGCGCCGGACTCGAATCTCTTCTTACCAAGAACGGACAATAACCGGCGAGCACGTCGGAACGTCTAACCATTAGCAATTCCCCGATGTGATCGGAGATCTCAGATATTAAGATCGCTTGATGGCGAATGATCAAAACAGGTAACACAAATTCGATAATCGTAATTGCCACACTAGGCGTGTATTTCGGACTGATGCTGTCCGGAGCGGCCCCGCAGGTTCTGGCCAGCGCCGCAATGGCGAAGCATTACGATGTGAAGGATGAGGCTGGCTTCGGAGATGACCTCGACCTAAAACCCGATGACGAGAGGTCAGAAGTTTCTACTTCCGTCCAGATCTATGTCGAGGATGTCGAGTATTTCCTGGCCACTTTATCGCGTCTGCGAAGCCAAGGCAGGTTCGACCCCCGTGTCGATACCTTTAGCATTGCCCAAAATGCTGTTCTGCCTTGCCTTCACAGCAACCGTGCCGGAAGCTACACACCGCTTCGGTTCGTAACTTCCAGTGAACATTCACGTTCCGCTCTCGAGTATTTTAGCCGCGAAATGGTTTACGGCTATTCTTTGGGGGACTGCATCCGGAATAGAGAGTTTGACGGCGTGACGGCGGCGGATTCGCGTTTCAGCGTCGATCTCGACCGTCGATCGTTCTCAGTGAATATTGCGGTTAAAAAGGAATCGCCGCAAAATGCTCTGGATCTCGTTCGTCAACTTAAAAGCACCCTTCGACTTTACTCTGCTCAAAAGAACAACGATCTTCGCAAAGCAGTTCTCCGTAATACCATTGTTAGAGCATTCAAAGATCAGGTTATCGTAGTTACTCGGCTTCCCCGGGCCGGTCTCGCCTCGCTGCTTAACGCATAAATAACATTCAGGCGTC
>JBGTCF010000390.1:0-4550 GCA_041748975.1 Pyrinomonadaceae bacterium
CGTCGTATATCGGGAACTCTCGCATCCTCAGCCGGATAGCCTACGGGGATCAGCACAAAAGGAACTTCGTTTTTGGGTCTGCAAAGAATTTCCTGCAAGAATCTCATCGGCGAAGGAGTATGTGTCAGCGTCGCGAGGCCCATATTGTGTAGGGCAGCGAGCAGCATGCCGACCGCGATGCCGACCGATTCCTGCGAGTAATATGTTGGCTCGGTCTCGCCGTTTTCTTCGACCGAGGTGATGCGGAAAACGACGATGAGATAAGGAGCGATCTCGAGAAACGGCTTGTGCTCATCCGTTCCCAGGACGGCAAGACGCCGCAGCCATTTCTCGCTCATTCGGCCGTGGTAACTCTCGAATTCCTCTTTCTCGGCAGCCTCACGGATCTTACTTTTTACTGCCGGATCACGAACCACGACGAATCTCCATGGCTGCATATTCGCGCCTGAGGGTGCGGTACCGGCGGTGGCGATGGCTTTCTCGATCAGTTCGAAAGGCACTTCGCGGTCTGAGAATTCCCGTATGGTCCGGCGGCTGTTTAGAAGTTCAAAGAACTTATCAGCCCGCTTTACCTGCTCCATGCTGTCAAATCCTTTGAACTTGAGCGGTATGAATTTTGGCGTGGAATAGTCTCTTGTCATCCTTTTTTGGCGTGATAGGGCGTTCGTCAAAATATTGTAACGCTATTTGTTATATCGGGCGATGAGCTCGAGGCCCATTCAGAGATTGCATACCGGTCTAATCAATGCTATAAATATCGTTCTCTGCCAACTAATTTTTGCATTGCTTATTTTAAGTCGACCCTATACTTTTGCTGAGAGCCACATTGGCCGAGTTCCGGCTCGTTTGCACTGGTCTGACCTGAAGGTCTAATTTTCATCCCCGGTTTATGAGGAGTTTACGAATGAAAGGAATCGCAATTAGAGTTCTGCTGGCGTCACTATGTCTGTCGACAGCAATTATGGTCAATGGACAGGATCCGACACCTGCCGAAACGCCCGCCGGCCCGGTGGCCCCGGGCGGAGCCCAAAGGCCCGGCATGCCGGGTGCATCGCAGGATCCGCAGCCATATGACAAGGTCATTACCAAGGAAGCCAAATCAAAAAAGGGCATCTTTACGGTCCACGAGGTAAAAGATAAGTATTATTACGAGATCCCCAAATCTGAATTTGGCAAGGAATTTCTATGGGTTACGCAGATCGCGAGCACTACGTTCGGGGTCGGCCACGGCGGTCAGGCGCTTGGCAGGCGTGTCGTACGCTGGGAGTTAAGCGACAACCGGGTACGATTGAGAAACGTCAACTACAGTATTGTTGCTGACCCTAACCTTCCTATCGCTGAGGCTGTCCGGAATGCCAATACCGAAACGATACTTATGTCCTTTCCCGTTGCGGCATGGGGGCCAAAAGAGGAATCTGCGGTGATCGATGTCGGCCGTCTTTTCACAACAGACCTTTTCGAGATAAGCGCTCGGCAGCGGCTTAACGCGAACACAATGGACGCATCGCGGTCTTACATCGAATCGATCAAGGCATTTCCCGAAAATATCGAGGCCCGAGCGACTCACACATATGTTCGCAATCCGACACTGGCCGGAGTCGGCGGCGGCGGGCAGGGACCGGGCGGCGGCGGGCAGCAGCAGGGAATGCCGCCGGGAAGCGCGACCGTGGTGATGCATTACAGTATGGTCAAACTGCCCGATAATCCCATGATCCCGCGTCTTTATGACGATCGTGTGGGTTACTTCTCGGTCACGCAGATGGACTACGGACGTCCCGAACATCGCGCACAGCAGCGGCGTTACATCACCCGCTGGCGTCTGGAGAAGAAAGATCCGACCGCGGAACTTTCCGAGCCCGTAAAGCCAATCGTCTATTACATCGATCGCGCGACTCCGGCATGGCTGGTCCCTTTCACCAAGAAAGGCGTTGAGAAATGGCAAAAGGCGTTCGAAGCCGCAGGCTTTAAGAACGCGGTGATCGCAAAAATGGCTCCGACTAAAGCGCAGGACCCCAATTTTGATCCTGAGGACGCACGCTATTCCGTGATCCGCTGGCTCCCGTCGACCGTCGAGAATGCCTCAGGCCCCCATATAAACGATCCGCGGACAGGCGAGATACTCGAAACCGACATTCAGATGCACCATAACATCATGAACCTCCAGCGTTCTTGGTACTTCCTTCAGGCCGGTGCGGTCGATAAGCGCGTCCACAGGCTGCCGATGCCTAATGATCTGATGGGGACTTTGGTCGAATATGTCGTTGCTCACGAGGTTGGCCACACGCTTGGCTTCCAGCACAATATGAAAGCCAGCTCGATGTATCCGCAGGAAAAGGTTCGCGATCGCGAATGGGTCAAGAAGATGGGCCATGTCGCCACATTGATGGATTATTCCCGCTTTAACTATGTCGCCCAGCCGGAGGACAATATCGATGTCGACGACCTCGTTCCCGGCATCGGTCCCTACGATGTCTGGGCCACCATGTGGGGCTATAAGCCGATCCCCAACGTCCGAACGGCGGATGACGAACTTCCGACCCTGGACACATGGGCGCGGCAGCAGGACGAAACGCCGTGGCTCCGATTCTCGACAGCGGGTTCAGCGGGAAGCGATCCCGGGGAACTGACAGAAGCAGTCGGTGATGGCGATGCGATCGCGTCTACGGAGCTCGGAGTTCGCAACCTAAAGCGGATTGCTAAGCTCCTCGTGCCGGCCACGACTACTGAAAAAGGCAGGCCGTATGATGACTTAAGCGAACTTTATGGACGAATGCTTGGGCAGTGGACGCTCGAAATGAACCACGTAGCTGCCATCGTCGGCGGTTATGATTCGCAGCAGAAACATATCGGGCAGACGGGCGTGAGATTCAACCTCATTCCCAAGGCACGTCAAACGGCCGCGGTGAAGTTTTTGAACGACAACGCGTTCGCGACTCCGATGTGGGCCATTGATAAGGATATCCTTCGCCGGATCGAACCGATCGGTGCTCTTAACAGGGTCCGCAACGCGCAGAACAGCATACTCAACAACCTGCTGTCGAGTGCAAGGTTTGCACGGCTGATCGAACAGCAGGCGCTTGACGGCACGGCCGCGTACGGAGCTCCGGACTTTCTGGCCGATGTTCGCGGCGGCGTCTGGTCGGAACTTGCGGCACCGAGGCCTGCGGTCGATGCCTACAGGCGCAATCTGCAGCGCGCCTATCTGGACCTCGTCAATAACAAGCTGAACGCTCCGCCAACGCCGACCCCGCAGGGACTCCCGGCCGGTTTTGCGGCTATGTTCATCTCCAGCGGTGACGAGCGTTCGTTTTATCGTGCCGAACTTCGTTCGCTCAATGCACAGCTTGGTTTAGCACTGACCAAAACCACTGATCGTGCTACGCGTGCCCACATCGAAGCATCACGGGACCATATCGCGAAGATTTTGAACCCAAGCTTCGCGGGTGTCGCGGCCCCCAGTGCAGCCGCTAATCGCCAGGCTATGGAACTGCTCGAGCAATACTATAATCCGACCTCGTGCTGGCCGGACTATACGATCGAGCCGTAATGTAATAAAAAAACCTCTCGGCGGACTGGCCGAGAGGGTTTTGTTTGGAAAGTGAAGGGTGCAGCATCTTTAGGAACTGCACTCTTTTATTTTTCGAAGTTTACAATTAACTCGAGGATAGCTTTTTGGTCCATTCAACTAAAGTCTGAAGCTGATCCTTGATAAAGCCTTTCGTTTTCTCATCGACTAGATCGCCCTGTTCATTAAACTTACCAGCACAGTTTCCGATCATAACCTCGGGCTGATTGAGCGGGTGCATATCCAAAAAAACCATAATCTGGCGTAGATGATATTGCGCTCGCGCCGTCGCAATGGAGCCTACGGACGCGCCCATGATCGCCGCGGGCTTACCTGCCCATGCGCTATCGCCATATGGACGCGAAGCCCAGTCGATGGCGTTCTTGAGCACTCCGGGGATTGAATAGTTATACTCCGGCGTGACAAATAGAATCGCATCGGCCTCCCGAATACGCTGCTTCAATTCTACGACCTTTGCCGGCGGCGATCCTTCTTCGTCCTGATTGAATCCCGGGATACCCTCAAGATCAAATATGTCTATCTCTGCTCCGTCGGGAAGCAACTCGGTAGCGGCCCTAAGAACGCCTCGGTTATACGAATCCTTACGCAAACTGCCGGCAAAGCCTAAAATTCGAAATTGTTCGATCATCAAAATTCCCCCTTTTCAGTCTATTCTATTACGAAACGAGCCTCTGTGCACTTTGGACACGAAATCGAATGTCCCTGACTCCGCAGCTACACCTTCAACTACCGAAGAAACCGTCCGAACGAGAAGAAGATTCTTCCTTTGCCGCTTTGGTTTAGACCGCCGCCCAGGAGAATTGGGCCTAGCGGCGTTTCGATGATAAATCCGGTTGAGACGCTCTGGCGATATTTCGCCGCTCGAAAACTTTCAAAAGTGCTGCCGCCCTCGTACCATGCTCCGACGTAGCCCTTGCCTCCAAATAAGGCTGGCAGGATCTGGCGGCTATGAAGGATCCCGACG
>JBGTCF010000391.1:0-7181 GCA_041748975.1 Pyrinomonadaceae bacterium
CATAACGTTGTCGACATTTGCGTCCCATTTGGCTGCATCGCGCTCGATGTAAACAAATTTCCAGGCATGAACTGTTCCAGCATTAGGATATAGGCCCTTAACAAAAGGTTTCTTTATCCAGTTGGTCCCTGCAGTCGATAAAGGCACGACTACCTGCTGACTCATCACCAGGAATTCCGCCTCGGCGAGCTTTTCGAATCGAGCATCCGGATCTGTAAGCTTGTTTGCATCATCAAGAAGTTTATCGTATTTGGGATCGTGCCAACCGGTCGCGCTGTCGTTCTTTGCGGAATAGAACAAAGCCAAAAATGTAAACGGGTCCATATAATCTGCTACCCATCCGCGACGGGCAAACCCCTTAAATTCGAGGGCTTTCGTGGAAGGAAGGAACGTTTTCCATTCCATATTATTGAGCGGCACTGTGATGCCCAGGTTCTGTTTCCACTGCGCCTGTAGAAATTCGGCGACAGCCTTGTTATTCTCGGAAGTATTGTAAACCACACTGACGTTTTCGAACGGAAACGTTGGACACGCCCATCCGGCCCCCTGCTTTTGAACCGGGAAACCCGCTTCACCCAGCAATTGACGGGCTTTTTCTCCGTCAAAGAGACGCTTTTCCCACTGTTCGGGAGTAATGTTGTTTTTAGCGAGGAGACTGCTATAGACTTTTGACCGGGCAGCTTCATATCGAGGAAAGATCCCGACTGGCGTAAAATCCGTAAGCGGTTTAACGGTTTTTCGAAATTTCGCCAATGCCTCGCGGTCGACGGCCAGAGCAAAAGCCTGCCGCACCTTGAGGTTGTCCATCGGCGCCTTAGTCGTATTGATCGAATAGTATTCGATCACAGCTTCGGGAAAGAGCAGATATTCATCTTTATATTCTTTCACCCTCTCGATCCAACCTGATGGAATAGTATGATTGTAGGTCGCGTCGACCCGCCCGGCTTTGTAGAGATTGAGCATTGTCGTCTGCTCCTCCAGCGGATAAAACTCGATCCTGTCTAAATGCACGTTTGCCGCGTCCCAATATTTTGGATCTTTGACCGCGATGACCACGTCATATGGCCGATGAGCCTGTAGGCGGTAAGCTCCGCTTGTGACTATATTCTCGGGCTTGGTCCACTGGACACCAAACTTCTCGACAGTCGGAGGATGAACAACCCGGAAATACTGATGGGCGAGGAGACCCAAAAAATAAGGAGCGGGCTGAAGCAGTTTGATCCGGAAAGTATGATCATCAATAGCCTCGTAACCGATGTCCTCTGCTTTTATAGGCACCAATTCCTTATCGGCGACGGCCGCTTTGAGCTTCGGATCTTTTTCGAACACTTCGTCCCGTGACTTCTGATCGGATGGAACTGTGACCCGCATCGGTTCGTCCATCTTGCGGTGAAATTCCGTGTCCGCACCAAAGTTATCAGGCTTAACTGGAGCTTCGGCGGCAGGGTCCGCTCCTGGCTCAAGATCGCTTTCATGCAGAAAATGGCCGTTTTTATCTTTTACAAATGATTGCCCTGAGTTATACGGCTCGGCATATTTTACATAGTAGGCAAGATACGCGTTTTCGGCAGCCAACTCCGGTGAAAGTGCCCGGCGAAACGTATAGGCGAAGTCACCAGCCTTTACTGGATCTCCATTCGAGAACGTGGCATTCTTTCGCAGGTGAAACAAATATTCGGTACCGTCGTCACTGACCTCCCAGCTTTCGGCTATCGCAGGGATCGCCTCCATCGATTTCGGATGATATTCGACAAGTCCGTCGAAAAAGGCCATTATCACCCGGGCCTCGGGCTGTCCGGTCGGCACCTGCGGGTCTAGCGATTGCGGCTCGGAGCCCGAAACATATCGCAATATATTTTCCTGAGGTGCGGCGGTTTGTCCGAAATACTTACTGGAGGCCGACGACGTGCATCCGGATATAAACGACGCAAGGACTGCGATGGTTAGTCCAAGTTGAATCTGAGTTTTGCGGGTATCTTTCATAACGAACTCCAAAAAACTGGTTTTTCCGATCGTGAAAGCCCAATACCGCGACTTCGTGAGAGCTAATGTTTCCCAAGGCTATCACCGAATAGCGATGCGAAGCAAGGATTCACGCTTCCGATCAGTTGTTAAATCGTGGGACGAATTACCTATGATCGCGGGGAGTAACACATTTACCAACAAAGTTTACGATTCGTTTTCGGGCTTGCCCGGTTGCCAGTTATTATCTATCCTCACTTCTTTCAGCGACGGAGCATCGAGGCCATTTAATTCAAAGCCGAGAATGTAAGGCTTTATCAGTGAGTACGACGTTGGAAAATAAAGTGGAATTGCAGTCATCTCAAAAAGGGCCTCATCGGTGCCATCCGGGATCTCCAGAACGTCTTCGCTGTCGTCGTCTGCCCCCGGGAAGTCCGGTGGTGTCTCGCTGCTGATCTCGAGTTCGCTTTGGATGGAAGTTGGCAGCGGTTGACTGATCACGTCGGCGGGCTCCTGTTTAGCGGCGGCCAACTCTTTCCTGCCAATCCCGCGTACCGCGGCCAAATTCACGAGTTCGTCATTCGTCGGCAATACCACGCCCCGCCGTAGCAGATCGAAATCGCCCGTTCGGCGTACCTCTTCCATCTCTGACGCTTCTTTTACGATGATCTCGGCATCAAGGTTTAAGTTTTGCTTCCACATGCGAGTGATTGACGCCGCTACCCGCTGTTGGACATCGTTTCGGTTGATAACCAGTCGAATGGGCGGAAAGCCGTTGCCGCCCGGATAGCCCGCCTTATCGAGCAGATCATTCGCCTTCTTTATATCAAAAGCATAATTATATGCTCGTTTCTGGCGAAGAGGGGAAAAGGTATAGGCCGGCTGTGTCGTGCCCTGGAGGTCTCCATCGGTGATCTTTTCGCGGTCGATCGAAAGAGCCAACGCTTGTCGGACCCGACGATCGCTAAAAGGATGGCGATCGGTATTGACCTCATAGAAGTTCACCGCATTATGGGGAGTACGCCTAAAATCTTCAAAAGGTGTCAGTAATTTGATAGCAACTGGCTCAAACGGTGCGTTTGTTACGACATCCACTTCGCCGTTTCTGTAAGCATCCAGGGCGGCTTCTGCCGTATCGGCCGCGACCAGACGAACCTGGGTCAGGCGGATCGAATCTTTGTTCCAATAGGTTTCGGACCGCCCAAGCGTGATCGTTCCTTGCTCTGACTTGATTATCCGAAACGGGCCGTTCGTAGGGGCTTCCGGGTCCTTAGGTGAGGCCTCAAAATTGACGCCATCGCCGAAAACAGGGCGAAAAATAGGATTAGCGACTAGCTTAGGAAAATCTTTGTCCGGTACAGTAAGGACAACCTGCAGAACGCGGCCCTCCAGGGCCGTTACTCCAAACTTCTTGTCAACAACTTTGGAATCCTCCTTGTCTTCAACAGGTGCAACGGTTTCCGATGCTTGAGTTGAAGGCGTCGGTGCCACATTTGGCGGACCTCTAAACGGTTCGCGGTTAACTGGCAATGACGTTGAGGGGTTTATTTCGGGTGGAGTCGACTGCAGAAAATCCCGAGCCTCGCCTCCGCGACGATCGCTTGGCGTATCCCACGTATTCATCCCAACTATATTCTGGAATAGGTGATTGTTTGCAGTCCGATCGCCGAGTTCCAGCAACCGCTTCCATGACCTGACGAAATCCTGTGCGGTCACGGGTTCGCCGTTAGACCATTTGGCTTCGGGCCGCAATTGAAAGGTCCAGGTGCGAAGATCTTCACTTGACCGCCAGTTGACGGCGACGGCCGGGATCGGTTTCAAGGTTTTACTGTCGAGTTCAGTTAAGCCCTCGTAGGTTGCACGGATAAGATCCGTTTCTGGCGGAGAGGCCGCGCGGGCCGGATCAAAGCTGACTGGCGACTTGCCGTTTGCCCATCTTAGTTCCTGAATTCTGGGTGGAGCGGAAACCGCGTAAAAGGGTTCGATATTTGGGCGTTCGATCTGATTACAGGCAGTTGCAAGCAAAAAGAAGAGGCCCAGAGCTGTCAAAAACAGCCGCCGAGTTATTCTTTCGCCAACATATCCCATAATCATTTCTTGCAAACTATCGTTCAAACGAGTCGCTTAGATTTTCAAACACATCGATCACCTGGCATCTCGTGCTTTCAAAACCTTTGGAGGTATCGATCAGTTGATCCGCAAATCGTTTCTTTTCGTCCTGAGGCATCTGGGCCGCGATCCGTTTCTTTGCTTCAGTTTCACTCAAGGCATCTCGTAACATCAGGCGTTCCAATTGTATGGCTGGTTCACACCAAACGACGATCAACTGGTCAAACCGCCTGTAACCACCGGATTCTATCATGAGAGCCGCGTCAATGATCGCGATGCCATTTGGGTCAGTCTTCGCGACGTCCTCGATCCACCGGTCCTGCCTTTCCAGCACAAGCGGATGCACAATCGAGTTCAACAAACGCCTCTTAGGTTCATCTGTAAATACGATCGCTCCTATTTTTTGACGGTTCAGGCTTCCGTCGGGTTGTAAAATCTGATCGCCGAACTCCTCGACGATCCGTCGGAACCCCTCGGTCCCCGGCTCTACAACCTCACGAGCCGTGATATCTGCGTCGAGAATATGACAGCCTAGTTCGCGAAAGACATCACAAACAAATGACTTGCCGACGGCGATCGATCCGGTTAATCCGACTTTCAGCATTAAGCCGCTCGATTGTGTCTTTTAGCGAGTTTTTGCACATTAAACTCCGCGATTTCCGTCAGCGTGATTCCCAATTCATCGGCACAGGCCGAGATATACCAAAGCACGTCACCCAGTTCATCCTTCAGTTTGCCGCGTACTTCGGGGGTTATCACACCGTCATGGTCTCGCTGTATCTTTTTGACGATGTTAGCAACTTCGCCGGCCTCACCGGCAAGCCCCAGGGTCGGATATTCAAGGTTAGCCATTCGGCGCGGGTACATGGCCGTCAGACTGGCCGCGGATTGATAATCTTCAAATTTCATAATTTAACTTGATCCACATCGAAACATGATAATACAGGTCTGGCCTGTAAACACGAATTTAGACGATTCCTCGTCGAGCCCGGGAGGCGGCAACAGTATTCTTCATCAGCATGGCAACCGTAAGCAGCCCGACACCGCCGGGTACCGGGGTGTAGCTACTCGCTTTTGCAAAAGCCTCTCTTGGATTGACGTCGCCTACAAGCGTAAATCCACGCTTTTCGATAGCCGTAAGGCGTTTCTCAATTTCCGATTCATCGAAAAGTTCACGAGCGACCTCAGGCTCGGAGACCTTATTGATACCCACATCAATTATGGTCGTTCCGTCCGACACGTGTTGACCGGTAATAAATCCCGCTTTGCCGATAGCGGCAACAAGAATATCTGCCTGACGGGTGATCTGGGCAAGATCGACGGTTCGGGAATGACAAATAGTGACGGTCGCATTCTCTTTTAAAAGGAGCATCGCCATCGGCTTTCCGACAATATTGCTGCGGCCGACTATTACGGCATGTTTTCCCGCAATATCTATCTCCGACCGCTTCAGGATCTCGATCACGCCCGCCGGAGTACACGGTACCAATGACGGATAACCCTGCATCAGTTTTCCGGCATTCACCGGGTGAAACCCATCTACGTCTTTTTCCGGATCGATGCGCTCAAGTATCTCTCGCTCGGAAACATGCCGGGGCAAAGGCAACTGGACCAGTATACCGTCAACCTCATTTTGCCCATTCAGGGCATCGACCACTTCTAGGATCTCTTCGTGCGACGCTCGCGAATCTAAGTGAATGTGCGATGACCTGATCCCCACTTCTTCCGCCGCCCGCACCTTGTTCCCGACATAAACTGAGGACGCGGGATCGTCACCGACGCGCACGACTGTCAGGCCCGGCGAAAACCTGTGAACTTCAACCGTAGCGGCAACTTCAGCCGCCACCTCCGCCTTGATCTCATCCGCTATCGCCTTTCCGCTCAATATTCTTGGAGCCATGTTGTCCTTTACGTGATTCTACATGAACTCATCAAACTTTGTTAAAATCACTTTGATGCCCCGTATTTTGTTTCTTCTCCTATCCATTCTTGCCCCCTTAACAGTCGTTTCATCACAAGACTCTCCATCGTTAGTTTCAATCCGAAAATCGATCGAGCTTCGAAATCGAGCAGCGGGCATTGCTGAAATGGCTCGATTTAAGGCGGAAAGCCCAGACGCTTTTTTCAAGGACGATCTCGATTATCTCATGGGTCGAGTCGCATCCGATGAGGGACATGACGGATTGGCCGCGGCAAACTTTTATTCCGTATTGGAGCGGCGTTCGGATCTATCACCTTATGCACTTAAACATTTTTCTAAGATAGCCAGGTCGTCAGGCAATCTCATGCTTGAACGCCTTTTCCTGATAGAGCTTGCGATCGAATCCCCTTACAGTGTGCCGGCCGCAGGGGCTTCGATCCGGATGGCGGAAAATAGATTGGAAAGCGGCGATGCCAGCGAGGCTATTAGGTTACTCGAAACCATCAGATCAATCGACAACAAAAAACCTGCACGTTCGCGAGAAATTTTGGCCCTCTTGGGAAAAGCGTATGTGCTTTCTGGCGATCTTCCGTCAGCCCGGCGGGTCTTCACTCGGTTGATAGATGAAATGCCGGCAATTCCGGACGACGCGGCGTTAAAATCCGCCGAAGCACTCGATCGCCTGGATGGACCTGCCCTCGATGCTAAAACTTCTGAGCTTTCCGAGGATCTGCACTTTCAACGAGCTAACATCTATACGTCTAACAGGGAATTTGCACAGGCCAAACTTCATTTCGAAGCAGTACTTGCCAAATTTCCTATGAGCCCTCGGTCCGCTGAAGCAGCCTTTCAGATCGGGCGCGGTTTTGCCCAACAGGCAAACTTCGCTGATGCCTTGCAGTGGTTCGAGCGGGTTCTTGAGCAGCACTCCGAAAGTGCATTCGCTAAAGACGCACTCTCAAATGCGGCGGCTGCCTATTCACGTATGGGAAAACCGAGAGAGTCGATCACCCGGTATGAATCATATATCGCGAAGTACCCCTCTGATGAAAAGCTGGACCGTGCATATTTGAATATCGTGGATGTTTATCGTGACCAGGGTGAGGATACAGAAGCATTGAAATGGTGCGGCAAAGTTCGCGAAGTGTTTCGCGGCAAATTGCCGGAGGCGATCGCCACATTTACTGAA
>JBGTCF010000392.1:0-3163 GCA_041748975.1 Pyrinomonadaceae bacterium
GCCGTTTGCTCGGTGAACGTCAGGTTCTTTTCGTTGACCTTTTTCGGCAACATCATCTGGGTGCCGTCGCTCAATATCAAGCCTTTTGGTTCGCCGCCGCCGTTGACCAGAACGTAGCGAACGTTTGCGTTTGTCGACACAATCTCACGTGGCGTCGGTGGCGTCGGTGGCGTCGGTGGCGTCGGTGGCGTCGGCAGGGTTCCACCAATAGGCCCTTCGACTTCCGGCTGCGGAGCGCCAGCATCGGGCTGTGGCGGTGAAGGCTTTTTGCCCTTGGGTCCTTTGTCACCACCGGGCTGCTTTGATCCGTGTTTCGGTCCGCCCTTCGCTTTAACAATGGTGATCGTGTTGCCGCCGATCTTAAGGGTTTCGGCACGAAACTCGCGTCCGTGATCACTTCTCGTTCCGCCCTTACCTGAGGCGGTCAGAGCGTCGCCAACTTTGATCTGCTGAGCGACGAGCAAACCGGTTTCCGCTCCGAACTGAACCTGGTCACCCGTGTTTAAGATCGCTCCAACGGGTTTTCCTTCTGGGTTCAACGTAAAGGCCAAAACAGTTCCGGTGATATTCTCGGACGACTGGCCGAACGCCCCGGAAACCTTGCCGATCCCAAAAACCGCAGATACGCCTATAGCCAAAGCGACAATTCCGACCACAATGTTTCTTTTTCTAAATAATGTCATTTTCAATCTCCTTATAACTTTCCAGATCGTTTTGCCGATCCTCGTCATCACTTATTACAAGCCTTGTGCCACGTCGCTAGACTGGCGTAAGTCGTTGTGGCCCTGTGCGTTAGAGATCTTAGCGGGAGAAGCGACTCGTCACAATTGAGCGGAAAGTTCCCAACCAAACCGGTGCTTTCCGCTCATTCAAGGTCGGAAATCCGCAAAAGCAATCTTTTCGGTGGTTACTCCGGCGTGGCGTGGGCGGTATTTGTATTTAGTGGAATGATCACCAAGTTCGTCAGCGTGCCAAGGACGCTTGCGGGCGGCGATGCCTGCGGTCCTTGCGAAGGACTCCATTATCTTTCCTATAAATCTATTTTACTCGAAGAGACAATCTTTATAACATCTCCTTTCGTATTCCGAAATTTTACTCTGCTATGCGAGCGGGGCGGGACCCGGGACTGTATTTGAAGACAGTCTCAACGCGGAATGGAAGACCGTCGAGCCGCGGTAAGAAGTCGATCATATATGAATTGCAAGTTATGCAGATCGAAGGCGTTGCCGTATTTTACGGGGCGGTTCGGCGAATATCATGAATGTACGGGCTGCCGTGCCGTTTTCCTTTCGCCCGAGAACCATTTGAATGCGGCCGAGGAAAAGACGAGGTACGAAACCCACAATAACGATGTCGAGGATCCGGGATATCAGAGCTTTGTAAGGCCGATAGTCGACCTTGTTCTTTCGACGATTCCAAATACAGCGAAAGGCCTGGACTACGGTTGCGGGATCGGCCCGGTGATTAGCCACATTTTGGGCAAAGAAGGTTATTCCATCGATCTTTACGATCCGATATTCAATAACAATAAGAGTGTTTTCACCAAACGATACGATTACATTGTGTGCTGCGAGGTTTTTGAGCATTTCAAGCATCCGGCACGCGAATTCGCGAAACTGCAGCAGATGTTGCTGCCGCGGGGCAAGATTATCGGGATGACACTATTGTTAGGCGACAAGGAAGATTTTGAAACGTGGGGCTATAAAGAGGACCCGACACACATCTTTTTTTATCGCCAAAGCACGATTGCGTTTATCGAGAAACAACTGGGCTTTAGCAGTTCAAGCGTTGCGGACAGGCTTGTAGTCTTCGAAGGCTCATAGTGCGTATCGCATTGATTATAATTGTCGCTAGCGGCGCTTGCGTGAGTGTCGGAGCGTCCTCGCCTGCCGGCCGCCAACGGATCGAAGGACCGTTTTATCTAAATATAGACCATTTTAACCCGGTTGACGTATTATTGAGATATGGCTAACGAATATACGGCGGTGATTAAACAGGATAGCGGCTGGTGGATCGGCTGGATCGAGGAAGTTCCGGGTGTAAACTGCCAGGAAGGCACACGTGAAGAATTGCTTGATAGCCTTCGTCTCACCTTACGTGAAGCGTTGGAATTCAATCGTGAGGAAGCCCGGCGGATGGCCGGCAAAAGCTTTGAAGAGGCCACGATCGCCGCATGAAGCGGCGCGACTTGATCCGCCATTTACACAAGCACGGTTGCGATTTACTTCGCGAAGGCGGCAGTCACTCGTGGTGGATTAATCCATCGCATAATCGACGTTCTGCCGTTCCTCGGCACTCTGAAATCAGCGAAAATCTGATCCTCAAGATCTGCAAAGACTTGGGAATTCCTAAACCATAGTTTCCCGGCATTTCGAATGAACGCCTTCGTTCAATCTTTGCAATGCGTCCACCGATTGGATCGCATGGCTATAGGTGGGTCCATCCGTCCGATTAAACCCAGATTACGCATTAGAGGTATTTTATGGCGAACAAGGTGCGTTTTTCTTGGCGAAACTCCGCGTCTTACTCCCCGACCTCCGCGTTAAACGGCCTCGCCTACTATTCAACCAGCTTTTCAACGCAGAGATCACGGAGAGAGACGCGGAAGCCGCGGAGATAAAATCAGCACCAAATTATCTCTCAAGAAACACTTTTGTAAGTGACTGATTTATAGAGACTTGCTCAAGCAAAAAACAGCCAAATCTCCGTGTTTCTGCGGCCCGCTTTGCGGCACAAAAGCCGATCGTTTTTCTTCAGTTATTCGTGTATTCGTGGCTAAAACTTCTGACGCTTAATCCGGGTTAAACTCGGTGGGCATTTTACGTTAAGAGAAAGTTTCGGTACAATCTTCTATTCTCTCGAGAGAGAATGAGATGGAAATTGAAAGACAGAAACATTTTGGAGCGGAGATCGAGAAGAAGATCTCACAGCTCAAAGAGCAGCTCGCTGAAAATGACCCGGTCGGCGACCCTGTGTCACCGGATAACGCAATCGGAAGGCTGTCCCGCGTCGATGCGATGCAGGTTCAGGCAATGAGGCTGGCGCTGGTAAGGCAGCGGAGAGAAGAGCTGGAAAGGCTTCAACAGGCTCTTAGGCTGGTAGCCGCCGGAAAATACGGCACGTGTAACGGCTGCGGCGAAGATATTCCGGAGAAACGGCTCGA
>JBGTCF010000393.1:0-7823 GCA_041748975.1 Pyrinomonadaceae bacterium
GCGCAGTGCAGGCACCTTCGCGCGAGTTCTTGGGCGTTACGTTCGCGAGCAAAAGGTGGTATCGCTGATGGACGCGATCCGGAAAATGTCGCTGCTGCCCGCACAGCGTTTAGAAAAAGTGGTCCCGGCAATGCGTTTGAAGGGCCGCATCAAGGTCGGAGCCGATGCCGATATTACGATCTTCGACCCGGCGACCGTCATCGACCGCGCGACTTTTGAGAAGCCAGCCCAATACTCCGAGGGAATCCGTCACGTGCTCGTCAGCGGCGTCTTCGTTGTCCGCGACGAAAAGATCATTGACGACGCAAAGCCGGGGAAGGCCATTCGGCGTCCGGAAGGAAACCGGAATGGGTTTCGTGATAATAAGTAGTTCTATGGCCTCAAGTCTTGATAGGTTTTGTAGGTTCACGAATATTTCCTAGGAGAAAATATGCGCTTGAAATTACTGTTGCTCATTATTTTATTTCTTGGCTTTGCCCGCATTGAGGCTCAAACTTTGCAGCCCGCGAATCAAGCGGCGGAAAAAGCCAGAATCGAAAGACTTGTCGGTTTGGCAAAGATTTGGGGAGCGGTGAAATATTTTCATCCGTTTCCGGCATATAAAGAAATTGATTTGGACAAGGCTTTGATTGAAGCGATTCCAAAAGTTAATGCGGCAACATCACCCGAAGAATATGCGCAGGCTTTGAATTCGATGCTCGCCGCGCTTGGCGATGATTCGACGCGGGCTTTTGCTGGAGCGGAAAAATCGCCAACCCAAAATAAGGCGAATGGCAAAGAGCCTTTGCGGTTGGAGAACGGCGTTTTGTATTATGACGCGCTTGAAGCCGGACGGTTGATCTCGGGGAGCGCGGAGAAATCGCGCGAGTTCAAGGTGAACTTCTCAAAGTTCCTTTCGCAAGCGAAAGCGTTAGTGATCGATGCCCGACTAGAGGGTGAACCGGATGATCATTTGTCGAGTTCGGTTGTGATGCAATTGGGCGAGACACTCGCCTCACTCATCGACCGCAGGATCACTCTCGGCTCACTTCGTTACCGGATTCATAGCTTTTACGCGCCGCAGGACGACTATACTCCGGGCAGACGTTACTGGGGAATGATGACAAGTTCACCGCAAACTTTCGGCGACGGCAGCACGAAGACTGCCAAAATGCCCCCGACGGTCGTTATTGCTGATGTGAATTCGCCGATTGCGGAACTATTAAGCGGTTTGCAGACGGCGGGAAAAGCGTTCATCGTCGCCGAATCGAGCATTTTGGGCGCGGACCTGCACACGATAAAAGCTGCGGACGGCGTTGAAGTCAGAATGCGGGTGTCGGAAATCGCCAATCCCGACGGCACAGTCGGTTTCGCGTCCGACGCGGTTGCGCCGAAAGGCGAAGCGTTTCAGACGGCGCAAAAGATCGTCGCAGATAACAAATTCGTTTCCGACAGAGGGAAACAATCCGCCGCAAACATCGCGCAAGTTTCGCAGAAAGATAAAGCATACGCCGCAATGGAATTTCCTGACAAAAATTATCGCCTGCTCGCGCTGTTTCGGTTTTGGAACGTGATCAATTATTTTTTCCCCTATAAAGATTTAATCGGCGCGGATTGGAATGAAGTTTTGCCGAAATATATTCCGAAATTCGAAGCAAGTTCGGATGCGTATGAATATCAGATAACGGTGAAAGAACTGGCCGCCGAAACGCACGACTCGCACGTCAGGGTGTGGAACACTAACGCCAACGCCGCCAAATTCGGCAGATTCGTTCCGCCCGTTGTCGTGCGATTTATCGAGAATCAAACGGTTGTCGTTAAAGTTTTCGACGATAAGCTGCCGATCAAAACGGGCGATGTAATTCTGAGTGTTGACGGTGAAGACATCGACAAACGCCGCGCGTTTTTCGCACGTATTATCCCGTCTTCGACGCCGCCGGCTTTGATGCGAGACGTTCATAACGACATCTTGCGAGGGCAAAAAGATTCAATCGCCAAACTGACCGTGCGCGGTGCGGATAAAAAACTTCGAACAGTTGAAATTACGCGCGGTCTCCCTCTCAGCGACCCCAGATGGGCTAATAGGAACGAAAGAACGACTCCGGTATATCAGACTTTGCCAAGCGGCTTGGCCTACGTTGACCTCGACCGTTTGACTAATGCGGAAGTTGATAAAGCGTTCGAGACAATTAAGGCTGCGCCCGCAGCGATTTTCGATATGCGCGGCTATCCGAAAAGCGACGCGGGTGGGACGATTGCGCCGCGCCTGTCGGATAAAACATCTCCCGTCGCCGCACTTTTTTCGAGCCCATTTGTTGAGGCGATGAGTTTCCTTTACCAAAACAACATTAGCGGCACACCGCAGTATACCTTCGCCCAGCCGCTTCCGCCGCGCGAAGGCAAAGAGATTTATCGCGGCAGAGTCGTTATGCTTATCAACGAGTACGCTCAAAGCTGGTCGGAACAAACTGCTTTGTTTTTTGAAGCCGCACGTCCCGACATCACGTTTATCGGGACGCCGACCGCCGGAGCGATGGGCAATACGACAAATATGGTTCTGCCCGGAAATCTAACCGTGAGTTTTACCGGTCACAACGTCCGCCACGCCGACGGCAGACAACTACAGCGCGTCGGTATCCAGCCGACGATAAAAGCCGCGCCGACTATCAAAGGCATAGTCGAAGGTAAAGATGAAGTTCTCGAGGCAGCTGTTAAATTTTTGCAGTCAGAAAAGCGATAAAAAAGACAAGAACGCACATTATAATAAATGCGCCATCGAACAATTCAATGGACGTGAGGGCGAAACAGCGACTTTGTTATCGCGTTGTATTGTTTCCCCTAGCTTGTGTGGTGGCGGTTTCGCCCCATGTCATCTAGGCCGGAATGATTTTTTCTCGTTATTATAAGTTTCTAGGAGGAACAAGAAATGCGAATAAACAAGAATGACATACCCGTAAGAATCGACGCTCCGGGTGCAGTAGCTCGCCAAAAGACAGATTTCGGTGATGCTACCGGTTATGGAAAAATTAGCGGCGAATATTTTACTCTCGCCGCTGGTGCGGACATTGCGCCGCTGCTCAAAGGGTTGGAAGGCGACCTGTGCCAGTCTCCGCATTGGGGCTACCTTTTGCAGGGAAAAGTCACCGTGACGTTCGCCGACGACACAGAAGAAGTCGTGGGCGGCGGCGACTTATTTTACTGGCCGCCCGGCCACACTGTGAAAGTGGCGGAAGATGCTGAGCTAATCCTGTTCAGTCCACAAGATGAGCACAGTAAGGTTATAGACCACCTTCGGGACAAGATGGCTGGCTAACGTTGCATTTAAACTAGCTTCAATTTTGCGTAGTGCTTATGGAGATAAATGCTAGTCAAATCCTATAAACCATGAAAAGATGCCCTGAATGCAGGCGGGATTATTACGACGACACGCTGCTGTATTGTCTCGAGGACGGAAATGCGCTTGTGCAGGGTTCCGTCCCGCCACCTCAAGATGGGCCTGATGAACCGGCGACGGCCATCTTGTCAGAACCGGGAGCGATATCGACTGGGTTACGTGACGGTGACGCTACTCGCGCGCAAGTTCACACTACCGACCAAACGGCGATCTTCCCTCGCGACGCGGAGGCAAAGCCACAAGAATCCATTGGCAAGATTTCGGAAAGGCACAGTTTTTCCGCAAATAGGGCGGCAAAGCCGCTGATCGTTGCGGTGGTTGTGGTCGTTGTGCTCGCCGGTGGGTTTCTCGGTTATCGATACATTACTCCCGCCAAACAGATCGAATCTATCGCCGTGATGCCGTTTGTGAATGAGAGCGGGAATGCGGACGCGGAGTTTCTCTCCGACGGTATGACGGAAACTTTGATCGGCAGTCTCTCTCAGATCCCCAATCTGAACGTCAAAGCGCGATCGAGTGTTTTCCGATACAAAGGCCAGGATTACGACCTGCCGAAAATTGCAAGGGAGTTGAAAGTGCAGGCCATACTTAGCGGCCGCGTCTTGCAGCGAGGTGAGCAGGTTGTTTTGGCACTGGAACTCGTTGATGTAGCGACCGAGAACGTGATCTGGAGCGAGAGCTACACCAGAAAACAATCTGATCTCACAACCCTTCAGAGTGATATAGCTCGCGATGTATCGAATAAGCTGCGGACCAGGCTATCGGGTGTGGATCAAAGTCAGATCGCTAAAAACTACACGACGAATGCAGAGGCCTATCAACTCTACCTGAAGGGCCGGTATTATTGGAACAAACGTACCCGAGAGGATATAAACCGGGGCATCGAGTATTTTAACCAGGCGATCGCTGCCGATCCGGGCTATGCACTCGCTTACTCCGGGCTGGCCGACGCTTGGGTTGTGCTGCCCAGCTTTGCAAACAAGCCACCGCCTGAGACGGCGTATGCTAATGCTCGTGCGGCCGCACACAAAGCACTCGAGATCGACCCGGAATTGGCCGAACCCCACGCGGCCCTAGCCGTGATCCTCCATGAGGCTGACTGGAACTTCCCGGAAGCCGAAAAGGAATATCGGAAGGCGATCGAAATGGATCCGAATTATGCTTCGGCGCATCAGTGGTACGGCGAGTATTTAAAGCATATGGGCCGGTTTGACGAAGCCATTGCCGAATCGAAACGCGCACAGGAACTAGAACCGTTGTCAGTGATCATCAACATGATGCTGGGCCGGACGTACTTCGCCGCCCGACGTTTTGACGACGCAATCGCACAGTATCACAAGACTCTCGAGATCGACCCAGAATTCGATGGAGTTATCTTTAGTCTGAGCGAGGCCTACGCTGCCAAGGGAATGTATAACGAGCTCATGGACATTGATCGGAGATTCGCCGACGATGAAGGTGTACCCGCCGACGAGGCCAATAGACGAGATGCCGAGATGCGAGACGCCTATAAGAAATTTGGCTCGCGAGGTTACTGGTCCAAGAGCCTGGAGCTTGCTGAACAAGACGCACGAAAACGTAATTTGGAACTGCCGCCCAGTGTTGCCGCATTCCTTCACGTTCAGATCGGCAATAACGAACAGGCACTTTCATTTCTCGAAAGCGCCTTGCAACGGAATCGGTACGACAAGACATTGCTCACGCTCAAGGTGCATCCTGTCTGGGACCCGGTCCGGGCGGAACCGAGGTTTCAGGAAATTATGCATAAGATCGGCCTTCCGCTGTAGTATCGAGGCCTGCGACCAAGCTAAATGAGTATGAAACGATGCCCTGAATGTAGACGGGATTATTGAGTGTTGTTCTAGGATTGGGCTCTGGATGAAATGAAGACTGCGACGGCCGATAGGAATTTGAGGAGAATATATGACCATGAAGGATAAAGTTGCACTGATCACAGGAGCGAGCAGTGGGATCGGGAGGGCAACGGCACTGGCGTTTGCGGCTAAGGGGGCGGGCGTTGTGCTGGCGGCGAGGAGGCAAGAGGAACTCGACTCGCTGGTGGCGGAGATCGAGGCAGGCGGCGGGAAAGCGACCGCCATAAAGACGGATGTGTCCAAAGCTCAGAAAGTTGAGCAGATGGTGGCCCACGCGATCGCGACCTTTGGGCGGCTCGACTATGCGGTGAATAATGCCGGGATCGAGGGAAAGATCGCAAACATTGTCGATCTTGAGGAAGATGATTGGGACAAGGTTCTCGACATCAACCTTAAAGGTAATTATCTATGCCTGCGATACGAAGCACGGGCGATGCTCGATGGCGGACACGGCGGAGCGATCGTCAACGTCGGGTCCGTTAATTCTTTTCTCGGTTTCGGGTCGGGAGCTGCGTATGTCGCTTCGAAGCACGGACAGGTAGGATTGACGACAAGCGCGTCGGCAGAACTGGCTCCGCACGGCATCAGGGTTAACATTGTTTGCCCGGGCTTCGTGGATACGCCTATGCACCATCGGATCCGCGGCATAATCGGCGATGAGATCTTCGACAATGCCATGGTGCCTCAGGTCCATTCCCGACGTGTAGGCAAGCCGGAAGAGATAGCGTCGGCGATCTTGTTTCTATGTTCAGACGAGGCAAGTTACATAACCGGCACGACACTGACGCCCGACGGCGGTTTTACGATGACGGTTTGATCGGTCGGATCTTTACAAATTAAACGGAGGAAAAATGAAAATTGCACGCCCTACTAAATTCGCCCATGTTGTTTACCGCACCCGTCGGCTCAAGGAGATGCTCGATTGGTACGCCGCTGTTTTTGACGCTAACGTGCAGTATCAAAACCCGGTACTTGCATTTCTGACTTACGACGACGAGCATCACCGGCTTGCTTTTGTCGATATGTCGGTTCTTGCGCCAAATGACAGCGAATCCGATAAGCACGACGCGATCGGTGTGGACCATGTTGCTTATTCTCTAGGGAGTTTGGGCGAACTGTTTGAGAATTATGCTCTTCTCAAGGAGAAGGGCATCATGCCTTACTGGTGCGTTCATCACGGCATAACCGTATCGATGTATTATGCTGATCCTGACGGAAACCAGATGGAGTTTCAGGTCGATCGACTGAGTTCCAGCCAGGAATCGACCGACTTTATGAACAACAACTGGGGCGACAATCCGGTCGGCGTCGAATATGACCCTGACGAGATGCTCGCGGGCTTCCGAGCCGGAACCCCTGAAACGGAGCTTTTGTCTTTTTATAACGGCGGGCCGGTGTCGCCTATTCGCGGCTCGATCTCCGGGTTGATGTCGATGTAGAATTAGAGAGGCCTTTAACCCCTCTTTAGGCCCAATAAAATAACTTATTGAGTGGTGTCCGCTCTTGGACTCCTTTTCCGTCTATTCCTAATGGGCAGGAAGATCTAACGATTGTAAACTGCATAGTAAAGTTCTAGGAGAATTGAAATGAATCCAAATAAAGCATTGTGGGAAAAAGGCGATTTCACGCAGATCGCTCAGGCAATGAGGCAGAGCGCGGACGAGTTGATCGAAGCGGTCGGGGTAGAGGAAGGAATGAAGGTGCTCGACCTCGGGTGCGGCGACGGCAACACGGCCATACCCGCGGCGAAACGCGGGGCTGATGTAATTGGCGTTGACATCGCGAGCAATCTGGTCGAGGCGGCAAGGCGCAGGGCTAACGAGGCCGAACTTACAAACTGCACATTCCGTGAGGTAGATGTGTCTAACCTGGAGGGTTTCGAGGATGGCACCTATGACCTGACCATCAGCATCTTCGGGGCAATGTTCGCCCCGCGACCCTTCGATGTGGCCAAGGAAATGGTACGCGTCACAAAGTCGGGCGGGCGAGTCGTCATGGGTAACTGGATACCGAACGACCCAACGCTCGTTGCACAGATACTGAAGATAAGTTCGGCGTATTCACCTCCGCCGCCCGAGGGCTTTGTCAGCCCGATGACGTGGGGCGTTGAGGACAATGTGATAGAGCGATTCGGTGCGGCCGGTATCCCCGCCGATAAGATCGCGTTCAGCCGGGAAACCTATAATTTTGAATATCCCGGCAGCCCGGCCGAGTTTGTAGATGTATTCAGAAACTTTTACGGGCCAACGATGAATGCATTCGATGCAGCATCAGTGAACGGACGTTCGGAGGAATTGCTAAGCGAACTGCAAAGGCTGTTTTCTGAGCAGAATCGCTCGGGTTCCGACGAGACCACGTCGATACCTGCGACCTACCTTCGGGTTACCGCGAACGTTTGAAATCACACAATGAGCATTATTTCAGAGAGGGGTTTCCGTCGTATATCGGGAACTCTCGCATCCTCAGCCGGATAGCCTACGGGGATCAGCACAAAAGGAACTTCGTTTTTGGGTCTGCAAAGAATTTCCTGCAAGAATCTCATCGGCGAAGGAGTATGTGTCAGCGTCGCGAGGCCC
>JBGTCF010000394.1:0-3449 GCA_041748975.1 Pyrinomonadaceae bacterium
TCACTTAATTATGGCAAGTTTGTTAGACATGCGCCGGCGTATCAAGTCGGTCAAGAATACACAGCAGATCACTAAGGCGATGAAAATGGTCGCTGCGGCCAAGCTCAAACGGGCACAGGACCGTGTAACGGCCTCGCGCCCATTCGCAGGCAAGATGTCCGAGGTTCTCGGGAATCTGAGCTCCACGGTCGCAGGCGAATTTTCGCATCCGCTGCTTGACGAACGTGGCGACAGCAAATATCTCGTTGTGCTTATCAGCGCCGACAAGGGGCTTGCCGGTGCCTTTAACGCCAATGTTATAAAGGCCGCTCAAGCTTTTCTTAAGGAAAACGAAGGTAAGGTCGATGAAATGATCCCGGTTGGCCGAAAGGGCCGTGATTTCTTTAAGCGTCGTGATGTGAAGTTTGCAGAAGAATACATTGGGCTGACAGGTTCCGGACAAGTCAATCTTGCGGATTCTCTAAAGATCGCGCGAAAGATCATCGATATTTTTACCGAAGACCAGTCGATCGATAAAGTGTTTGTCGTCTTCACAGAGTTTAAGACCGTCCTCTCGCAAAAACCGGTTATCCAGCAACTTCTGCCTATAACCCAAACTGGCGAAGGAGCCGAAACACAGGCCGGACCGCAAGCCGAGTATATATACGAGCAGCCCGCCGACGAGATCTTTGGCAAACTGCTGCCCAAGCAAGTCGAAGCCCAAATCTACCGCGGTTTGCTTGAATCTGTCGCATCCGAGCAGGGCTCGCGTATGACGGCGATGGATTCTGCATCCAAGAACGCGGGCGAGTTAATAGACAGCTTGACTCTCAATATGAACCGTATCCGCCAGGCAGCGATCACAAAAGAGATCATTGAAGTCGTCAGCGGAGCCGCAGCAGCATAGATGCACATGATCCAGTAACCCCTTAGACCGCTTTGGAAAGAAAGAACACAGAACATTTGTGGCGCGAACGCTTTATTGCGTACGCGCCTCTTATTTTGTGGATCGGCGTGATCTTTTGCCTGTCAAGCGATAGGGGAGCTATGACCGAAACATCACGTTTTATCAGGCCGATACTTCTGCTTCTCTTTCCTAACGCAGCCGAATCCACACTTCTCGTTTACCACGGATATGTACGTAAATTCGCGCATTTGGCGGAATATGCTGTTCTGGGCTTTCTTGCCGCCAGGGCTTTTTATAACTTGGCTCCGGTAAAAGTGCGAAAATACTGGTTTGCGTTCGCCTTGGGCCTAACTACGGTTGTGGCCTCGCTTGACGAGATCAATCAGTCACTTAATCCTACAAGGACGGGCTCTGCGTGGGATGTTTTTCTGGATGTAACCGGTGGAATATTTGCTTTACTTATTTTCTGGATCATCATATGGCGACGACATGAACGGTCGGACGGCCTTAAAGAATCACCACGTCAATCCGCTGAATGATCAAGTTAGTTGAAAGCCTAGGTGGTTAGGAAATATTAGAACCCGATCAAGGGTTAAAACTTTGATTTCGCGAAACAATGTGGCATATTTTATCGTTAGGTTCGCATAAGGAGATTTTTGCAAATGAGTATTTTTGACAAGGTTAAAGAAGCGGCGTTGAACCAGTTTATCGAGGTAATCGAATGGCTCGACGATTCGCAGGATACTTTAGTTTATCGCTTTCCGGTTGCCGGACAGGAGATTAAGAATGGAGCTCAGTTGATCGTCCGCGAATCGCAGGCTGCCGTGTTTGTTTTCGAGGGCCAGGTCGCTGACATATTTACTCCCGGCAAGTATGAGATCGACGGTGGTAATACCCCGATCCTGACTAAGTTGGGAGCCTGGAAGTATGGTTTTAACTCTCCTTTCAAATCGGAGGTCTATTTTGTCAATACCAAGCAATTTACAGATATGAAATGGGGCACGTCGAACCCCGTAATGCTGCGTGACGAAGACTTCGGCATTGTCCGACTGCGCGCTTTTGGAGCGTATAGCCTGCGTGTGGCAGATCCGGCTGGGTTCATTCGGGAGATCGCCGGAACAAACGCGCATTTCCAGACCGAAGACATCGACGGCCAGCTCAAGAGATCGATCGTAACCGAGTTTTCCGACGCCCTCGGTGAGCTGAAAATACCTGCCCTTGATCTTGCGGCTCAGTACAAAGAACTTGGCGAAGCGATACGAGCCAAGATCAACGAAGATTTCAAAGGCTGGGGCCTTGAGGTGACGAAGTTTTATGTAGAAAACGTCAGCCTGCCGCCGGAAGTCGAGGCAGCGATGGACAAACGGGCTTCGATGGGAGCTCTCGGCAACGTCCAGACTTACGCCCAGTTCCAAGCAGCGGACGCCATGCGTGATGCGGCTCAGAACGAAGGCGGAGGTGCGGGGCTCGGTGCGGGACTCGGAGCCGGATTTGCCGTTGGCAATCAGATGGCCAATGCCTTTGGTGCCAATCAGCCGTTGGATCCATCAGCGAATCAACCAGCGACGCCTGTGACAACGACGGAGGTTGCTGTATCGATCACGTCCGAACCAACTGGAGCCGATATTGAGATTGATGGCAATTATGAAGGAAGCACACCATCGCAACTGTCTTTGGCTCCAGCAGAATACATAATTCGTGTAGCCCGTCCGGGATATAAGGCTTGGGAACGCAGGGTAATCATCAAAGCCGGAAGCTCAAAGACTTACAACGCGATCCTGGAGCAGGAATAAATATGGATGTTGCTCACGAAAGATCTCAGTCGGAATCCGGCGAGATTATGCTCACCAGATCTTGTTCGGAGTGTTCGTGGGCTAATGCAGAAAGTGCTAATTTCTGCAGCGGTTGCGGAATACATTTGATTAGAGCGTCCGTATCCGTTTGTTCGAGTTGTGGATCGGAACTTCGTCCCAATGCGAAATACTGTTCGCAGTGCGGAGTTAATAACGTACCGGACGTTTCACCCGAGACTCAACGGTGACATCGATCGCAATTAATTAAAGTCAGGAGAGATAATTATGGCGGTCAGCCCCGAGCTTTTAGAGATCCTTCGATGCCCGCAGTGTAAATCCAAGGTGCAGATCGATGAGGCGGAGACGCGACTTAAGTGTGTAAACGCTGAATGCAGCCTCGTTTACCCGATCCGGGATGAGATTCCGGTCATGCTCGTCGATGAAGCGACCGTAGAAAAATAATGAATGAAGGTGAGATCGATTGGCGAGACGTTAAACGCGTGCTGATCGTAAAGCTTCGTTCTATCGGCGACACCGTTTTGGCGACGCCGTCACTGATCGCATTAAAAAAATTTGCACCAAACGCCGAGGTTGATATTCTTCTCGAAGATTGGGTCGCGCCGCTGCTCGACGGATTCGAGTACGTCGACCGTGTTATCCCAGTTGGCAAAGGGCCATATGAACGCCTCCGAACAGCGTGGGACCTCAGAAGCAATCGATATGATGTAGCCTTTAACCTTCACGGCGGAACGACGGCGACCTTCTTTACT
>JBGTCF010000395.1:0-20885 GCA_041748975.1 Pyrinomonadaceae bacterium
TTGATCTTGGAATTCAGAGTCGTGGCATTCAATCCAAGCAGGCGTGCGGCCCGTGATTGGTGTCCGCCGGTCTGCTCGAGTGCCCGATGAATGATGTCGATCTCAAACTTTTTGACCTCATCGTAAAAATTGACTCCGCGGGCGAGGTCTATGTCGCTTGAAACGCCTGCAGTCGACGCGATCATCTGAAAGGCAAGTTCCGGATCGCGGACCTCTGGCCGCAGGCACTCGACCGTGATCTTATCCGTGGGAGCTATCACGATCGCTCGCTCGATAATATTTTCCAGTTCCCTTACATTTCCAGGGTAGTTGTAATTTTCGAGCAGTGAGAGCACATCAGGGCGGACCGTCTCGGAGATATCGCGGCCATTCTCGGCGGCATATTTGCGGATAAAATGCTGAGTCAGCGGTAATATGTCCTCTCGCCGCGTACGAAGTGGGGGCAACTCGAGCGGCACTACCGATAAACGATAATAAAGGTCCTCACGAAATTGCCCGCTGCGGACTGCATCCTTGAGATCGACATTGGTCGCGGCGATGATGCGTACATCTACCTTTACCGGTGTCGTGTCGCCGACGGGCGTAAATTCCCTCTCCTGGAGCACGCGCAGAAGACGCACTTGGGTTTCCGGTCTAAGGTCGCCGATCTCGTCAAGAAAGATCGAGCCCGTATCGGCAACCTCAAACAGTCCTTTTTTTGCCGCTACGGCTCCCGTAAAGGCGCCTTTTGTATGGCCAAAAAGCTCGGATTCCAGAAGCTCCGACGGAATGTTTGAACAATTTACAACCACAAAAGGACACTGTGCCCGCGGGCTGGCTTCGTGGATCGCCTTTGCGACCAACTCTTTTCCTGTGCCGCTCTCACCCGTTATCAAAACCGTGGAACGGGCAGCCGCAACACGATCCACCAGCCTGAAAACATTCTCCATCAACTCTGACCGGCCGATAAAGCCCTCACGCTTTACCGAACGGACCATTGCATGTCGGAGCGTTTGTCGTTCTTCTTCCTTGCGCCGCTTACGTATACCTTTGGCGGTGAGCGCCAAAATCTGCTCATTCTGAAAAGGTTTTCTAATGACCCCGGCGGCTCCTTTTTCCCATGCGGATATGGCGGTGTCAAACGTTGCGTAGGCGGTGACCATCAGCACGACCGCCTCCGAATCAAGTGATATCAATTGTTCCAGGGCCGTAAGTCCGCCGATCCCCGGCATCGACACATCCATAAGGACAACATCAAATGCCATATTCGAATAGGCCTCGATCGCCTGCTCACCCGTCTTTGCGATCTCGACCTTGTAACCGGCGCCGGAGAGTATAGTCCCCAGCACGTCACGCATTATCTCTTCGTCATCACAAATTAAAACTGAGCCTTTTTTCGCCATAATTACAGGACCGAGTCAAACATTCGAAAGAACGTGCATTATAATCAATTAGCGGGACCGGTTGGAAACCGCACTAAGTCGCCGATGATGATCCACAAGTCGATTGGATGCCATTTGGAAAGATGCCGGTGCCTAACCGGAACGCTCAAGTTGGCATACGACCAAACTTTTGCGGAGTACCGCCGTACTACTTTATAGCGAATTCGTGAGCACAATAAGCGAATGTCGATACATTTATTATAAGATTCTAAACCATGGCTATGTCTAAAACAGGAAAGATCTTTTTACTCCTTGGCGGAATTCTCTTCGCCTTGGTGATCGTCGGCATTATCGGACTCGTTTTCGCTGTCCGCACTTTGGGCCGCCCCGATGTCCCCGATAATGCAGTGCTCGTACTAAGCGTATCAGGTAATCTCCCGGATCACGTCGCGGAAGAGCCGCTGGCGAAAGCCATGGGTATCAGCCAACAGCAGTCATTCACCGGGCTTCTCGCTCAGCTCCGCAAGGCCAAAGTTGACAAGCGCATCGGCGCCGTTCTGCTCGAGATCAACTTTCCCGGGATCGGCTGGGGCAAGGCAGGTGAATTGCGTGATGCGATCGTCGATTTTAAGACCTCTGGCAAGCCGGCTTATGCCTATATGGAACTCGGCATGAATCGCGAATATTATATCGCGACCGCCGCCGATAAGGTTTTTCTTCCTCCATCCGGCGATATTTATATAAATGGCTTCGCGGCGCAGGCGACGTTTTATAAGGGATCGCTAGACAAACTAGGCATTGAAGCCGACGTCATTCAGATCGGCCCCAAATATAAGAATGCACCCGACCGTTTCACCCGCAGCGAGATGTCCGAAGGCCAGCGCGAAGTGACGAACGCCATCCTCGACGAGTACGTGACTCGCTTTAATACGGCAGTTGCCGAATCGCGGAAAAAGTCACCTGAGGATGTTCAGACGCTAGTCGACGGAGCTCCTTACAACGCTGTTCAGGCAAAGTCGCTCGGTTTAATAGACGAAGCGTTTTACCGTGTACAGGTCGAAAACGACCTTAAGACAAAGCTCGGTTACAAGGAAGACGAGAAGCTCCGGACGATCCGCGGGGGAGCTTATCGCGAAATACCTTCCGACAGCCTCGGCCTCAACAATGGTGAAAAGGTCGCTGTCATTTATGCCTCCGGCGCTATAAACATCGGAAGATCGAGCAACAGCCCCTTAACTGGTGAAATGGTCGGTTCCGATACGATCGTTGAAGCGGTCAATACCGCCGCAAATGACAAGTCGATTAAGGCGATCGTGCTTCGCGTCGATTCGCCGGGCGGCTCAGCACTCGCTTCCGACATGATGTGGTACGCCTTAGAGAATGCTAAGGCCAAAAAACCCGTCGTCGTTTCGATGGGTGACGTCGCCGCCTCGGGCGGTTACTATATCGCTTGCAACGCCATCAAGATAGTCGCCGAGCCCGCGACCATCACCGGCTCGATCGGCGTTTTCATGGGCAAGCCGGTTATCAAGGGGCTTTATGACTGGCTCGGCGTTTCAAACGAATACATAATGCGCGGGAAAAATTCAGGGATCTTTCGCGAGACCGATAAATGGACGCCCGAAGAACGCGCAAAGATGGAGCAGCAGACAACCAGCATCTATATTGACAACTTCCTGCCCAAGGTCGCCAAAGGCCGCAACAAGAGCATCGAGGAGGCCGACACACTCGGCCAAGGCCGCGTATGGACCGGCACTCAGGCCAAGGCGAACGGTCTGATAGATGAATTCGGCGGCCTTGAACGTGCAATTGCCATCGCCAAAGAGCTCGCCGAGTTACCCGCCGACAAGGACGTCCGCCGCATCGTTTTGCCCGAGCCGAGGCCTTTCCTCGAAACGTTCTTTTCAAATGACGCTTCGCTCTCAACCGATGGATCGGCTCCGACAGCCGAACAAAAAGCCCAAGCCGCGGTGATCGAATCTCTGCCGGCTGACCTCCGCCGCGTTTTCCGCTACGCCGCCCTAATGGACCGCATGCAACGCGGCGAAGCCATGCTAATGCTGCCGTTTGAATTTCAGATCCGATGAAAAGCTTCGCCTCCGAAAAGTTCCACGTATGGCCCACACGTTGGATTCGAAATGTATCTACTTTCGACTTCTATGTCCTGCTTCGACCTTACGGCCGGAAAACGATCGTCCCGAACTTGTAAGATGAGAGAATGTTTGAGTGCCTCTCCATCTCGTCTATCCAACGATTAAGCCCGCGTCTGCATCAGTTAAAGAGATGAGAAAGTTTGCTTTTGTTTTTATAGTTCTATGTTTTGTGCCGCCGGCATTCGGCCAGACGACGCCCTTGACGCAGGCGGAGTATGTAAAGATGCTCTACGCTGCAGAAAAGAATCCGTCCGAAAGACCTGACATCATTGATACCCTTCGAAGGCGAGGCATTAGCTTTGTGGTGACCGACGGACTCCGCGGGCTTACCCGGACGAAGGGTGCAAACGATGACGAACTCAAGCGGGCCCTCGAGGAAGCCGAACGTCGCCGTCGCGATCCGGTTGGAACGCGAATGCCGGTCGACGCCGAATCGAACAGCATCCTTGAGAAGACTCGGGCGAATACACAGAATGTTGTCGAGGAAATGCCGGATTTTGTCGTAAAGCAGCTTATCACCCGTAGCGAAGCATTTGCGGGCACGGGCAATTGGCGTCCCTACGACAACCTTGTAATCGCTGTGAGCTACAGCAATGAAAAGGGCGAACAGTATCGCGTTCTGGCCAAGAACGGAGCCCCAGTAGCCGATTCGACCCAGTCGAGTAATTATAATGGTCTCGACGGCGCAACCTCAGGCGGCGAATTTGTTGAGGACCTTCAGAAGATCTTTAATCCGGAGAGCAAAACGCGATTCCATCTGCTAACTACCGACATGGTACGTGGCCGCCGCGCAGTAGTTTACGAATATGAGATCGCGATCGAGAATAACAAGGGCGGCGGCGTCGGTTTGAAGGGCCCGGTCCTCCAATCGTCACCGGCCGGCCAGAAAGGCAAGATATGGGTGGACCGCGACACCTTTCGTGTTCTCAGGATCGAGTACCAGCTTACGGATATCGAACCGACTTTTGCAGTAAAGGCCGTGACGAAGTCGATCGATTACGACATGGTCGATATAGCAGGGGAAAGGTATTTAATGCCAACAGTTTCGGATTTTAGGGGTACGGTAGAGAGTTCCGGGCGAAGGTTTGAGAGCCGCAACCTGATCAGGTTCAGAAACTACCAAAAATACGGGACAGATGTAAAGATCCTCGACGACGATATCAAGCCAGAACCAGAGCCAACGCCTGTCAAGCCTGGTTAGCAAGTGCGCCTGCAAGCAAACTCCGATGAGGCACGCTGCGGGGCCACCATAGAAAGATCTCAATCGAGAGGCCGATTTGATAGAACTAACAAAGCTGGATAATACGATCAAGCTCGATATTCGCTACGCGACGGCCGATAATTTCGTTGGAAAGACAGTTTACCCGGAGCCGCGAGCCTTTCTGCAGAGGCCGGCGGCAGAAGGCGTCGTGCGGGTGCACAGGCAACTTCAGAAGAATGGCCTTGGCCTTTTGATCTATGACGGTTATCGACCCTGGACGATCACAAAGCTCTTCTGGGAGGTGGTCGAACCGGATCGCCGCAAGTATGTTGCCAACCCCGCCAAAGGCTCAAAACACAACCGCGGCTGCGCTGTCGACCTGGGAATTTTTAACGGACAAACAGGAAATGTCATTCCCATGCCTTCCGGCTATGACGAATTTACAGAACGAGCTTCACCCGATTATTCGGGCGGCACTGATGAAGAGCGGGCCAACCGCGACATGCTTCGCCGTATGATGGAGGCGGAAGGCTTTGTCGTCAATCCCAACGAATGGTGGCATTTTGATTACAGAGATTGGGAGCAATACTCGATATACGATGCATCATTCGCCGAGTTGGGAAGAGCCGAAAGTGTGTAACAAAAGGACGAAAGGTGATACTAAGCATCGCCTTTCGTCCTTTTGTGTTAGTAGTTTAATAATCAGCCGGCTGAACTGCCGGAGCCGGACGAGCTTTTCCCGCTTCGATCTGAAGCACGATCCTAACGTTGTCAGAAAGTGCAGCGACACCGCTGGGCAGGGTATTGCCGTAGTTTACTCCGTAATCACGGCGGTTGATCGATGTCTCGGCTGTAATTCCCATTTTGCCGCCGCTTCTTTGATCCGCCGGAAGCCAGCCTGAGATCTGGAATGGGAACGTGATCGATTTGGTGACTCCCTTTAGGGTGAAATCACCGGTCAGCATCCAGCTTTCGCCCTTCTTCTCAACCTTCGTGCTTTTGAATGTGAGCTCCGGATACTTTTCCACTTCGAAGAAATCTGCCGACCGTAGGTGTTTATCGCGGCCTTCGACTCCCGTATCCACACTTGTCGCTTTCGCAGTAAATTCCACTGTGGATTTGGAAATATCCTTCGCGTCAAAATTGACCTTGCCGGTAAAATCACGGAAATATCCGGGCACCTCGATAAGGCCCATATGTTTGACCTTGAAGCCAATAAAGCTGTGAGCCTTATCGAACGCGTAAGCACCGCTGTCACCGACCTTGCCATCCTGTGCAAACCTGTCAGCAAATTGCGGGGTTACGGCCTCTGTACCTGTCTGCGAAATGGTCAGCAAAGCAACTGCCGCGAGCGTGGTTAATAACAAAAATCGTTTCATGTTCCTTCTCTCCTGTTTATTATGACCTTGTCAGTATTGCAAGGAAGATTTTAGCCGATTTTGATACTATACCGCATTATGAACCGACCGGAAATTAACGAATTTGATCCGTATTACAACACATATGTTTCGCTTATCGAGGGCGACAATGTGCTGGAACAGCTCGATGCACAGCCACATGAGCTTCAGGTTATGTTTGACGCTGTGCCCGAGAGTCGCGGCAATCATTCTTACGCGGAAGGTAAATGGACGATAAAAGAACTATTAAGCCATTTGATCGATGGCGAACGTATCTTTGCGTATCGAGTGCTTCGTATCTCCCGTGGCGACGAAACGCCGCTCGAAGGATTCGAGCAGGATGGATATATTGAGAATTCAAATGCGAACAATCGTTCATTTTCGGACCTGCTCGAAGAATTCGATCTCGAGCGTCGTGCCAACATGCATATGGTCCGTAACCTATCTGACGACGCCGCTCGTCGGATCGGAACGGCCAGCGAGAAGACCATTTCTGTTCGGGCCTTGGTTTATATCATGGCGGGCCACGTTCGGCATCATATCAATATCCTTCACGAGCGATATCTCCCGTAGATGAAATATGACGTAATCATCATAGGAGGCGGTGCCGCCGGCTTGTTTTGTGCGCTACAAGCCGGACGACGCGGAAAGAGAGCACTAATTATCGAACACAATGCCGAGGTCGGCCGAAAGATCATCGTCTCGGGCGGCGGCCGCTGTAATTTTACCAATATCCACACGACGCCTGAGAATTTCATATCCAGGAATCCGCATTTTTGTAAATCCGCCCTTTCGCAATATACACCCAGTGATTTTGTCGAGATGGTGCGAAGGCACAAGATATCCTACTACGAGAAAAAACTCGGTCAGCTTTTTTGCCGTGAAAGCTCGAGGCAGATCGTTGAGATGCTTTTGCGCGAATGCCGCGAAGCACGGGTTGAGGTCAGGACCGACTGCTCTGTAGCGGACGTCATTAAGGATGCGTCGTTTATGGTTGAAACCAGCCAGGGGCGATTCGAGTCGGGAAAGCTGGTGGTAGCTTGCGGAGGATTGTCATTCGCAAAGATCGGAGCTTCAGATCTCGGTTATCGGATCGCACGCCAGTTTGGATTGAAAATTGTGGAAACACGGCCATCGCTCGTCGCCATGGTTATTGAGGGCAAAGGCCACCCCGAACTGGCAGGCGTTTCAGTCGATGCCGTCGTTTCATGTGAAAAACACAACTTTCGCGAAAATATACTTTTCACACATCGGGGGCTCTCCGGGCCGGCTATTTTGCAGATCTCCAATTACTGGAAAAAGGGAGAGGCCGTAAAGATAGATCTGCTGCCGGATGTTAATGTTGCCGCTCTGTCTGATCAAGTACAAGGCGTCAGCAAGCACCTCAATAACTTCCTGAGCGAGTTCTTACCCCATCGGCTTGCAACACATTTAATAGCTCTCAATTTATCCGAGAAGCGAATCACGGATATCTCTAAAGGCGAATGGACAGTGATCGGCGAGAATTTAAATCGGTGGCAAGTAAAATTTCGCGAGACCGAAGGGTATGACCGCGCCGAAGTTACGCTTGGCGGTGTGTCGACAGATGAGTTGTCCTCTAAAACTATGGAATCGAAAAAGGTGCCCGGACTTTACTTTATAGGCGAGGTCGTCGACGTGACCGGCTGGCTCGGTGGATACAATTTCCAGTGGGCATGGTCGTCGGCTTTCGCAGCCGGTTCATCGATTTAAAATGAGAGCGGGGGAAACGTCTCCCACACCGTTTCCCCCTATTTTCGCGTCGCATGCAGGGCGCATACAAACGCGAAAGCCTTGATCTTCAATAGAACCCCTTTAGGGTTTGAGATTTTGAATGTCTTAGATATACTTAAAACATTGAACGAACGTGTAAATTTTACACAATCGAGTAATCATGTCAAGTCCAAAATGCAAATGTTAAAAAATGACGGAAAATGACGGATATATAGATCGATTTATTGAGACCTGCGGTTCTGCGAAACCTTCGGAGGTTCAACGATTGTTGAATATTTCGTACCAGGCGGCCAAGAACTATTTGTCAGGACGGCTGCCGAATGCAACTGTGCTCCTGGCAATAGCCGATCGCACCCCCTACTCAATAGACTGGCTGTTGACCGGCCGCGGAAAAAAATTTATTGATGAAGCGATGCCTGCAGGCACACCCCTAGCTACTGGCGAAATGGAGACATTTGTCAGGCGTATCTGTGTGGAAGTAGTAAATGAGATGGCCGAAAGGTCCGGCATAGCTCAAACTACACCCGTAATTTTGCGATCAAGCGATCTGCTGTCCGAAAAAGTTAAGAACGAAACACTCGTCTCGTCCAGAGATCAGCCCTGATCGAATGGCACTCTACAATATCGAGTAAATGAAGAGCCAGTACTCTTCGATCAAGAAGATGACCGATTCATCACTCGATTCGATCACTTCGACCTCATCGCTGCTCTGATATGCAAGGGGATCACAGTTGACTTCGCAGGGTGGAGGCGGGCAGCCTTCGCCTGAGCAACGGCCGCCGTTACCCTGATTCCCATCGGCGAATGCAACCGATGCGAAAAGGGCGAGTGAAAGTACTATCGATAAAGTGTTTTTCATTTTTTTCTCCAATTGATTTTTATTCTTGATGCAATTAAACATCGCGCATATAATACATCGAATCCGTTAACGACCTTATGTCGAATCTCCTCATCCCCGCAGCCAAATCGACCTTGACCGCTCAAAAGCTTATGAAGCTTGAGCGATCCGGCCGTTATGAAGATGCACTGGCTTTGTTTGGCGAAGATTGGAAAGATGTTAATTTCTCCCCCGAACTTCCGAACGCGACAACTGAGCAGTATGCCGAGGGCCTGCTGCGGTACGGAAGCTTGATCGGGTTTTACGGCTATAGGCATTCTATGGCCGGTTCTCAGGAGAGGTCCCGAGACCTGTTAACTCGAGCGAGAGAGCACTTTGCCGAACCGGGAAACACCGAAAAAATCGCAGAGTGTGAGAATTATATCGCTCTTTCCTATTGGCGGAATGGCGAATTTCGAGAGGCTCTTGTTTGGGTTGAGGAAGCTTTATCCAAAGATCTTCCCCTTTCGAGCGATGCTCGTCTATATTCCGAGGTCATTAAGAGCCTAATATTTCTTTCAACGGGGCGGAACGAAGAAAACGTTACAAATTGTCTTGCCATAGAGAGCGTCTTCCGTAAACACGGTGACGCTTTTCTTAACGGTAGTCTTTGTACCAACCTCGGGCTGTCCTTTAATGAGCTTTCCCGAACGGCCGATGCGATGCGGTATCTGAGCCTTGCGCGGTTATTCCATGAAAGATCTCGACACCTGACCTACCTCGGAACGGTTTATAACAACCTTGCCCAATTGTACAAACTTGAGCGACGTTTCGTTGCGGCACAAGAGTCGGCGGATCAGGCGATCAAACTTTATAAACGGCTGAAGGACCGTACACGCGAGGCATCAACATTGGATACAAAGGCTCAAATTTATTTGGCCGAGGGCAAATTTGACCTGGCTCTGAGAATGGCCGACCGGTCGATAAAGATGCTTTGTAGTGGTGAAGTATCGGCCGATCTGGCTGAAGCCCACTTGACTAGGTCCAGAATCCTGTTGTTCGACGATAAATTGGCGGATGCCATTTTGAGTTTGATCGACGCGGTAAACATCACCCGGGTCCAGAATGGCGATTCTGCCGCCAAAGATGTTATCGACGTTTTCACCGCTTCTCTAAATGAAAAACACAGGCTCGAAAACATTCCGCAGGCAGTAGAGCCTGGCGAACTTGAGTTGATACTGCCAAAGACGTTCTCGCAGCTTGATGATTACAAGGGCGTTTGGATCCACACCGAAAAGCTGTCGGCCATCGGCGTTCCTAGTGGTTCACTCGCAATAGTAATCCCGGCTGAGGTCCGACGCGGCGATCTGGTTGCCGTTGCCGAGTTAGACGGTAGAGCGGTGTCCTGCGGCTTTTACGACAGTGAATTCGGCATCGTTTGTCTTGAGGCCGGTGACGATGAGCCGGAGCTTTTTGACGAAAACAAGATTCAGGTTCTTGGCAAGATCGTGGGGGTTTGCCGGACGGGCAAGGACGCTGACGGCAGAATGGTCGTTGAGGCTCTCAGTTACTGACATTTATCGAAAGCCCGAAATATCCATTCCATATTTTTCCTTTACATGTTCCTCGGCCGCCTTGTTTACTGCTTTTAGATTCTCCAGCCGCCGTGCTGATTTTTTGATATGAGCTGAAGTACGCGCTGCCATTTGTTTTAACACGTCGCGGCCCTCGATCGTTTCTCTTCTGATCTTCTCCCGCAAAAAGTATAGCTCCGAAAGTTCAGCCGCTTGTTTTTCGTCGTAAAGCTCAATGAGCCTAATTCTTATCTGCGCGATCTGTCGGATTGCGCGTACAAGTTCATCGCCGATCGAATCTCCCTCAACGAGGTCAGGGCTGTTCCGAAAATCTTCGACGAGCTTATTGAGTTTTGTTTGGTCTCCAGTCGAATATGCATGGTTGAGCTGGGACATCAGGCCATGGCGTTTTTCTTTCTCAGCAGCGTCTAAGGCAAGGTCGGGGTGAATCGTGCGGGCCAGTTTATGATATGCCTTTTTGGCCTCAACGGTCGGCTGCCATTTGATATTTAATTTCGCCTCGGCTCCCTCTGCGCGGGCCGCAGATTCCTCAGCCCTTCGCCGAAGCTCGTCGGCCTTTTTCTTTATTTCTTCGTCGTCGGGAACGAGCTTAAACTCCTCTTCAGCGATCCGGGCCTCGATCTCATCGAGGTCAGCATACAATCGTCCGACCTCCATCGTGTATCGGGCCTCGAACTGTTCAAGATCCGCACGAAGATCGGTCATTTCCTCTTCGCTGTCGGCGAGACAGTCCGTTAACCGTTCCAGCACGGCTCGTTTCTTATTAAGCTCGATCTCTTCGGGGGCAGGGGGATGCATAGGTTCAGGAATAAAGGTTCATTGGCCGGGTCAATAGCTCGATCGGGTCTTCAACATTCAGGGCTTCACGGACATAAAAAGGTTCGCCGGCCGCAACGCCTATCAGGGAACCAAAATACCTCGAACGGTTCTCGAGTTCTTCAAGAAAGCTTGCGGAAGTAAGTCTCGTCTCCGGTTCATTCGAGTTCGGATCGAAAAACTGCGAACTATGCGCGCGGATCGCGGCCATCTTCTCATCGAGGAAATCGGATATATCGACAATAAACGACGGTAGAACTCGGCGTGAAAAGACATTGTAGGCCACATGGGGTACCGCGATCTTCTCACTGCCGGACTCATCATCGAATCGCAGCATGCTTGACAGTCGTGCCGATTCACGAACAAGTTGGGCAATGTGGCAATGGTCCGGATGTGGGTCATCATCCTGATGCGTTAGGATCACCCGCGGTTTGAGGCGGCGCAGGGCCCGCACCAACGCTATTCTCTCGACATCGGTGACAAAGACATGGCCATCGGGCAGCCCGAGATTTTCGCGAACATCGAGTTGTAGTATTACGGCGGCTTTTTCTGATTCTTTCGCTCGGCCCTCGATCGTTCCGCGAGTGCCCATCTCACCGGCCGTGATGTCGAGAGCACCGGTCTTATAACCCAGACTCTTCATCTTCAGCAGCGTTCCGCCGACGGTGAGTTCGACATCGTCGGGATGTGCAAATACGGCTAAAATATCAACTTGATCCATTGACTAAATCTATCACAATTCCCATTCGGTGCAGTTAGAGTCTAGCCGCCGCTATTACGTCCTGATATCCTGAAACCTATGAAACTCACGGTGCTCGGTTCCGGATCGACAATCCCGCATCCTGCGCGGAGCAGCTCTGCGTACTGGCTGGAAACCGCGAACGGCAATATTCTGCTCGATTGTTCAGCAACTGCCCCGATGCGGATGGCCCAGGAAAAATTGCCCTGGCATGAACTCGACGCGATCTGGATCTCGCACTTTCATATGGACCACTGCGGCGGCCTTGGCCCGTTCTTTGCCGGTGTCAAGCATGCGGATGAGATGAAAAAGCGCAAAAAACCGCTAAAGGTATTCGGCCCGAAAGGGCTGAAAAAGCTGATCACTCGCTTTAATGACGTCCACAATTACAAACTGCTCGAACAACCGTTTCCTGTCGAGATCGTTGAAATCGATGCACTAGAAGAATTTGAGATCGTCGAGGGAGTTGCCGCCGTGGCAATGTCGACCCCGCATACCCATGAGAGCTATGCAATACATCTGCGTGATACCGATGGGGCGACTTTTGTCTTTTCGGCGGACACGGGCTTTGACAACACTATTGCCGCATTCGCCAGCCGCGTCGATCTTTTTGTTTTGGAATGTACCTACCTTCGCGACAAACCGCAGAAAAAACACCTTGAACTCGCCGAGGCGACGCACCTTATACGAAAGGCTCGTCCGCGGCGAGCGATGCTTACGCATTTTTATCCTGACTGGGATGATGTCGATTTTCAGCTGGAAGTAGGCAAGTTTTCGCCGCCCTGTGAGATCTTGGAAGCCATCGACGGGCTCCGCGTCGAAGTAACCGCTAGGTCTTGACGTTGCGTCTAGCCATGTCCATCAGATCGGCGGGCATCCATGTATCCATGACCTTTTCTTCCTCTCCGGCGATGCGTTTACTGCGGTTTCGCCATTCCTTTGAAGGGTCGTCTTCGCGGCCGGATTGAATCGGGTAATTCTCAACTTGTTCGAGGCTGATAATGATCCCGTGGGCGAGATCGTTCCAGTCTTCGTTGTGGATACCGCGAAGCACCACGGGCAAGCCTGCCGTCCAGTCTTCCTGAGGCACGATGTTGTCGTACTCCGGAATTGTAAGGAAAGCCGTGTCGGGGAAAGCCTTTCCGCCGAATTCACTGACTATCTGCCTGGCAACATCTTTATACGAGGCATTTGGATCTTCTTTACGCATCTCCAATGCCCGCCTGAATATGTCCGAGACTGTGGTTAGATCGCTCATAGGATACTGATCACAGATTAGCATAGAAATACACGGATTCGAATCGCGGCGATCGGTGCGGCATGGGCTGTGAATCCAGATATTCAACTGTGCTAACCTGTTGCAGTCAAGGTAAAAAGGATGAAAGGATATATTTATCAGCTTCATTTGGTTCTGGGTATTGTCGTCTCGATTCCCGTCCTCGCATGGGCGCTGAGCGGCTTTCTATATGCGCTGCCAAATACGGTCGAGGGCGGCGCGGTCGAGAAGATCGATACGGCTCGCGTCGTGGTGTCGCCGTCGGACGCAATGGCCAAGGCAAGTGAACTTGCCGGTAAGCCGCTGCCAACAACTGCCCTCACCCTGTTGATGAAGGACGGCAGGCCGCAATATCAATCGATCGGTGGACTGGGAGCCGATTCTATATTCATCGATGCCGCGACCGGCGAAGCACGACATTCCGCACCTCCGACGCTGAAGACTCGTTTCTTTCGCGAGGCCCACTTTTATTTCTTCGCCGGCACTTGGCAAGTGGCATTGCTGCTGCTTTTCTCGGCCCTTGCCGCACTATCGGCGCTGACGGGCATCTATCTCAATATTGTCCACTGGTCGAGCAAGTTCCCGTCGCGCCGGCGACGGAGGTATCTCTCTTCGTAAAACAACCTTTGGTGTGAAAACAGTTTGCCATCCTTTTCTCTGCCACTCAGCATCTGAAAAATGGCCCAATAAACCTATGACGTTTTCACCCATCAAAGGCATTTTCGCACTGACCTTTTTGCTGTCGAGCATGACTCTTGCCTTGGGCCAGAATGAACAAGCTCCGCTCATAGAAAAAGAGATCGGCTACAAGGACTGGACATACAAGAATATCCGAACCGGTGAAAAACTGAACCTGAGGGACTTTACCCGCGGGAAAAAGCTCGTCATGGTCGTCTACTACGCTCCGTGGTGCGGCAACTGGCGTTTCGACGCCCCGATACTGAAGCGTTTTCACGAAAAATACGGTCCTGCCGGACTTGGCATTATCGCCGTCGGCGAATATGATCCGCTTCCGTCGATGAAGGCCAATCTCGATGCCCTCGGTATACCCTTTCCCGCCGTCTTCGAATCCGAGAGCCGCAGCGACCGCGAAAAGACGCTCCACTTCCAATATCGCCGCTCGACGGGCGACACTCGCAGGTGGGGATCACCCTGGTACATCTTTCTCGATCCGTCACGAATGGAACGATCGGGCGACACCCTGATCAGAAAAACACACATCGTCAACGGCGAAGTCATCGAGGCCGAAGGTGAGCAGTTCATCCGCCAGCATCTGGGGCTCCTGCGAGTAAAAGGTAAACAGTGACCGATGACGAGTAGGGAACCTGAGTATTTGCTAGCGGCCGGATCGAGACGGGGGACGATCAGGGCGAGACATTCGATTTCATGTCGCCGAAGTGGATTGCACAAATTTACGTGCTACGTGAAGTTCACGCAGATCGTGGTCGGCATCCTTCCAGAGATCAAGAAATATCCTGTAATTTTCCATCGCAGCATCCTTTTGCCCAATAGCCGAATATGCATTGGCGAGGAAATAATGGGCGAGCGGATAATTGGGTGAGGTTCCGAGGACACGGTTAAACTCGTTGATGGCTTCGTTGTAATTGCCGAGTTCCAGATAGGCACGGCCGAGGCCATCCTCGTAATCGGCATAGTTCCAGGCTATCGGGGCATATCTGATCGATTCTTTAAGATACTCGATGGCCCGCTCGTTCTGTTTATTATTGAGAGCCACGATCCCCCGCCGGTAGAGCTCGGGTCGCCGATTCACTCTTGCACCGCGATCCGACCCTTTTATTTCTTTCAAGACCTGTTGTTCGAGAAAACGCGCCCTGGGCCTCCGCCCTTTTATTATAGAGATCTCATAGGAATGCCATGTCAGATCGGGATTGATCGCCATTGCCTTCGATGCGGCCGCCTCGGCAGCGGCGAGATCGCCCTTTCGCAGGTGGACAAATGCGAGGGAATCGTAACCCCGCGCCTTTTCGAGCTCAGACGGTGCTATGTCAATGTATCGTTCGTAAAACTGGATTGCGGCACGATACTTCCCCTGTCTTAAACTGGTATTTGCCAGGTGGATCAACGCAATCTCAAAGCCGGGATTTAGATCTAATGCTTTTGTGAAATTCTCTGTCGCCTTTTCATAGTTGCCCGACCACTGGTAAGAAAGCCCGAGGCTATCGTACGCGTTAGGCTCGGCAGGAGCTAAATGAACATATCTTTCGTGAGCGGAGATCGCCTCTTCATGCCGGCCGAGTGTCGCTAGAATTCCGCCGAGCGTGTTGTAGAGATCTTTTGATTCGGGCTCGAGGGTGATGCCATTCCTAAGGATCTCGACAGCCTCTTGTCGTTTGTCTTCGCCGGTCAGTAATCGGGCCAAGCGCCAGTAAGCTTCGATCTCAAACGGGAATCTATCGATTATCTGACGGTAGCATGCAATTGCAGAATCAAAGTCCAAATTAGCCAATGCATACCATGCCGCGATATTCATCCGGTCTTTTTCGGTGAGGCGTGAGGAAAGCCTGAATGCCTTTTCCAGGTATGGCTTGCCGTTTTCGGGCTGTCCCCATGTAACGGAATACGCGTATCCGATACGGGCATAGGCCATCGCAAAATCGGGATCGATCGATATAGAATGCTTCAGAAGCTCGATAGCGTCTTTGTTTTCGAGCCGGTTGGCCCTATCCACAGCCAGCGTGTAAAACCGGTAGGCTTCGAGGTCGTCGGTCATGACGCTCTCGAGCGGCGGCCTGTCATCCCGATTTCCTCCCAGGCGTTTTGATATTTTTAGTGACAGAAGATCGATCTCTGACAATATCCGCTCTGCTTTTTCGACAATAATACTTTCACTGGCCATTAGCTGCCCACCCGCTTCGTGGATCTGAACATCCACGCGCAGACGTTCTCCGAGCAAAGCGAAATTGCCGCTGATGACAATATTTGCCTTACTGGGCCTTGAAAAAAAGGAATCGGTTGCATTCGACCCAGCCTCGATCTGCTTGATCGATTCGGGATTAATTACGAGGAGGTTTTCCTGATCCGACAGACCCGCGCTGAGCATATCGGGAAGCCCATCACGCAGCCATTCGGCGTCCTTGTTTGATGAAAGATTTTCAAATGGCAGTATTGCCACGGTCTTGCGCCCGGCTAGGGACGAAGAAGTGTTGACCTGCTGCGATCCCGACTGCCAGAGGAAATAAATGCCAATTACGATCAGCAGCACAAGGAAGCCCCCGGCCAACGACATCTTGACGCCAGAACCACCCAACATGGAATGCCTTCCAATGCCCAATTGTAAAACCGCAGCATCGACCGGCGGAGAGATCTCCTCTACATTGCCGATAAAACGGTATCCCAGTTTCGGAACGGTCTTGACGAATCTAGGCGTACGCGTTTCGTCACCCAGCGAACGCCTTATTTCCTTTATACATTGGACCAGGGCATCGTCGGTAACGGATGTATCGGGCCAAACCGCCTGGAAAAGCTCGCTCTTTCGAACCAGGCGATCACGTCTCTCGATCAGATAAATTAGGACGTTAAGTGCTTGTTGCCGAAGATGGAGTTCCCTTCCACCGCTGGATACACACCCGCGAAGCAGATCGATCTCAACGCCATCAAAACGATATCTGGTCGGGGGCGTTATTTCCATTTACAAAAAACCATATTTCGGAAATATTTCGTCGTTTTCTCGTTACAAACGTTGAAAGTGATCGATAGGCTAAGAGCATAATCCACTTACCCGTATTTTCAAAGAAAATTCGGCGATTGCACATTTGCGCCCCAAGGTGTTGTCACTTAGATATTCCCGAATAAAGAGACACCGAAATAATAAGACTTTCCAGCCTGCCCCCGTTCGCCTGACTCAATTGTGGTTAGAAGACGGCCTTTCAACCGGGCTATCTTGGGAGGACCGCGAGTGTATCGGCCAGTTTTTTGGCTATGTCGCGCAAAGGGTCTTTGGAGGCAACGAAATTGCCCGCGATGGCGGAGTCTTCCGATTCGGCACTGAGATCGGTAATTCCATCGATGCTCGTCAGATATTTTTTCAGAGTGGGTTTTGTGCGGAATTCGGTTTCCAGGACCAAGAGGCCGGCACGCAAGTTTCGGATCGCCTCGATCACCTTTTCTTTATTTGCCCGGTTTCGCTCAGCGGTCTTCGGCGGAAGCGGTTTGGTTTTTGCCGATGCTTCGACGTCCTCGATTCCCTGCGCGATCGGGCCGAGAACATCGACAAAACGGTTGAGATTGTCGGCCTGAATCTCCACCTTTTCGCGCGCTGCACGAACTTCGAGGGGTGGAATGATCTTAGCTGCAGGCACGGGTTTCTTGGGTGCGGGTTTTCTGGCTGTCTTTCGCTGAGCATAGCCGGAACCCGCGAGGAGAACCAACAAAAGCCCGGCGGCAAACGCTATACTGAGTTTTTTCATAACCTTTCTTCCTGTTCAAACGTACTTAAAAATCTTAACATAGTCGTAATGACTCAGAAATATTTAGAAGTTCGCAGGCTCGGACGCGTTGGCTATTCAATTGCGCTGGATCTGCAGAAGGAGCTTGAGTCGGGCGTGATCGAGGCCCGGTACCGCGATCATCTGCTGCTCCTGGAACACCCGCATACTTTTACGATCGGCCGGCGCTCCAAGGCCGACGGCGTGCTTGCGACAACCCAGATCCTGAAGAGTCTCGGGGTCGAGGTTTTTGAGATAAACCGAGGCGGCCGCGTGACCTATCACGGAATCGGTCAGGTCGTCGGTTATCCGGTCATCAGCCTTTCACCGGACCGCAAGGATGTTCATAGATATGTTCGCGATCTCGAGGAAGTGCTGATCCGGACAATGTCGGATTTCGGCATTAATGCCTTTAGGATCGAGGGGCTTACCGGCGTGCACACCATCGAGGGCAAGGTCGCCGCGATCGGCGTCCACATAAAACGATGGGTGACCACGCATGGTTTTGCACTCAACGTGAATACCGACCTCAGCTATTACAACTGGATCATCGCCTGCGAGGGTGAGCCCGTGACATCGATGGACCGGCTACTCGGCCGCGAGATCGATATGAAGGAGGTCGAGGACCGGCTCGAGGCGAATTTTCGTGATTTGTTTGAGTACCAACAGGGCGCAATTAAGAATTTTGCCCGCGAATTTCGCGGAAATACGCGAATGAAGGAAATCGTATAACCGCAGCGGCGGGATAGCATATTTACTATAAAGGGAACGAAATATGAGAATTTTGAGAATACTACCGTTATTTGTATTAGCTTTATTTCTGACAGGCTGCGGCGAAACTCCGCAGGCAAATCAGGCCAATTCCAGCAACACCAACACAGCCGCTTCGCCAACACCCGCTGTGCAGAACCTGACGGTTACGGAACGACCGGCGAGCCTGAAAGAACAGATGGCGGCGCGCGGCCAACAGGACGAGGCTCAGCCGACGATACAGATAGTCGCGCCCGAAGCCGGCTCGACGGTTGCAAGCTCAACCGTCAAGGTCAAACTTTCCGTGGCCGGCGACCTGAAGGGCTACATGCCGGGAATGGACCCCGCGACCAAGATGGGCAACCACATCCATGTGATCCTCGACAATCAGCCGTACGAGGCATATTACAATCTCGATCAGGAATTTGAACTGAGAAACGTCGCGGACGGCGAGCACACGCTGCGGGTTTTCCCGTCGCGGCCATGGCACGAAAGCTATAAGAACGAGGGAGCCTTCCGGATGGTAACGTTCACCGTAAAGGACGGTGGGGCCGACACGACCAAACCGACGACTACCGCAAACGGCAACACGATGGCCAACGCCGTCTCAAACGCCAACACCGCTCCGACACCCGAAGGCAAGGAAATACCGGCAAGTACCGCAGGCAAGGTCGATCCTGCCAAGCCGCTGCTCACATACAGCCGGCCCAAGGGCGACTATAAAGGAACGGATGCCGATGCGATCATGATCGATTTCTGGCTGGCCAACGCAAAGCTGACGGGCGACGGAGGTGAATATCGCGTTCGCTATTCGGTAGACGGCGGCGAAGCGAAATACGTCGAGAAATGGGGGCCGATCTGGCTGTCAGGCTGGACGGCCGGCAAACACTCGGTCAAGCTCGAACTCGTCGATAAGGACGGCAATGTCGTCGACAATGGCGGTTATAATTCGACGACGAGGGAGATAACGGTTACCAAGTAGTTTGCAGTCGCTGGCGAACTTTGCTTAATCCCAAGTTTTTCAAATAATGACCCTGTGCCCTTACTCACGTGCGGGCTACCGACACGCGGCAGGCTTTTGACACTCTATGCGACGTGATACAACTTCGTGGTTCAGCCACAATCTTGGAATGGAAATGCCGCTTGTTGCCTATGGGCATGCGGGTTATCCGGTGTTGAGGGGCCCGACGGCGGCGGCGGCTGAGCTCGAATACGAGCGGTTTTACCTGGTCGACGCGATCAAGGATTTTATCGAGGCGGGGCTGATCCGTGCCTATTCGATAAATTCGGTCAACCGTTACAGCCTTCTCAATAAAGAATCGCATCCCGGTTGGAAGGTCGAGATGCTCGAGCGGTATGACAAATATATCCTCGACGAGGTTCTGCCGTTGATTCGCAATGAATGCGGGCCCGACGCCCGGCCGCTGACTACAGGTGCCAGTCTTGGAGCCTTTCTAGCAGCAAACACTTATTTCAAGCACTCCGATCAGTTTCGCGGCACGATCGCAATGAGCGGCAGCTACGATATCTACAATTACCTTGAGAGCTACTTCGACGACAACGTTTATTTCAACAACCCGATGATGTATCTCAAGAACCTGAACGATGATTTTCACCTTCCTCGGCTGCAGAAGGCGGATTCGATCGTCATCGTCACCGGACAGGGTTCATACGAAGCCCCGGACCGCAGCCGCGAATTCTCAGGCCTGCTTCACAGCAAGGGCATTCCGCATCGCCTCGACGTATGGGGCCACGACGTCAACCACGACTGGGTCTGGTGGCGGAAGATGCTGCCTTATTATCTAGGGGAATTTACGCGTTAAGAGAGACGCAGCGTCTCACAATCCCAGGTTCTCTCGCGTCGAAAAGTTACCCGTCTCCTTTCTTTCCTTTTCTAGCTGGCCCGTCAGGTTTCTCCTGTTGGGGCTGAGGTTTGACGGTGGGCTGCGGCGTCGGAAGTCTTGGTAACGGCGGCCGTTCCACGGGCTGCTCTACAGGCCGAACCGGATTTTCCGGTTGTTTCACAGGTTCGCTGGTATCGCTGCCCGGCAGCGGAGCATCCGGATCGATCTGAGTCGCTGGCGTAAACGCAATGCCGGTTCGGCGGGCGCTAGAGTCCGCTTCCTGCAGTTTCTCGAGTTCCTCTCGCTTTCTCAATTCGCTCTCGCGCTTGATATCGGCCGGCATCGGCGGCGGGGCCGGGAAGGTGTCTTTCGGCTTGTCCTTCATGAATTGACTCATAAAGGCATTAAAGTACGGCAAGGCGCCGCCACCGCCCGTCATTCCCGAACCGAGAGATTCTTTTCGCAGCGGATTGCCCATCCAAATACCGGTGGCATATGTCGGGGTAAAACCGACGAACCAAACGTCGGTATGAGAATTTACCGTCCCGGTCTTTCCGGCAAGCTGATGGCCGGCGGCGTTTGCCCCGGGGGCAGTTCCACCGCCCGAGGTGACGCCTCTCAGCATCTGAACCATTGTCAGTGCGACGTATTCGCTGGTGACCTTCGAGCTGGTACCTTCAAATTCCTCGAGCAGGCTGCCGTCGCGGTTGTAGACCTTTCTGATCAGGTGAGGTGCGAC
>JBGTCF010000396.1:0-7739 GCA_041748975.1 Pyrinomonadaceae bacterium
GGCAAAGAGGTTGAGGAATCGATCACGCGGCTCGCTCAAATGGCACGTGCTGTCGGCATTCACCTCGTACTCGCGACACAGCGTCCATCGGTGGATGTCATTACGGGGCTTATCAAGGCAAATTTCCCATCGCGTATCTCGTTCCGCGTGTCGAGCAAGGTAGATTCGCGAACGATTATCGACGGCAATGGTGCCGAGAGCCTTTTGGGAAGCGGCGATATGCTGTTTCTGCCTCCGGGGAATTCGCAGGTCACACGCGTTCACGGTGCATTTGTAAACGAGGCCGAGATCAAAAAGGTCGTCGATTTTATCAAGGACCAGGGCCGGCCCGAATATGACACGACCATCACCAAGAGCGAAGACGAACTCGACGATGGCGGAGATCTTCCGGGCCGCCGCGACCCGCTCTTTAATGACGCCCTCAAATGTGTGGTGCAGGCAAAACGCGGTTCCACATCGCTGCTCCAACGCCACCTCCGCATCGGCTACGGCCGCGCCGCCGCCATCCTCGACGCCATGGTCCGCGAAGGCTACATCGGCGAAATGGACGGATCCACCCGCGCCCGCCCTATCTTGCAAAAGGCCTATGATGACGTGCAAGATATCTCGGAGATGGAGAACGAGCAATAGTCCGTGCTCGGTTAAGAAGGTCAGAACCGGGAGCGGTAGCGACTGGGTTCTTCGCCGTTGAGATCAATCGTCCGTATGGTTCGTATCCTATTCCTACTTTTGGCGTTCGCTGCAGTCGCGTGTTCGACCCGTGTCGAATATCCGAACGATGCCGATCAAACGCCATTTCCTAATTCCATCAATCTCAACACCGCATCCATCGAGGAGTTGGACCGATTACCCAATATCGGCCGCAAGACTGCGGAGTCGATCGTTGCGTTTCGCGAAGAGAATGGCCCCTTTCGCCGGCCTGAGCAATTAATGCTGATCCGCGGTGTTAGCGAAACGCGGTTTATCGAGATCCGCGATCTAATACGAACGAGGTAAGGGCAACACGATGGCCGCTGCGGTTCCCACCCGATACAGCTTTATTCCCGTCTTTTGGCTCGCGGCCTTTTTTGCTGTCGGTATCGGAGCTTCGCATTTGATTGAAATAAGCTTGGCCTGGGCGGCCGGTGTGAGTGTAGCGTTATCGATCCCTGCAATCTTCCTGCGTCGGTCACCGCTGGCCACGGCATTCATTTTTCTAGCCTTCGCAGCCGCGGGTGCTGTCACCGGAATCGCCGAAAAACATAGCGTAAGGCCCGACCGCATCAAGGTCCTTTTTGACAGAGGAGAGATCACCTCAGGGCAGCCTGTCGAGGTCGAAGGGGTTCTCACCAGCGGCGCTGAGCCTTCGGCGGAAGGCGAATTCCTTACGATCCGAACCAATCGGCTGAGATACCGCGGCACAGACCGGGATGTCTCGGGTAAGGTCCGCGTTTTCCTGCCCATCAGCAGAAACGGTGTAGAGACTCCGACTCTAAAATACGGCTCTCGTATCATCGTCACCTGCATTCTCGAACGCGAAGATGAGTTTCTAAATCCCGGTGTACTCCGCAGGACGGAACTTCTCGACCAGATGGGGATCGACGCCGGCGGATCTGTAAAAAGCTCTCTCCTCATCGAGCACGTTGCCGATGAAATCGTCTTTCTACCCCTCGCCTGGATTTTCGAACAGAGAGCACTGCTTATAAATGATTTCATCACCGAGCTCAGCCCGACAGCCGCCGGTATAATGACCGCTTCCCTGCTGGGCGATAAACACTTTCTCAATCGCGAAACGGCAGAGGTATTTCGTGAAGGCGGGACGTTTCACGTGCTTGTGATCTCGGGCCTGCACATTACGTTCATCGGCGGCATTCTTCTGCTGATCGTCCGTGGATTTACTCGAAACCGTTGGATCCAGTTTCTCGTCACAGCCAGCATTTTGTGGGCTTACACGCTAGCTGTCGGTGCCGATGTGCCGGTTGTGCGGGCGGCGATCATGTTTACGATCGTCCTTTTCTCGTACGTACTTTACAGGCCGGCGAGTATGCTCAATTCGCTGGGAACTTGCTCATTGATCCTGCTTGTATGGCGTCCGTCCGACCTTTTTAATCCCTCGTTTCACCTAACCTTTGTCAGCGTCGCTGCGATCATCGCGGTTGCGTATCCGCTTATCGACGGAATGCGGAGGGTCGGCACATGGTCGCCAACGGCCGAAACTCCTTTTCCGCCGACGGTTCCTGATAAGCTCAGGCGATTTTGCGAAACGTTGTACTGGAATGACGAAGTGTGGAGATTCGAGACCAAACGGCATCTTTGGTCTGCATCGCTCTTCAAATCGCCCTACCAGCCTCGCCGTATCCAAGGTTCTGTCCAAAAAGTACTGCGGTATCTGACCGAGGGCTTCCTCGTTTCGTTGGCCGTTCAGATCTGCATGTTGCCGCTGCTCGTGATTTACTTTCACCGGGTTTCGCTGGTTTCGATCGTGCTTAATCTCTGGGTCGGGTTCCTTATTGCTCTTGAGAGCTTCGCCGTCGTGATCGCGGCGATACTGAAAAATATCAGCCCGCTGCTCGCGGCACCGATCTTCGTGCTTGCGGAGGCGTTTAACTGGCTGCTGCTGTTGCTTCCACGATTAATGACCGGCCATTCGTGGTCGGCCCTGAGAATGCCGGCTTACGCAGGCCCGGCGAGCATTATTTATTTACTTTATTTCGTGGCCCTTATCATACTGGCGATCGGCTTGTATCGTTGGGACCCGATGCGGACAATGAAACCTCTGAAACCGCTATTTGCCGGTGCCGGCACAGCGGCGGCGATCCTGTTTTTGCTGATCATTTTTCATCCTTTTAGCGCTCCCCGGCCTGATGGCCGTCTGAAGATCGATTTTCTCGACGTCGGCCAGGGCGACGCCGCTCTGGTCACATTTCCCGACGGGCGGACGATGCTCGTCGATGGCGGCGGCAGGATGCGTTTTCCCAGCTCGAACGATGACGAAATGGAACCGTTCGAACCGGACATCAGACGCCTCGGCGAGTCGGTCGTGTCGGAATTTCTTTGGGAACGCGGCTATTCAAAGATCGATTACATCCTGGCAACGCACGCCGACACCGACCACATGCAGGGCCTGATCGATGTCGCGAGAAATTTCAAGGTACACAGGGCGATCGTTGGCAGGGTGAATGTTGGTGACCCCGATTACGACGAATTGCGGCGTGCTCTGGACCGTCGCGGGATCGAGACTTCGTTTGCCTCGGCAGGAGATATTTGGAATATGGGTGATTCGACGATCGAGGTTCTCTTCCCGCCTGACGAAGGCGGCCCGGCCGGCCTCTCGAATAACGATAGCTCGATCGTCCTGCGAATAACATATGGCCAGCGGACGTTCCTTCTAACCGGTGATATCGAGTCGCTTGCCGAGGCAGAGCTGACATCCTCCGGCATCGAACTCGCCGCCGACGTAGTCAAGGTGCCCCATCACGGCAGCCGCACATCTTCAACACCTCAGTTTGTAGGATCAGTCAGACCGCAGATCGCCGTCATTCCGGTCGGCCGCCGCTCGCCCTTCGGTCATCCTCACCCGGAGGTAGTCGAACGTTGGCGAACGTCCGGAGCAGACGTCCGAACTACGGGCGGGAAAGGCATGATCACGATCTCCACCGACGGCTCCGATCTTCAGATCTCGACTTTCCTACCTTGATACAGCCAGCTTTGAACCCTAAACTTTGAACGCAAACTCTGGACTTTGTAAACCTTTGCAGGCAAAGTATCATCTTTATCTCTTATGAAGCATAAATTTTTGGCTTTCATTTTCACGGCGGCGGCGATCTTCAGTGTCGGTTCTACAGCGATGGCTCAGCGAAACGTTGCGATGGCCATCGAGCGGGACCCGTTAATGGAGGCTGACGCAAAACACAATCTCGACGTCGCGTGGAATGCCTACAAGCTGAAAAAGGCCTATAAGGGCGTGCTGATGCGGTTTGAAGAAACTTATGCGGCATATCCTGAGTTTTCTAAAATAGACGAGTTTTTGTATATCGCCGGAATGTCCAGCTATTACCTTTCCGAGGGCAAGGGCAACCAAAAAATCGACCCGAAAACGGAAAAGGACATGGAAAAGTACGAGCCCGCCAAGCTCAAGGAAAATGCCGTCGCGTACCTCTCGACCATTGTCGATAAATACCCCGAAAGCAAGTATCGCGATGATGCGGCAAAAACACTTAAGGTCCTCCGGCCCTAAATGAACCCCAATCAGGTTACGATCTCTATTCGAACGTCTGGCCCTGGCTCTGGCATCATTCTTATTTCAAAGACCAAAACGGTAACAATATCTGCCTTTTTCATGCAGGCGAAAATCGCAAAAACCCGCCTTGGAGTGTAAAATCTTAAGAAGTCAGTAGTCAGAAGTCAGACTTCAGCAGCCTTGTGTCGTTCGCTGTTTCGTTTCTTCTTAATTCTAACTTCTGACTTCTGAATTCTGAATTCTGAATCATTATGTCATTGACAGTTGTAGGTTCGGTCGCGTTTGACGCGTTGGAAACGCCCTTTGGAAAAAGGGATAAGGTACTTGGAGGTGCGGCGACGCACTTTGGGCTGTCGGCGAGCTTTTTCACTGATGTGAATGCGGTCGGCGTTGTCGGCGGCGATTTTGGCGACGAAGAATGGGCCGTTTTCAAACGCCATTTCATCAATACCGACGATATCGAGATCGTGCCCGAGGGTAAGACCTTCTTTTGGCAGGGCCGGTACGATTACGATATGAATACCGCCCACACGCTCGACACTCAGCTAAATGTCTTCGAGACCTTTGATCCGAAGCTGTCGGATATTTCGCGAGATGCAGACTTTCTGTTTCTTGCAAACATCCTGCCGATGCTGCAAAAACAGGTCCGGGAGCAGTGTGAAGACGCGAAATTCGTGGCGATGGATACGATGAATTTCTGGATCTCATCGATGAAAGACGCCGTGATCGACACCATCAAGGCCGTCGATTGCGTGATCATAAACGATGCCGAGGCACGCCAGCTTACCGACGAGCCGAGCATCTACAAGGCCGCCCGGACAATTATGGATCTCGGACTGAAAGCTGTCGTCATCAAACGCGGCGAATATGGCGCAACGTTATTCACACGCGACGGTTACTTCGTCGCACCGGCTTATCCGCTCGAATCCGTTTTTGACCCGACCGGCGCGGGCGACACTTTTGCCGGGGGATTTATGGGCTATCTCGCCGCTCAAAAAGAGATATCGGACGAAACGCTCCGGCGGGCAATGATCTACGGCTCGGTGATGGCATCGTTTAACGTCGAGAAATTCGGCACCGAGCGTGTCGATGGCCTCGATTATCCTGAGATAAACGAGCGGTTCCGGTCGTTTAAGACGATGACGCATTTTGACGATATTCCCTTTGAGCGAGTTTCAATCGCGGCCTGACGTCGGTCAATGAGCAATAAAAACGATAATCCTCTCGCCAGATTAGAACGCCCAAAGACCAACTATCCGTTGTTGTCGGGTGTGATCGTGCTTTACGTTACTTTGGCGTCCGCACTCGTCATAACATTACGGGACCAGAACTGGACGCTGACTGGCTTGTTGTTTCTTGCCGTTTCTGTTTTCACGGTCGTCGTACTCCTTTATAAGGCCCATACGCGTCGACTTGATGCGGTTGATGACCGAAAGTTTATCCACTGGGATGCCGCGATTCCGGATATTCAGCGGCAGAACGTAAATATCGAAGTTCGCGAGTTGGCACGACTACTAGGCGTTGGCGAGGACCAGCTTGCAGATCTTCTGTCAGCGTATATCGTTGCCGAGGACCTTGCACTTAGACAGATACAGCAGGAAGAGAACCTGCCGCTTATGAGGCACGTGAGTATCGGCAAGACGCCGTTTGACGGGATCATGGTCGATCAGGATTTGATCACTTGCATCGAGGTCTCATTCCTCGTTGTACCGGATGTCCGCCCGGAAAGGATTGAATCGATGCTGAAAAAGATCACTACCGCGAAAAGTAATCTGGCTGCAATGAAAAGCCGGCTCAGGCTCCGGTTGATGGTGGTGCTGGTGACCCAATTGACCTTTGACGAAGAAGAGAGCCTCAGGGCCAAGCTCGTCACCCGGCGATTCACAGATACGCCTGTCGACGTTGATATTCGGCTATTGGATTTTGAAATGCTGCAGAGAGTTTATGTTTCGGAGTGACAGGTGGCGGTCGATATAGAATATATGCTGGAAAACAAAGTAGGAATGATCTTTGGCGTGGCGAATAAACGCTCGATCGCATGGGCGTGTGCTTTGGCGTGTTCCCGTCACGGGGCTCGTATGGCATTTACATTTCAAGGCGAACGGCTAAAGGAGAACGTCGAGAACCTTGCAGGCACACTCGACGATTCGCTGGTCGTGCCTTGCGATGTGACCGATCAGGCCGAGGTCGACGCCGCTTTCGAGGCGGTTGGCAACAAATATGGACGGCTTGATTTCCTTGTTCACTCAATAGCCTTCGCACCAAAAGAAGCACTCGAAGGCGAATTTGTTACGACCACCCGTGAAGCGTTTCGCACCGCTCTCGAGATTAGTGCTTTCTCGCTGACGCAGGTCGCCCTGGCAGCATCGCCGCTAATGACCGAGGGCGGCAGCATTGTGACTATGAGCTATTACGGTGCGGAGAAGGTCGTGCCTAATTACAACGTAATGGGTGTGGCCAAGTCCGCTCTCGAGGCGTCAATGCGTTATCTCGCCGCCGATCTCGGCAAGAATAATATCCGCGTCAATGCGATCAGCGCAGGGCCCATCAACACGCTCTCAGCCCGCGGTGTCAAGAACATGGGTTCCTTGCTAACATACGTCGGTGAAAAATCGCCCCTGAAACGAAACGTGACGGTTTCAGAGGTCGGCAACACCGCACTTTTTCTGGTGAGCGACCTTTCGACCGGCATCACCGGCGAAACGATCTACGTCGATTGCGGATATAACATTATGGGAATCTAAAAACTAGTCTAGGAAGTCTGGGAAGTCCTGAGCTTCTATCAAATTGAAAAGACTGTTCCTTTTCTCACTTTTTAGACTGTCAAAACTTCCTAGACTGTCGAGACTTCTAAGAAATTATGGCTAAAACAAAAGCGAACAAACCGCCGATTGCGATCGCGAAAAAGAAAACAGCGGAGCCCGTGACCGTGGCCGACGCCAAAAAACGCCAGGAAGAACCGGGATACTGGCACCTGACCGATGACGAGATACTTCTTCGGTCGCCGGAACCGGGAGATGACTATAAAACTTCCGATTCGTGGAGGGTTTTTCGAATTATGGGCGAATTCGTCAACGGATTCGACCATCTGGCAACGATCACCCGCGGCGTGTCGATCTTCGGTTCAGCACGCACGCACGAGAAGGACCCGTATTATATAGCCGCCCGCGAAACGGCCCGGCTTTTGGGCGAAGAGGGGTTCGAGATTATCACGGGCGGCGGGCCGGGCATCATGGAAGCATCGAACCGGGGTGCGCATGACGCCGGGGCGATGTCGGTCGGATGTAATATCGAGCTTCCTTTTGAACAAGCACCGAATCCATACCTGACAAAATCACTTTCGTTCAAATACTTCTTTGTTCGGAAGACGATGTTCATCAAGTACAGCAATGCCTACGTTATATTTCCCGGCGGGTTTGGTACGATGGACGAACTATTTGAGGCGCTAACCCTGATTCAAACCCGCAAGATCCGCAATTTCCCCTTGGTCTTGTTCGGGTCACAATATTGGCGCGGCATG
>JBGTCF010000397.1:0-4891 GCA_041748975.1 Pyrinomonadaceae bacterium
TGCTTCACCTCAGTTTTCCGGTGATTTTGTCGGTAGGGTCACACCCGTTCCCATCCCGAACACGGAAGTTAAGCCTACTGGAGCCGATGATACTGCAGCTTTCAGTTGTGGGAAAGTAGGAAGTCGCCGGATCTATATTAAAAAGCCTGCTCAGAAATGAGCGGGCTTTTTGATGTTTATATTACGATGGATACCTCTCAACCAAAGAAGCAGCCATACTTGTCGGCAGCTATCTCGCTAACCATGGCAGTAAGACTTGTCGACTCTGTTGCTGGGTCGTACAGCCACCATTTCCCGCTTGCTCTTTTCCAATATAGGCGCCAATCGTTTGAGGTCTTTATGTAACGAAGCTTTGCAACGTCCATACTTATCCAGTCTGATGGATCTCGGAAACTTGGACGGCTTTCGCGTATATACAACTGTTGTGACCTTCGATGGCGTAGACCAGGCGAACCTGGTCCCGAAACTGCTCGGGCACATGACGTTCACAGAGGCCGCCGACTTCACGTCTTATAGTTTTAAGTTGTTCTTTTGAAAAAGCCATAGTAATGCGATCGGGGAGCGATTCGCGCGAATGGAGCGATAACACTCGTGGGTAAGAAGGAACGCGAGATCTAATTTAAGAAAACCCGCTCGTATAAGGGGCTTTTTTAGTTCCAACCGCAAGTTTCAGGTTATGCATCTAGCGGCAAATTGCGGTTCTGTGGGCAGTGTCAGATCTACCGCCTTACGAGCGTTTCGCAGCTCGCACGCCTTGCTCTTCGACAAAAAAGCCGACCAGAGCGGCGACCATCATTGCGAGGCCTGCGAAAGCGAATGAACGCGGCCCGCCGAAGATTCCGAAGAAAAATGCCAGCACTCCGAACGCGGCCAACGCCGAACCCACATAACCCGCCGCCTTTGAGATCCCAGTTAAATTATCCATGTTTCAAAAATATCAAATCGTCCAGCCACCAGCAACAGCGAACCACGACGATCGGAGTTCCATTTATCCCAGATTTCGCTTTAGACGTAGTATACGACGACCACGGTGAGCCTTCCTCGGCGAACTCCACGTCTTACTCCCCGACCTCCGCGTTAAACGGGACTTGCCTACTATTAGACCAGCTTTTCAACCCAGAGATTACGGAGAGAGACGCCGGAGACCGCTTAAGCCCCACCGGTTCGTTGACTGCGGAAGGTTTCCTGAACCGACTGCTCTTAGTAAACGGTATTCTCTTACCGTCACTGATCTTCATCCGGCGGTATTATCCGGTTGCCGTGGTGGGCAACTATCAGCCATTTGCCTCCGCGTTTCATCCAGACGTGCGTGCTACGGAATTTAATATTTCTCACGCCCTCGACCGTTCCGCGATGGGTCATTATCGCGGTATTGCCGTAGATCGTGACCTTATAATCGTCGGATCTGACCATGTCGGCATTAGGCACGACGGAGGCTATATACTGAGTCTTGTTTTCAACCGCACCCTGCTGGGTCGTTCCGACATAATCGTCCGCGACCATGGCCGCGGCCACCTTCTTATCGCCCTTTAATTCAGCGAAAGTCCAAACCTTGTCGAGCTGGATCAACTTTTCCTCGACGCTGCCTTTTTTGTATTGACCAAAGGCGATCGAAGTAACACACGCGGTCAGGATAACTGCGAAAAGAATTGTTTTCATACTCTTTTCTCTCCGAATGCTGCTAGGTTTTATGACGCTCATGCCCTCCGACGGCAAATCACTTCAAATTCTTCTTAAAAAATTCCAGCGTTCGCTCCCAGGCTAATTTGGCCGCTTCGGCATCGTAGCGCGGAGTCGTGTCGTTGTGAAAGCCGTGCTGCTTGCCCTCGTACATAAAGCTCTCAAACTTTTTGTTGTTTTCTTTCAGAGCCGCTTCGTAGGCAGCGATGCCGGCGTTTACTCCCTGATCGATTCCGGCATACTGGAACGATAACGGTGCGGTGATCTTTGGAACATCGGCGACGCCGGCCTGGCGGCCGTAAAAGGCGACGCCGGCATTAAGGTCTTTGCCAAGTCTAACAGCGAGTTGATTTACCATTCCGCCGCCGAAGCAGAATCCCACCGCGCCTAATTTGCCGGTGCTGTCGGAGCGCTTCTTAAGCCAAATAGCCGCCGAGACAAAATCCTCGGTCATCTGTTTACCGTCAACCGTGCGAAACAAGGCAACGCCTTTTTGCTCATCGCCGGGATATCCGCCGACCGAGGTCAAACCGTCCGGAGCAAACGCCAAGTAACCTGCCTTTGCAAAGCGACGGGCCACGTCCTCGATATATGGATTGAGTCCGCGATTCTCATGAATGACCAGCACGCTGGCAAATTTCTTGCCTTTAGACGGTTTTGCAAGGTAGCCCTTGATCGTGCCATTGCCGGCCGGTGAGGGGACATTCTCATAACCGACCTTTATGTTTTTGTCGTCCGATTTGATCGTCTGCGCCCAGGCAAAGTTCGGCGTCAGGCTTTCAAAGATCGCCGCGGCCGTCAGGCCTCCGATCGCGAACCTCCCTAGATGATTCATAAACGACCGACGGTCCATATCGCCGTGCTGATATTCGTGAAATAGATCCAATAACTCCTGCGGATATTCGTCTGCGGTTTTGCGTTCCATGGCTTTCTCCTTCATTCGAAAATAATACTTAAGGTCGCGAATGTGTTCAAACGCTGACCATCAAATACGTTTGAGCCAGTTCCGCTCGCGGGGGATAGCCTTCTCGGCTACCGTGATACTTTGTAGAGCAGATAATCCCCTCGCTTCATTAAAAGGTCGCAGTCTGCACAAACCTGTTCGGTGCTGATCACGAGGCTGCCGGCGGGTGCCCTGACTCGGTGGGGCTGGTGGACGAATTCGGACGTATTTCTCCCTTCGATCGTGGCATACCAGTAAGAATGGATATATGCCGGTCCCCAGTATGCGTCTACGAGATAGATCGGACGGTCAGGCCTGGCAACGGCCGCATCGTATACGTCTTTATAAGCGGCATCGAAAACGTAACCACGGAGCGGTCCGCGTTCATAGTACTTGAAATGAAAGTAACCGGCTTCGACCACCATAACGGCCATTAAAACTATTAAGACTGAGGCTTTAATTCCAAGCCATGCCCGGGGATGAAGCGAGAGTTTTTCCCGCGGGGTCTCTATGTTACGCTCTGGACCCGCTATGTCGGTGAGCCATTCAAGGGCCGGGATCATTAATACGAACAAAAATACCGGGAAGGCTACCATCCTCAATGTATGAAGACGATCCAAGGTGAGCGACGCGGGCACAACAGAAGCCAGGGCACCGAAAACGATAAATCGCCACCAGGCGTTGCGCCGATACCGCAGAACAATAACGACGACGCCGGCAACAGCCAGAAGGAACGCGGCAAAATAGAAGCTGCCCAGCGCATCCGGTATATGATGTCGCGGATTGATATCTCCGCGAAACAGAAACAAAAGCGGATTGAGGTTTTCGAAGAACCGGTAGATGAATTCTGGGAATATGTCCGACCAGGTGCTTGTCGGTTTTATATACGAGATCAGATAAAACCTGGTGGTCAGGCCCGGATTCTGCAGGTTAAAAACGATCAGCGGTATCATCGTTACCGCAAAAACCACCCAGGTTTTACCGACCGAGATCATTCTCTTCTTATCGGTTGCGAAAGACACGAGGCCGAGGGCAAGCAGCGATGACAGGACCCTCCCGATCGTGTACGAATATGTCAGGAGCGAAAGCGTAAATGCGATCGCTATAACGTTTAACCAGGACCATTCGGCTCGCTGATGAGCTTTGTAAACGGCCCACAGAAATAGGGTCACCGCCATCGGATAAAAGAATGTTTCCAGAACCAACCGCCCTACCTCAAACATCCATGGCGTAGCCATAGCGGTTCCGCCGACAATGTAACCGATCAGACGCCGCCCTGTGATCTTTGCCGCGAGCGCGCCGAGCAAAAGGTTCGCTCCGAACACACATGCCGCTGCGAAGATCCGCGAGATAAGAATACCGGGGCCGAAAAGTGAGTAAACAAATGCGAGGAGGTAGATCTGTGTAGGGTTTGAGTATTGTGTGAACCCGCCGGTATAGAGCTGGAAAAACAGGGGAAACGGCGGGCCGAATTCACCAGCTCCGGTTTCGGATACCAGATATGCGTTGTAAGCCAGGCCCGATTCGTCAACGTAGAAACCGGGCGGGTTGGTTGTTATACCCGTTAAATATAAGAGGAAAAGTGCGATGATGGCGACAAATGTGATCCATGTGTTTCGCTTGCGGATCACGGCGATCACGGTTTGGAAAAAGGACATTTCAGGAATGTTATGACCTAATTAGTTCGAACGAAAAGCGGTCCAAGTTCATCGCAGGTATCAGTAAACCGGCGATTCGATTCTCAACATAATATCGAAATCAAAAAATAATGTCTAAATTGGCTAAACCAGAAACTACTGACCGGATTCCAGATAATGAGAGCATCAGCCGCCAAATCGTTATAATGATAAGAGGGATGAAACCGTAATGAACTTCGAGACGTTTTTTCGCCTGATCTCCTACGCGGCAGTATTCTGCGGCTTTTTGACGTTATGGGTTTCAGGCTCGTTCGGATTGGTTGTTCCAACGGTATTCTGCGGGGCAATGCTGGCCGCTTGGTTTCTAGAGGACGGCAAATGGCAAATTTCGGAAAAGGCGGGAACGGCTCTCATCGTGCTGGCGCTGCCTGCGTTTATCCTGGCATGGAAGTTCGGATTTCTATCTCTCTTTTATGGTGCTGATACCGAGATCGCGGCGGCACTTGCACTTCTAATTCTCTCTCTTTCCGCGATCAAGCTGTTGCAGAAAAAAGGCATGCGCGATTGGGTGTTCCTATATCTGATGGCGTTTTTTGAGGTCATGCTGGCGGCCGGCCTCAGCATCAGCGGG
>JBGTCF010000398.1:0-2880 GCA_041748975.1 Pyrinomonadaceae bacterium
GGTGATAATTTACGGTGAGGCGATTCCCGATCCTGTAAAACTCATACAGAAATTCGACAGCACGATCGTTATTCTGTTTGCGATGATTGTCATCTTTGCCGCACAACTTTCGACGAACATGGCGGCAAACGTCGTCTCGCCGTCGAACGATTTTTCGAATCTAAATCCGAAGCGCATCTCGTACGTCATGGGCGGCCTGATCACGGCGGTGATCGGTATTGTGATGATGCCATGGCAATTGATGTCTTCGATGGGTGCTTATATTTTTACATGGCTGATCGGGTATTCCGGCTTGATGGGCGCGATCGGCGGCATTCTGATATGCGATTATTTCGTAATTCGCAAACAACGGCTTGAGGTCGCGGAGCTGTTTAAAACAGACGGCATTTATTCCTACGGCGACGGTTTTAATTGGCGGGCCGTTACCGCACTTTTGGTCGCCGTGGCACCGGTGGTTCCAGGTTTTTTGCGGGCGGCGACTACGCCCGGCGGCCAGGTCGCCGATCCAAACATCTTTGACACGCTTTATACATACGCGTGGTTTGTTACATTTGGGATCGGGTTTGTTCTTTACCTCCTGTTGATGAAAACAAACTCAGGCAAACGGGCAGCAGAAACCCTGAACTGAGGAGTCTTTGCAGAATAATCTCTTAACTGGGCCTCGGCTCTGATGCTGAAGAATACCGTGGTATATTTCTAGCTCAAGAATCGTTTTTGTTTTATCACGCCGGGGCAGATCTCAGCAGATGTTTAATTGCAGCGTCGATGCGTTTCGCTCTCCGAATCCGAGGTAGGATCGAGTTATGAAGTACGAAAAAGTCAAAAATTATTACGACGGCAGGTTTGTCGATAGTTCATCCGCCAGCGACCTCGACGTTCTCTCACCGCTTGACGGCAATCTGCTGTCCCGGGTTCCGATGTCTACCGTTGACGAATTGAACGATGCGGTCGCGTCGGCGAAGAAAGCCTATGAATCGTGGAGCAAGCTGCCCATCAAGGAACGTGTTCAGGTATGTTTTCGTTATCGAAATCTGCTTGAACAAAATTCCCAAGAACTGACGGCCCTCATTTCCGAAGAGAACGGAAAAACCTCCGATGAGGCCCGCGCCGAAGTTGACAAGAGCATCGAGCTGACCGAATTTGCGTGCTCAATGCCGCAGCTTGTTTCCAATGAGGTTTTGGAAGTCAGCCGCGGCGTTGAGTGCCGGATCGAACATTTTCCGGTCGGCGTCGTTGCATCGATCGCTCCGTTCAATTTCCCGCTGATGGTCCCGAACTGGACCATGCCCAACGCACTCGTGCTGGGCAATACAATGATAATGAAGCCGAGCGAACTCGTGCCTCTATCGGTGCTCAGGATGGCTCAGCTCCTCAAGGATGCGGGCTTGCCTGACGGGGTTTTCAATGTGATCAACGGCGGAAAGGAGATCGTCGAAGGTATCTGCTCGCACCCCGATATCGAGGCGGTTAGCTTTGTCGGCTCTACCAAAGTCGCCAAGCTCGTTTATCAGCAGAGTACGAACGCGCTGAAACGCTGCATCGCCCTCGGCGGAGCAAAGAATCACCTTTTTGTGCTGCCCGACGCCAATCCTTCAATGACTGCCTCGAATGTTACGGCATCGATGTCCGGCTGTGCAGGCCAGCGATGCATGGCGGCGTCCGCAATGCTGGCCGTCGGCAACGTCGATCGGATAATTGACCAGATCTGCGTCGAGGCTCGCAAGGTGGTTCCCGGACAAAACCTCGGTGCTGTGATCTCACAAGCCGCCAAGACGCGTATCGAAGATTATATTTCTGAGGCCGAACGCAACGGTGCCAAGATCCTCGTTGACGGCCGCGGAGCAACCGTCGCGGGTAAAGAGGGCGGGACCTACGTCGGCCCGACGGTGATCGACTTTGTAACGCCAGAGATGTCGGTCGCAACCGAAGAGATCTTTGGCCCCGTAATTTCCATAATGCGAACCGATACTATTGACGAGGCTCTCAAGATCGAGAATGCCAATCCATACGGCAATGCAGCCGCCGTGTTTACGCAAAGCGGCGGTATGGCTCGCTACGTGATGGAGCACGCGAGTGCAGGCATGATCGGCGTAAATATCGGCGTGCCCGTGCCGCGCGAGCCATTCTCGTTCGGCGGCTGGAACGAGTCGAGATTCGGAGCGAACGACATAACTGGCAAGAGCTCGATCGAATTTTGGACGAAGCTGAAGAAAACAACCACGAAATGGAACCCTGAAGCGGGCGTAAATTGGATGTCGTAAAACCTTTCTTGCCGCGGATTCACGCAGATAGACGCGGATAAGAAAACAGGGTAGATTGATGGACGGCAGCTTATTACATCGACAGCTCACCGATTCCATAATCGTTTTGATCCGCGTTTATCCGTTATATCCGCGGCAAACAGCTTATTTGTATGAGGTGAAAACACATTAAATTGGAGAGTCCTTATGGAAACAACACAACAACAGGCAGAATTAAATCCTTCGAAAATAATGGAGGTCGGGATGGGTTTTATGGCGTCGAAAACCCTTTTGACTGCTGTAAATATGGGGCTATTCACACTGCTGGCCGACGAGGGATTGTCCGGAACGGCAATCGGATCAAAGCTTGGCTTGCATGAGCGCAGTCTTTTTGACTTTCTGGATACGCTTGTGGCGTTGGGCTTTTTGACGCGCGATGGAATAAAGGAAACGTCCGTGTATCACAATTCGGCGGATGCCGACCTTTTTCTCGATGAAGGGAAACCGACCTACATCGGTGGAATTTTGGTAATGTGCAACAATCGGCATTTTCGGTTCTGGGCGGACCTCGAAGAAGGGCTGAAGACCGGAAAGCAGCAGAACGAAGTTAAGACCGGAGAAAAACCTATCTTCGAGATGC
>JBGTCF010000399.1:0-3121 GCA_041748975.1 Pyrinomonadaceae bacterium
GTTCTTGGTAAGAAGAGATTCGAGCCCGGCACGAGGAAGGTTCGCAACAACAATAATCTTATTTTTTTCGACGGTAACTTTGGAGGCATTGTATATTTGCGACCTCACAAAATTCGCCTCATTCGATCGGCGTCTCAAAAGAGCCTGTTCATAACCGGAAAGCGACTGCTCGGTAGAACCGGGATCAGTGATGATAGTCGTCTTAAGTGAAACCTGGTCCTTGCCGACCTTGAATTCGACCAGGAAGTTTTCGTTCCATTCATCCGACCTTGGAAGAAAGGCATCGTAAAGGTCACGAAGGGGTTCGCGAAACTTCGCGGACCATGCCAAGCCCTCACCATTTTGGGAAGACTGGCGGGACACCCCGTTCGGTTTGACCGTGACAAAGTAATCGAAGCCAAATCTTCCGCTGCTATCCCTGCGTTTAGCGTCCGCTGAGATCTCTGATGAGATCCTATAAAAGTCCTCCAAAGCAGCAGCAAATTGCTCTAACGCCTTGTCGCCGTCAGGCGTTTTAACAAGATCATCCCTGATATCGGCCTGACGCGTCATTGTGGACTGACCCAGGACCTGAGGAACAGCTCCCGTCAATATGAGTCCAAAATAGACCCCGAGTGTCGCGAGAACTAATATCGAATTTAGATTTTTGTCTTTTTTGGTCAAATTTACTTTACCGCCGTGTTATTGTCGGACTTCTTATCCAGATCGCCGCTTGGCTGCCCCTGCTGTGTCTTCTTGGCTTGGGCTTCCTTTAATTTCCGGGTGATCATTTCCTGGGCCACTGGTTTAGGAAGAACAAAATTCAAAACAAAACTCTTGCCGTCCGCCGTCACCTTCGCACCGTCGAGCAGAGTCCGCTCATCGCTCGGATTCTTGGCGGTCGACTTGCCTACCATGATAGCAAAACTAAGGCCGCTTGCAACTGTTTTAGCTTTTTCCGGTGTAGTTTGGAGTGAGGAGACCACAGCCGTGATCTTGTCGTCGTCCTGAACAAGCGTTACCGTTACCTTGTCAACATCCAGATTCCGCAGATATGTGAGAAATCCGCTGTCACCCACCGCTTCCATCGCCGCCTTGGCGACGTCAATCATTTTCGGATCGCCAGCCTGTTTGGAAACGTCGAATTTTGATTTTTCACGGTCGAGTTTTCCGTCATGCGTTAGCACGCCATTCAGAACAATAGTGAACGGCTTGTCGAGATCGACCTCTTTGGCATCCCATTTTGCTACAACGACATCTGCAAAATCCGTCAATGGCTTTTTGTTGATCTCAACCGCTGTCACTGCGTCGCTTGTAAGCGGCGGTGCGACTGGTGTAGGCGTCGGTTTTGGATCGACTTCAGCGGTATCGTCCTCGTCCAGCACGCTAGGCTCGGTAACGACAGGCCGATTGGTCCTACTACGCCTGTTTGGTCTGGGATTCGTCGCCACACGGCCGTTATCGTTAAACGTTGGCAGATCACCCTGGATGACTGACGGATTTGGCGTCGGCATGACCGGCTGAGTGTCCAAAAGGCTGTTGCCCGGCGTCGATGGCGTATAGGTCATCCCCGGCGAATACCCCGGGACCGTCGCATCAAATGCGGAATCGAAACCCGTTTGCTGCATCAAAGCGAATTCTTCCGGATTCGCGAGCTGAAAATAACCCTCAGGATACGAGAGCGGCGGTGTCTCGCCGGTTACGTCAACAAACGTAATATCCGAATCACCGAGTTCCGTCTTATCATAGACGGCATCCACGTAATCTCGCTCGTTGCTAAAGAGCTTGGATCCGACGTACACCGTATCCAGAACTTGGCAGAAACGCCCAACCAGCGGGCTGTCGCAGCCTTTCATCGTTAGAAGGGACGTCTGGCTCAAGACGGCGATCGCCAATATGTTCGCGGCGGCTGAGAATGCCAGTATGCGATAAACGCGTGGTGTAAGATCCCAAGGCCTGATCTCATAATCATAAAACAGATCGCCCTTCTGCAGAGGTGTTGCGATCCGCTCGGGTTCATATAATGACTGCTCAAACATACTAATAAATAACTGCGTCTATAAAACCAAAACACTTCTTGCGAAGTTAGACGCCCGGCCCCGCAAAATCGTTGCGGGCGTAATTAGCTAATTTTAGCATTTTGGCCGGGCGTTCTGAAAGCAATAGACTTTCTCCTGTCAAAGCTCTAACATCTCGCATATGCGTCGAAAGGATAATCGTGATCGCCGCCGAGCTCGAGATTCTGCAAGGGGCAAGGGCCCCAAGGTAGAACGTAAAGATGAACGAGGAATTGCAGGACAAAGTTCCCCGGCAAGAGTTGCTCCTGTTCAGACGCCCCGGCAGATCCGGGCTGTCGAACGCCTGCTCTCAGGTATCGGTGTTCCGGCGCTAAAACCATTCAAACCGGACGAATTCCAGCTTGAAGCCCTGGCGGCGATCGAGCATGAGGATGTTCTGGTGACCGCACCCACCGGTAGCGGCAAAACGTGGATCGCCCGAGAAGAGATCCGCAGGCTGCTCGCGGCCGGCAAGCGTGCTTGGTACACGACACCGCTCAAGGCTTTAACCAATTCGAAATATACCGAATTCTCCATCGAATTTGGTCCGGAAAACGTCGGCATTTTAACGGGCGACCGCAAAGAGAATACAAAGGCGCCACTGATCGTCGGAACCACAGAAATATATCGAAACCAGCTATTTGACGCATTGCGCGAAGGGTTTGACGTGAACACCGATTTTGTCATCCTGGACGAAGCCCATTATCTTTCAGACGAAGACCGCGGCCATGTGTGGGAGGAATCGATCATACTCTCGCCGCCCCGGATCAGGCTGTTGCTGCTCTCGGCGACAGTCGGCCGCGCAGATGAATTTGCTGCATGGATCGAAGAAGTTCGCGGAACAAAGGTCTGTGTCATTAAGGCCGGGCCGCGGCCTGTAGAGCTAAGAGCAGCCTATCTTTCCACGGATCTTCAATTATTTCCGCTGTTCGGCGATGACGGTAAATATAACAGGGACCTCGACCGATTTACGCGGCAGAGGCCCCAGATCAGTTACCGTCGGAGGAAATAACGGCAACAAGAACCTATTTCAAACCAGCGATCAGGATGTCGATATCCGTTTGAGGTATCGCCAGATCGAACAT
>JBGTCF010000400.1:0-11112 GCA_041748975.1 Pyrinomonadaceae bacterium
AAATCGCGGGTTTCGTCCGCGAGGGAATCAAGGCATTGCTCAAGGCAATCGAGACGGCGTTCAACAAGATCGCGTGCCGCTGCCAAGTCATCGTCTGGCACGTGAACCGTGGGGAAATGGCCATTTTCATCGAGTTCAACGGGCTGTTTTGCCCGCGCCCGCGATGCCTCTTTCCAGACGAATCTGGCGACGCCGTAGCAATAGCCTGCGAGATTCTCGATCTTTTCGCCTTCGGTCATTCGGCGCATAACTCGGTCAAAGGTCTCGTCAGCGTGTTCTTCAGGAACCACGCTTCCTCTGGCCTCGAAAAACTCAAGCAGTTTCCGCCGGGTGTTCTCGTATAGCCGTCCCGCCCGGTCTCGGTCGGGGTCAAGGGAATAGAGCAGCGAGTCGAACGCTTCCGGTGTGATCGTCCAAATTGACTTAGTAAGTGACATTTCGTCCCTACGATCTAACCTGTGCCATTCTCCTTATTGAAGCACGTCGGGAGCTGTAACAACGATCTTTGGATCTAATTCCCATTCCATGAAGAGCTTCTGAATGCCAATGAAATGCTTGCCGGAGTGATTGATCCACTGTTCAAACTTTACGAGCCGTCCATCATCACCGATCCAGTAGTGGTTTATTGTTTCCTTCTTTATCTCTGAGCCGTCTTTAGGATGGATTTGGATCGAATTGATCACGCGCCTGTAAACGATGATGTCCTGACCCTTGTGCTGTGTCGTTCTAACCTTGAACTCCACGGTCGAACCGGGTTCCTTCCAGATCGAGTAAGACTTTGGGTCGACAGCATCCTTGCTCTCAAAGGGTGGGGTAGGTTTGGAGATTTCCAGGGATGGCACCTGCTTAATGGCCCATTTATCGATGTCCCTTCGAGTAAAGGTATTATTCCCGATCTTTATGACCTCAGTTGTCCGGCCTTGATTGCCAGTGATCGCTTCCCAACGAGATCGGCTTGAACCGGCCGCATCGTATTCCGTAACTTCCTTAAAGCAGTGATCCATTTCGGGAAGGTTGCTGAACTCCTCTTCGACCGTCTTGGAGATCCGACGAGCCTTACCCTTCCATTCGTGACCGGTCTCTGAGACCGTCTCATCCCTGCGTTGAATGCACTCTCATCAATGACCTGATCCTGAGCAAGGCCAGATGTAATCAAGCAAACCAATATGAAGAAAGCAGTGTATTTGATTTTCATATTCTCGTTTCCCGTTTCCTTTTAGCCTCAGCTATGGACGGGTACCGTCCTCGAATCCGAGATTCACTGGTTGCTTGGAAACTGATTTTTTCAACCCGCGATTTGAGCTCTCGACCTGCATCTGTTCTGGCGACAATTGATTGGTCGTGGGTACCTCTTTCCCAACCGTCTCGATTTTCAAGTCGTCGATCCATGCCCGGCCGGTACCGACGAGAAGGGCTCCAAACAGGATGTTCACCGTTCCGGCCGGAACGTCGAGCACGACGTCGTACTGTTTCCAATCGGTCGTTCCCTTGACGGCCCTTGGCGACATATTGTCAAAACCAAGCAGGCGGTTCATCCCATCGAGCCGCATCCACAAACCAGCTTCCTCGGCTTTTTCGGTTTTGAGCCAGCCAGTAAGGCGGATCCTCTTTCCAATGTACTCGTCGGCCGCGATCGATTGGGCAAGCGAGCCAAATCCGCTCGGATCGCCGCAAGCGAAACCTAACATTGCGCTGGCGTTACCGCCGTGCTTGACCGAAGTATCGACCGTCATTGAGTAACGCTCCGCATTGGCGATCGGAGTTCTGATCCATCCTAAGGGCATACCAGATACTACATCTGCAACCGGCATTGGCAGATCCGAACTGTGCTCGGCGACCAGTTTCCAGATTCCCTGACGTTTAACGAAAATATTTGTATACCGCTCGTCGAGATCGCGTACGGTCGCGCCTTGTGTCATTTTCGTTGCGATCTTGTAGTTCGCGATCGCGGTTTCCGTTCCTGCGGTCGTCACCTTGATATCGTCGATCTCATAGGAAAATCGGGTCCGCGTTGACTCAGGCATTTTGAAGTACGAGCGAAATGCCTTGTTGACGGTCTCAAAAGTCTCATATCCACTGCGTACGCTGTAATAAAATCCCGCGTCGTCATGTAACGACATGACCGCTTTCTCGTCAAACCGTGACCAAGCGTCGTAGTAATCTCGAACGATCTTCTTTATCTCCGCCTCGATATTTGGATCCGTCTGGCCGGACTTTTGCCCAACGGCATTTCCGGCTCCTAAAAATACGAAAAATCCAACAATAATGGTAGCGACAATTCTTCTGTTCATTTGGTTTCTCCTCGGCTCAATCGTCACAGCACGATTTGCTCAGCGTATGTTCGTGCATTGTGGTGACACATTATTGTGACGTTCTGGAGAATTCATGTCATACCGAGATCACCGCCATTCGCCCTGGAGTTCGAAGGCGGCCCAATAATAGGGGGCATTCCAACGCTTTGTTTTATACATGGCGATCTTCGCAGCCCGCAGAGCGGCGGCGGGCCGCATTTTTTCTTTCAGCATTTTTTGATAGAAGATCTTCATCAACTCCGCCGTCGCGACGTCGTCAACTTTCCACAAGCTCGCCACGACCCGCGGACTGCCCGCGTACATGAACCCGCGCGTCAGCCCGATCAAACCTTCACCGCGAACTTCCTTACCCAACGCCGTCTGACACGCGCTGAGGACCACCAGATCGGCGTTCAGATTCAGGTTGTAGATCTCATTCAATCGCAGGAACCCATTCACCGGCTCACCTTTCTTGTTCGCCAGCGAAAGCACGACACCAGAAAGCTCGGGATGTTCACTATTGAGGAGCCCGTGCGTCGCAAAATGCACAATTCGGAAATCGGAAATTTCGGGCCTCAACACGTTTTCACGACTAGCGTCAAAGTCGACTGCCCGGATTGAATTTGACGATGGCGCGACGGCAAAGATCTCGTCTGCCTCTCTCCGCGTAAACGGAAGACGGGGGATAGATAAAGGTTCCCCTGTTTTACCGCTCCAATTAAAAACCCGTTCCAACAATATCCTGTTCAGATCGGGTTTTGCGGGTCCGTTTATTTTCAGTTGCTCTGTTGTGACGGCTGGCAGACGCTCGTCGGTTTCCGAAAATACCGGATCGGCAAAGATTGCGATAGTTTTTGACGGCGGCTTTCGATCAGATATATAGCGACGTTGAACAGCGAGCACGGATGCCGAAGGTAAATTAACGATTTCGAACTTGACGGCCAATGGCACGGTATCGGTTTTTTGTTTCTTATCTTTCGAATTGGATTCCGCCGGCAAAGGCAGAGCGCCGAAGGGGAGATACTGCAAAACACCGTCCGAGACCACTACCAATCGCTTGCCTTTCAATTGCGAAAGAACCTTAGGAGGTAACAGTTTTCGGCTCAAGGGCGCGGCGGCCTGCGCAAATTCCGCACTGATCTTTGCATCCGAAGCCCAGCGCTTTCCGTCATTAAGTAAACCGACGACACGCCTCACATCTTCATCGATCTCGGCGCGTTTGGGAAGTTCATAGCTTATAAGTGAAGTAGAAGTCACAACCCACAAATAACTGCGGTAGCCGCCCAACGCATATTCCAGCAGAACCGTGTCGGCATCAAGCACATCGCTCTGGATCTCGCTTGCGGTCATTGGCTGCGGCTGCGTCAATGCCGCATAACGGGGACTCTTTAATCGTATCTGCGCCTGATTGTCACGATATTCAAAGGTCAGCGAATCAATTTCTTTCTTTAACAACTCAGCCTGTTCGGCGGTGTGTCGTCCACTTAAGAGCCGCGTTTGCTGTTCAGCCCGCTCGTTGAGCTTTTTCTGCAGCGAACGCTCACGAGCCAATAATTCGGGCACGACACCTTGATCAATCTGCGTGCGCGATTCGTTCAAAAGTTCGAGTAGGGAGCGCGCCCGGGAGCGCTGGGTCATTTGGAAAGCTTTGACGTCATGGCCCTGTGTAGGTTGTTCGCGATGCATCTGCATCAGCAGGTCAACATAGGCCTCATAGGGTTCCCAGCTGTTAGAAAAATAGTCTGTACGCGATTCTTGCCCCGCAATGTTAGAGCGGGTCAATTCGATGAGGTTGATCGCTTCTTCAAATGCGAGGCGTGATCTTTCAAACTCCTTCAAGCCGTTATAGGCAAGGCCGACGAAATAGAGTGAACGGGGAAGATTTTCACGTTCGCCAACTTCTTTTGACAGTGCTTCGGCGCGCTTTGCGGATTCTAAAGCTTGTGCGAAATCGCCATTATCGATGTAGAGAGACGCACTACTTATCAGCGCCGTTAAGATCTGAAACTTATTTCCGATCTCTTCACTTAGTTTTAACCCTTTCCGACGGTATTCAAGCGCACTGGCATAATCGCCTTGTTTTTGATAAAGGGTGCCGATCGCATCGATTGTGTAAAAAAGATGCCTTTTGCTTCCGACGGCTTCATTCAGCGTCAAGCATGCTTGAAAGTTATTCATTGCTTCGGCGTATTTCCCTTCGAAAAAGAGAATCCTACCGATATTCTGTTTGGCGTACGCAATAAGTGTTCTGTTGTTTAGCCCTTCGGCTAAGACTAGACTTTTTTGAAAAAACTCCAACGCCCTCACTCGGTTCTGTAACGCGTGATGAAGGAGCCCCGCGGTCATGAAAACATTTGCCCTTAGATCGTCGTTATCAACGGTCTCACTAATGGAAAGTGCCTTTTCTACAAATTCCATCGAATTAGTAAGGTCGCCAATCATGCGGCTAGTGAGGCTCATTAGATTGAGTAACCAAGCGCTACCAGCTTTATCGCCAGATTCTTCAGTCAAAGTCAAGCCTCTTCGGTTATATTCCAAAGACGCAATGAAATCGCTTTGAAGATAATGCATCTGGCCCAGCGCTTGATACTCCCTGACCTCATTACCATTTTCGTGAAACAGGGGCAGACTTTTCTGAAAGGCTTCTATTGCTTCTGCATCTCTTCCGAGCCGATGATTGATCGATCCGATGCTGTAAAGCAGATCGGCCCTCTTGCCGCCTCCTATTTCTCGATCAAGTTCGAGGCTTCGCTGGAAGTGCTCCTCTGCCAGCGAGAGTTTGTCTTGTTGATAGTAAATATAGCCAAGCTGCTCGAAGGTGACGGCAAGTTTTGCCTTGTGGCCAAGCGCTTCGTAAAGCTCAAGACTTTTCTGAAAGTGCGTTAACGCGGGATCGAAGTCCCGCTGGCGGGCGAAGACAACTCCGATGTTATACATCGCGTCCCCGATACCGATCTTGTCGCGGATCTGTTCTGCTAGCTGTAAAGCAAGACGAGAAACTACGAGCGCCGAAGAAAATTTATTTTGATTGCGAAAGACCCGCCCGTACTCATGCAGTTCGCGCATCAATGGGACCGTTATCAAGTTTTCGTGTTTTCCGAGCAATGCCGCCCGAGCTTCTTCTGAGTCGGCGAATGCAATCGCCGCCGCAAAGCGTTTCACTTTGTCACTGTCTTTTTCTTGTGAGGTCGCGGCGCGCATAGCCGCGATACGTATCTCATAACGTCCGGATTTCGCCTTCTCTAAGGGGAGCACTTCGATCCGATAATTGCCTGAGCTATCGGCGACAAATGAAAACTTCGCCGATCCTTTTAGACCGTTCGGACTGCCTACCTCCGCCAGACGTTGGCCATCCGGCGCAAAAAGTAGCACTACAACATCCACGGTGCGCGGTTCGACGACGCCGGAAACGAATTGTCCGGCTTTGGGTTCTAATGTATAGGCGTGGACATCGCCGACTTTCAACTCGCGTTCAATGGGCTTGTCTCGTTCGAGTACCGACGCAGTTTGCGTCGTCGAGTCGATTTTCGGTTGCGCAAAAATTATGACGGCATATTGGCTGGTCAGAAGAAAAAAGCAGATCAATCGAAACCAAAACCGTGTCATATAAAGTCTCCAAAGTGACTGAACGGCAAAAACGTGACATCCAAGGGTTTACCCGCGAAAAGTCTTGGAGGCTCACCTCTCTCGCTTGGAAGTTGCGCGGTCACTTGTTTCGTATCTGAATATTGAATCTCTTCTCTCGACTCCAGGCTCCCCAGGTACCGTCAATGAGCTTTGCACGCACCCGCCAGCTCCAGCCGCGGAGATTATGATCCGCAATGTATCCAGCTTTGCTCCTATCAACGTCGCTCCCCGGGAGTCGCTTTCCCAAGGTGATCTCCGACTTGCTGGTGATCACACGAGCCAGCGGAGTGCTTGCATGTGGTCCGAGAATCACGATTTCATATCGCTCTGAACCGGGGACATCTTCCCAGTCAAAACGCCACTCACCATCGCCGGGCTGGGGAAGTGTCGAATTGCTTTGAGGCTCGATCAAGATAGGTCCCCCAACGAGAGGTACCTGGGCAGTGACCACTTCAGCAGTCGGCATAAGCATCAAGTCGCGCAGGGAAAATATTGCAATTGAATTGATCAACGCTTTTGAGAATGAGGGGCCGTTTCTACCCAAGGTTATCGCGCGGCCAGTGAAAACCACATATCCTTGGCCATATGGCAAATACCCCTGTACTGGAGTTTCCTTAGAGTTGTTTATCCAGCCAAGCACTACAGCCTCATTCGGTACACCAACCACGCCGGACCAAGCGCTCTCACTATCTTCGCCAAAGGCTGGGAAAAATGGATGAGGGACCCATCTCTTCAGAGAGCTAAAATGAGCGCGTTTCTCGAATTTCAGGCCGAAAGCCTCTGCTACTCTGTCGGGGTTTGGGGTGGCGCCGCCAATAATCAGCAGCCGGGTTCCTCCTGCGACAATATACCGATAGGCGTTTGCCTCCGATGGTGAGTAAGTGAAAAAAGCCGGGACTCTGATAACCAGATCGAAACCCCGTAATCTATCTGTTGTGATCGTTTCGCCCCGACCGAGCTCGACAACCTCTGCTCCATCCTGCCGAAGCGAATCGGCAAAAATCTTTCCCTGATGAGGTTGTTCAGCATCGAAATGTCCCGCCTGAGGAAACCACCATAATCCACCATCCTTGCTGGCATCGATCAAGATCCTATACGGTTCAAGCGGCCGGCTTTGTCCGAAGGCGAGATGCCCGGATCCCATGACTACCAACGAGAGCGAAAATACCACGAATATTTTGAAGTATGTTGATTTCACTTGTAAGAACCTCGTATAAATATCTTGATCGGTCCATCTCGTGATCCAAGGTCACCGATTACTGCCATTTACCGGCAGTCTTTTTCTATAAATGACAACCAAGGAATCATGCTGCAACACCTGCGACAACCTTCCCGACCTTCACGCCGGCTCACGATTGTCTAATTCACCGTCAAGTATCTCGATCTGAACGCGCTGACGTGCCCGCATCAGGTACTTTTCCACCTCGTCGCTAATTCTCTCTTTCGTGATGGTATCGCTGATCTGTCTTCGTACTTCGTCGAGCGTAGGAATAAGCAGTCCGGGTTGCCGGCGCCTGAATTCGGGTTTGAAGACCTCATGATAGTACCTTTCTTCGATCTCCTGAGTCGGGCGAGCGCACCGGCTAAAATGATTGTCCACGTACCATTCGATAATTAGTCGTTTGGTCATGACATGCCTAAAGTTTTCATCTTTCACCGAAAGAAATCCGGCGATTTTTATTCTCGACTCAAGGTCTGCCACTGACGGAAAATAGGCGGCCGCCGCATTCAACTTCTTGTCAATATCCTGGGCGGAGGGCAGCGACCCAAAGACGGCTGCCTCCTCAAGCGCCGGCGTTTCGAGTATCCGCTGATTCAGGACCGTTTGTAGTCCCTGTTCGAAGTCGTCTTTCTGCGGAGGATCGATCTTCGTGCCCGGCTGCAGCGCCAACTGAGTTAGGACATCTACGTAGCGGATGGTAACTGTGCGTCCCGCGTGGTCGGTCAACCTAGCCACGGGCCGTTCAAGTTCCCCCGTTGGGGTTTGTGACAGACCTACACCACATCCCGCGGTGACTGCCGCAAAAATGATCAGTGCTCGGACGAAGAAAGCTAACATATTTGTTTCAACATGAGCCGATTCTTGAAAATGTCTATTGAGCATACAACAAAACCCTCCTGACCCCGCCTTTCGGTAAAACGTGCATAATAGCTACTGTGCCGACGCCGATGGCGGCACCTATCGCGAGAGCGAAGGGGTGGGCACGGGCGGCGGCATCCATTATCGGCCCTCAACCTTAGCTCCTGCTTCTAGTGTCAAAAACCACCCAAACATGTCATCGTCGTTCTATTTCACTGTGCATCCTAACCTAATTTCAAATAAAAATAAGCTTTTTTACCTGAGCATTTGCAACAGCGGCTTAACGCCGACCCTTTTTAGTTCTGGTGCGATCGACGCGGCTGCTTCCGGGTCAATTCGAGTGGTTCAGTAAAAGCACCTCGCGTTTTCAAATTGGCCAGGAGGAACGCCTGCATTTCTCGCGGAGCGGCGGTGAGAACAACGTCGCCGTTGACAATCTCGTGCCGCAGCTGGTCGGGTTTCTGTCCGAGAGCTTCCTTTAACCATTTGGGCTCTAGGACAGAGACGACGACTTTATCGTTTTTCTTTGTCAGATGAACGAAGGTATGCGTCGCCAGAAAATGGCCCTGCAGAAAGCCGCTTTTTACAGGCTCCATATCAAGGAAGGTTTCTGGTCCGACCCGCACGAGTCGGGCGGTGAATTCGCCCATGCTGCCGTCTTCGGCGATCTGAACCAGTTTGTACTCGCCCTTCTCGGCCTTAGAGAAGATCCATGTTTCGTCCGCGGCCACATCTACCCAGGCTCCGAGCAATGAATCGTCGTAAATAAGGTCCTTCGACGTATAGAGCGGGTGCATAGACGGCACACAGGCGGTCACGGCGATCGATACTATCAGTATCAGGGTCTGAACAAGCGTTTTCATAGTTTCCCTCCTGATCATTAACGCAACGACCCGGACGAAATAGGCTCAAAGGATTCGGAAGAGAATGTTGTTGACTGGATGCGGTTAACTCTCTATTATTGCCGTACGAAAACAGTAGGGAGGGATGCGCCGATGGAAGGACTGACCGTTACCCGCGAAGAGATCTCGGAACTGCTGAAAGCTTGGGGCGGCGGCGACGCCGAGGCGGCCGAGCGTTTTGTGCCGCTGATCTATGACGAGCTGCGCCGTCAGGCACATAGATTTCTAAATCGCGAGCGGGCAAACCACACCTTGCAGACAACCGCGCTTGTTCACGAGGCATACCTTCGGTTGACGGAGCAACGAAACGTCAACTGGCAAAATCGAGCACATTTTTTTGGCCTCGCCGCCCAGATGATGCGCCGCATTCTGGTCAATTACGCCGTCAGCCGAAACCGCGAGAAGCGCGGCGGTGCCAATGAGAATATCGCACTCGACGAAACGATCGTGATCGCAGCCGAAAAATCAGAGGTCGATCTGATGGCGCTCGATGAGGCTCTTACACGGCTCGAAAAATTAGACGCTCGCCAGGCACGCGTCGTCGAGCTGCGGTATTTCAGCGGCCTTAATATCGAAGAAACCGCCGAGGTTCTGAATATTTCTCCGGCCACCGTTAAACGAGAATGGAGCATGGCCAAGGCATGGCTGAAAGCAGAGCTTAGCGGCGGGTAGAACCAATGACACCGGACGACTATAAAAAGGTCAAGGAAATATTTCAGTCGGTTCTAGACGCCCCACCCGAGCAGAGAACCGCTGAGCTCGGTGCTAGGTGTTCCGACGATCCATCGTTACGCCATGAGGTCGAGCGCCTTCTCGATTCGTACGAAAGCGAATATCTCGAGTCGCCTGCTGTTGTGACTGCTGACGCGGAAATAACCGGCGACAGCCTCACGGCCGGATCTGAGATCGGACACTATACGATCCTGGAAAAGATCGGCTCGGGCGGGATGGGCGAGGTCTATCTCGCCGAGGACGGAAAGCTGGGCCGGCAGGTGGCTATCAAGCTGCTGCCTGAAACGTTCACCGAGGACGCGGACCGGCTTCGCCGGTTTGAGCAGGAAGCACGCACGGCTTCGGCCCTGAATCATCCGAACATCCTCACCATCTTCGAGATAGGCGAGACAGGGAATTCACGTTATATCGCCACTGAGTATATCGACGGTGAAACTCTTCGAGCCAAACTGAACCGCGGCTTGCTGCCGGTCGCAGATGCTCTGGAGATCGCCGTCCAATGCGCCTCGGCGATCGCCGCGGCCCATGAGAACGGCATCATACACCGCGATATTAAGCCAGAGAACATAATGCTCCGGCGTGACGATCTGGTAAAGGTCCTCGACTTCGGGCTCGCAAAACTTGCAGAACCCACAGACATCAATGTCAGTCACGACGCCAAGACAGAAAAACATGTAAAGACCGCTGCGGGCGTGATCATGGGCACTGTCCAATACATGTCGCCCGAGCAAACTCGCGGCCACGCAACCGACGTCCGTACCGACATCTGGAGCCTTGGCGTTGTGATTTACGAAATGCTCTCGGGAGAACCGCCTTTCACCGGCGGGAACAGCGCCGACTTGATCGCCGAGATTGTGAAATCGGAGCCCCCAAAGCTGAGTGACCTTATTCTGGGATTGCCGGCGGGCCTGGATGAGATCGTCTCAAAAACGATCCGGAAAGACCCAGACTCACGTTACCAATCTGCAAAGGATCTGCTTCTCGATCTTACGCGATTGAAACGCAAGATCGAGCTCGAACAGGAGAGCGAAACTATCGTCAGTGGTGTTAAGACGGATAGCGCTCCGAATCGAAAACCTCTAGAGAGTCTCTCAGGAACGCAGTACGTCCTAGCCGGAATCAAACTCCATCGAGGTACAGCGATCTGGATCTTTGCTTTAATAGCTGCGTTGCTTGTTACATCCGCATTTTTAGCTCGCAAGTATTGGCGAATCAATGACCCAAATGAAGCCCGCTTCGCATATGCCGCTAACATTAGGCTTGCTGCCGAGGCTATGGAAACCTCTAACCTCGACTACGCAAAACAACTATTGGACGAAGCAATGCCGAAGAAGGGTGAAGAAGATCTGCGTGATTTTGAATGGGGCTACTTGTCACGGCTACACGATGAAAGAATGGCATCGCAGCCTATCACACTGAAACATGAGGGCTGGGTCAATAGCGTTGCGTTCTCGGCGGACGGTGAAACGCTAGCAACCGG
>JBGTCF010000401.1:0-5681 GCA_041748975.1 Pyrinomonadaceae bacterium
CAGCACAGCACCGATAAGCGGCAGCAATATCAGGATGGTCAAAAGATTTTGGTTAATAAAGTCCATCTAAGCAACCAGTTTCAAGCCGTAGTAAATAAAGTAACCAATGACGGCCAAAGCGCCGATAAGTATGATCGCAGCGTAGCTACGCACGAAGCCGACCTGCATTCGACGCGTAAGATCGCCGAAAGCCATCACGAATTGGCCTAACCCATTTACAATGCCGTCGATAAACCCGAGGTCAAACCCCTTCCACAAGCCTTTGCGCGAAAGGCTGGTGATCGGGTCGACGATGTAGCCGTTGTAAAACTCGTCGAGACGCCATTTTTCCTCTAATATCTTCGGCATCCGCCGCAAAGGATTATTTCGGAACAGCGCAAATCCGATCCCGATACCGACAAATGCGAGGACAGTGGAAAGCAGGGCCAGCCAGCGTTCCTTGGCGATAACCTCCGGCGAATGTGAATCATAAGCCTTTGCCGGAGCGTCAGACTTTCTGGCTGCTGGATCAGATGCAGGCGGAGTAACAACACCCTTTTCCGAGGTAGGCCCTTTCTTTGCGATAACGGGTTCGAGTGTTTGTTTGAATACGTTGACCTCACCCGAACCGACCAGCGAACTCATTGCGTAAGGGATGCCCACCAGCCCGCCTAATGTCGAGAGAATCGCCAGCACGATCAGGGGGAAAGTCATTGCCCACGGCGATTCGTGCGGCTTGAAGTCAGCGGGCAGTGCGTGATGCTCGTCTTCGTCATCGTCATGATGCTCGTCGTGGTGTGCCAGGGCGTGAGGGTCATCATGCGGCACCTTGGCATCGGCAGCGTCCCCCAGGGCGAAGGCCGTTTCCTCGGTACGCGAAGGCTCGCCAGGGCCGTCAGCGATCGGGAGCTCATGAGTTACAGCTGCCCAACGTTCGGTTCCCCAGAAGGTCATTATCATCATTCGCGTCATATAGATGGCGGTCAGGACGGCAGTGATGGTAGCGACGACCCAGAGGATCTCGTTACCGGGAAAGGGCCCGCCCGGGAAATAGTTGTCCGCCGCAAATGTACGATAGAGGATCTCATCCTTGGAAAAGAACCCAGCCCAGATGGGAATGCCGCAGATTGCCAGCCAGCCCATAACCATCGTGATGAAGGTAATGGGCATGTATTTCTTGAGATTGCCCATCCGGCGCATATCCTGCTCGTGGTGCATTCCGTGAATTACCGATCCCGAACCAAGGAAAAGCAGCGCCTTGAAAAAGGCATGGGTCATCACATGAAATATAGCAACGACAAACGCTCCGACACCGGCTGCCAGGAACATAAACCCGAGCTGCGACACCGTCGAATATGCGAGGACCTTCTTAATATCGTTCTGAGCGATAGCGATCGTCGCGGCAAATATCGCCGTCGCGGCACCGATAACGGCGACGATCCACATTGCGGTAGGAGCAAACTGGTAAATGGCGTTTGACCTGACCACAAGATATACACCTGCAGTAACCATCGTTGCTGCGTGGATAAGTGCGGAAACCGGAGTCGGTCCGGCCATCGCGTCAGGCAGCCATGTCAGCAGCGGTATCTGGGCCGATTTACCTGTCGCACCGATAAACAACAGTACAGCGACGGAAGTTAATCCCCCGGCGAAGATCGCTCCCCAGGTGAAGGGATCGGTCGACATCGTATTAACTACAACGGTGAAAACGCTCTGCACTCGTTCTCCGTCGACGACCTTGTCGAAGAAGGAGATCGATCCTGTTAGCGTGAAGATGAGGAATATCCCAATAAGAACTCCCCAGTCCCCAATACGGTTCATCACAAAGGCTTTCTTCGCCGCCTCCCGCGCTTCGTCCCGCTTTATGTAGTAGCCGATCAAAAGGTATGAACAAAGCCCGACGCCTTCCCAACCGACAAACATCAGGAGAAAGTTATCCGCGAGAATAAGGGTCAGCATCGCGAACATAAACAGGTTAAGATAAGCAAAAAAGCGATAAAATCCCTTATCGCCGTGCATATAACCAGTCGCGAAAATATGGATCAGCAGTCCTACAAACGTTATAAAACAGGCGTAAATTCCCGAAAGCCTGTCCATTCCGAGGCCAAAATCAGCACGAAATCCGCCAACCTGGATCCATGTCCATAAATGGTCGAGAACCGGACGGTCGATAAAGAGGGCCCCACCATGCGGCGTTCCGACACCGAAGGCGATCATAAAGGCAACGATCGTCGATATCGCGATCGATCCGCAGGCCACAAGGCTGCTGAATAGCTCGTTCTTCAAACGCCCGCCGATGAGCCAATTGATAACGGCACCGGCCAGCGGAGCGAAAATAATTATGCTTAAAAGATTGTTCTCAATCATTTAGAAACTTAGATCGTCATCCTCATCTTTTACAACAAGGTCCTCATCGACCATCTCATGCCAGCACGCGAGAACCTTTTCGTCGACATCGCGTGAAAGCAACAATCGCTCGACTTCGCCGTCCCTAGTTTTCAGTTCTTGAAAACGTCTTAATAGCGCCGTCAGGTCACGTCGATCAGTCCAGGATTTCTCCTGCCCGTAGCGCGAAATAAATGCCGTTACCTTGCTCGCGATCAGTTCGGGCGGCGTCAATACTTGTATCTGTTCAATCGTCTGACAATCGGGAAATTCCTCCTGTATTCGAACATCGACAAGATGCCGGTTTCCTTCCTTTCGCGTTTGATCGATCCGCAAACCCTTATCGCGAATCTCTCTCACCCGCACAGCGATATGAAATCTCCCGCTCAGATGTTCCCGCAATTCCTCAGCAAATTCATGTGCACGATTCGACATTATATCGACACCCTGTGTCGCACGGGGTTCACTGACATACGCATTTACCGCCTGGGCTCCAAATAAGACGGCATCGTCCCGTCCCTGCAAAAATTCGAGAACAGCCCCTTGAATCTTCGATAGAGGCAGTGGCTCGTGCATCACAAACTCCTGAAATGTAAGGACTTCAGCGTTTAACATCAATTCCTCAAAATACTCGCATCATCCACATCGACGGACCGGCTATTCCGGAAAAAAGCGATGATTATGCCAAGGCCGATGGCGGCTTCCGCGGCGGCAACAGACATGACCATAAATACAAACAACTGGCCCGTGACGTCTCCGTAATATCGCGAGAAGGCCACAAACGTAAGATTGACGGCGTTGAGCATCAGTTCTATACACATGAACATTCCGATCGCGTTGCGTTTGAAAATAACGCCGACACAGCCGATCGTGAACAAGATTCCTGATAACGCCAAATAACTGGCTAAACTCGGTTCCATTTTATCCGTGGGCATTGGTCAGAATTGTTTCCGACTTAGCCGCTGCTAAACCAAAGGTTAATCTTCCGATTGCCGTATCTCCAATTCGTCCTCAGCAATATTCTCTACCGAACCTTCATCCGATCGCCGGGCAAGCATAACCGCGCCAATGATGGCCATCAGCAGCATTACGCCGACAATCTCGACCGGGAGCAGGTATTCCGTATACATCGCCCGCCCAATGCTCATCGTGCTGCCCACCGTGCCCGACTCGTCGACCGGTAAATTCGGCGCCCGGAGTACGGCGTAGTAAATGAAAAGCGTTTGGGTCAAAAGCACAATACCCAGGCCGCCACCAAGAGCATATAGGAATCGCAGGCGGTTAAGAGGTTTGTCATCGTCCAGATTGAGCAGCATAATGACGAAAACCACCAGTACCATTATCGCTCCGGCATAGATCAGTATTTGGACGATAGCGATGAACGGAGCCGCCAGCGTCAGATAAATGCACGATAACGCGATAAAGACGCCGACTAGAGATATGGCGCTGTATATCGGATTTTTGTGATAGACCATCGAGACCGCACAGGCAATCGCAAATCCGGCAAATAAGAAGAATAAAGCAGTTCCGACCATACGAATTTTTCAACGCCGAGGCCGCTGAGAACGCAGAGAAAATCAATTTATGAAAGCAAAAGGAGTTGCGGCTAATATTAACTCTGCGTCCTCTGCGATCTCTGCGTTAAAAACTCCTACCGATTCAAGAAAAACACTATCACGATCGTCAGGATCACATTCCCCAGAGCGACCGGCAACAAAAACTTCCAGCCGAAATTCATCAACTGGTCAAAACGAAAACGCGGCAGCGTACCGCGTACCCAAATGTACAGGAACAGGAATCCGCAGATCTTGCCGATAAACGCAATATGGCTGACGAGAGCATACGGGATCGAACCGGGTTCGAAAATGTGGCTGAGACCCGGTACGTACCATCCCCCGAGAAACAAGGTCGTACCGATAACGGATACCGTGAACATATTCACGTATTCCGCCATAAAAAACAGGGCGAATTTCAGGGCCGAATATTCGGTATGAAATCCGGCGACCAACTCAGTTTCCGCCTCAGGAAGGTCAAACGGGATACGATTAGTCTCAGCAAATGCAGCGATCAGGAAAACCACGAATCCAACAAATTGCGGGATGATGAACCACCGGAATGGGGAGTTGATCTGCGCAAAAATTATGCCGTTCAGATCGAGAGTGCCTGCCAGGATCACGACTCCGATGACCGAAGCTCCCATGGCAAGCTCATACGATATCAATTGTGCCGACGATCGAAGTCCGCCCATAAGGCTGTATTTGTTGTTTGACGACCAGCCAGCCAGGGCGATCCCATAAACACCCACCGAAGTAACGCCGAGGACGAAAAGAAGGCCGACGTCGATCCTCGCGATCGTCAGAGGCAAACCCCTCACTCCGTCACCCAATCCGTACGGCAGAAAACTCCAATCAACCGTGGTTATCGCCGGCCCAAACGGGTAAACGACTATCGGCAGCAATGCACAGGTTAAAGCTACGAACGGTGCCAGAAAATAGACGAATTTAGTCGATTTATCTGGAACGAGATCTTCCTTAAAGATGAATTTCAGGAGATCAGCAAATGGCTGAAGGACGCCCCACGGGCCAACTCGGTTCGGACCAATACGTCCCTGGATCCATCCAAGAACCTTCCGTTCCGCGAGGACCGTATAAGCGACGATCATCAGCACGCCCTGAAAAGCGAGCAGGATGCCCACACTTATGACGACGAATGGAAATGCAGTTTTTATAACAGATTCCATGTTAGAAATTATTTCCCGGCGCGATCCTATCCGCCACACCGACCGCGGCGGCCTCGGCGATCTCATCCCCGATTGGCTGGCCATCAAGTGTAAATTGATCAAGCGGCGAAACCAGAAGATTTGCGGGCTTCGGGTTGCCATTGGCCAGCAGGTGAAACTGCGATGTCTTGCTCGTCATCGTTGTTAATCGATGAAGCTTATGGCCGATACGCGGGGTTTGCGTGTTCTTCTCACCCGTTTCCGGCATGGCATCGACGGCTTTCTGGAGCGCCTCGACCTGACTTGTAATATCGCGTTGGCTCGAAACTTCATGATTCGCCTGCACGGGCCGAGATTCATCCTTGAGCATTGGATAACGGAGTCCGGCATATGCCGGAACGGATTCACAGAGCATTCGAAATACAACCGAGGCAGCCGATTCGAAACCAAGGTCGGTCCCCATTTCTCGGGCTATCAAAGCCGTGATCATCCAGTCAGGTTTTGATTGATGTACAGGTTCAATGGCACGGCGAACACGCTGGATATTACCCGCATTATTCGTAAACGTGCCGTCCACCTCGGCAAAGCTGGCTGCCGG
>JBGTCF010000402.1:0-7238 GCA_041748975.1 Pyrinomonadaceae bacterium
GTGCGAATATTTATTGCGTTGGTGCCGGTCCCCGAACGAAAAGAAACGCTCAACTGTCTCCACTCCGGCGAATCCGGCGGGAACATCTCAGATGTGCCCATGACCGCGTTGTCGTTCGCACTTACGATCTGCAGCAGTGGACGCACCGGACTCCTGAGCCCTTCGGTGCGGATCCAGAAACGCAGCGTATAATTTGTATCGGGCTTCACAATTACGGTCTGGAAAATGTTTACAAGATCGGTTCTCCCGACACCGCGAAAAGAAACTTTCAAGCTGCGATTTCCCTGTTGTCGTACCTGATTATCGACCGTTGCCTCAACCCTTGGTTCGCCTCTAGAAATCTCCCAGCCAAATCGAGCTTGAGGCCCATCGACTACCGGATCTTCGAATGACGGATTCGAGATCGATTCAGGTATGGCGTTCGTGTCCCCGAGCTGCCGGGCGATCTCGAGAGCCTCGGGAAAGTTTCCCTTGCCATAAAGATCCTGAATCGCCCATCTGCCGACAATGTTAAATCTGGTCTTATCGGCATCTTCGAGTTGGTTCCAAACGCGAAGCGCGTGTTCTCCCTGTCCTCGCAGTGCCAGAAACCGTGCGAGATACGCCCGCGTTTCCGCATTTTCGGCCGCCACCTTTTCAACCTGGGCCGGATCGCCATTAGAAAAATCCCACGAGAGCGAAAACACTTGTTCACGAAACGAAAAGTGATTTGTCGACGCCTTTTTAAGCTCCGAGATCGCCTCGTCTTCACGTCCTTGTCTGAGATAGAAGTTCCCCAAATGCCATCGAGGAAATGCATGGGCCGGCGCGAGATCAGCAGCGGCTTTGAACTGAGCCTCTGCCTGGTCGATTTGATCGACCTGCTCGTAAGCACTGCCAAGTGCCGCGCGCCAGCGATAGTCATTCGGCGCCGATCTGACCGACGCCTCAAAATGTTCAACCGATGCAAAAGGATCATCCGCCGTGATACCAGCCAAATTATGGGCTTGTGGGTTGCCGGGAGCTAAATTTACCGAGAGTCCGGCGATATCACTTGCATTAGGATCGCCCGGGGACGTGTTCTCGGCAAGCAGGCCGCCAAACTGCATCGATATCGCGATCCACGCGAAGATCGACGCTATCAACACCCCGAGACCGATCATCAACCGCGTCTTTATTCCAGTCGCATTAAATTCTACAAGATCCTGCATTAGAAGATTCAGGGCCGGCGAGTATAAAATTCCGAGATTGAGCTCGCAACGTAAGCGATTTCGTCCATCGTCAATTCGGGATATATCGGAAGTGCCAGAGTTTCGCGGGCCGCTTTTTCGGATTCCGGCAGATCACCTTCCGAATAACCTAAATACGAAAAACACTCCTGTAAATGTAGCGGGACAGGATAATAGATATCCGTCCCGATGCCTTTTTCTGTTAAATGCGAGCGAAGACCGTCGCGATCTCCCGGCACACGGATCACGAACTGATTATAGATATGCCGCGAATCTTCACGCGCAAAAGGAGGAACGACATACTCAGCAATACCCAAGTCTTCAAAAAGGTCGCGGTAAGCCGCCGCATTTCGCTGTCTCGTCTCGGTCCAGGCATCTAAATGAGGAAGTTTCACACGCAGCACCGCTCCCTGAAACCCATCTAATCGTGAATTTAGCCCAACATAGCTATGGTAATACTTCACCTCAGAACCGTGTACCCTGAGAGCCCGCAGCTTGAGGGCGAGGTCCTCATTGTTGGTCGTAATAATTCCGCCGTCGCCCATCCCGCCGAGATTCTTTGACGGATAAAAGCTAAAGCAGCCCATATCTCCAAACGCACCGGCCCGAATTCCCTTTTCTTCGGCGCCGATTGCCTGGGCAGCATCTTCGACGACTGGCACGCCGCGTCGTTTGCTGATCTCGAGCAGGGCCTCCATATCCACACATTGGCCGTATAGGTGGACCGGCTCAATTGCCTTGGTCCTCGCGGTGATCTTTGATTCTAACTGTGAAATATCGAGGTTATATGTTTTCGGATCGATATCGACAAAAACCGGCGTTGCTCCAAGCCTCGTGATCGAGCTGACCGTTGCGAAAAAACTATATGGCGTTGTGATCACCTCGTCACCCGGGCCCACATCAAGCGCCATCAGCGCCAGCAGGATCGCATCGCTCCCCGAGGCACAGCCGATCGCGTATTTGGTTCCGCAGTATTCAGCCAGCTCAATTTCGAGCGAGGCGACCTCGGATCCCAAAATAAATCCATTGGAATCAAGCACGCGGGCCAAAGCCGCCTCGATCTGCGGACGCAATGCGTCGTTTTGAATTTTTAGATCAAGTAATGGAACATTCATTTATTCTTGGGCGGCAGGTGCGGAGGCCCGCGCATTAGCGAGGGCATGACTTCCAACGCCCTGTTTAAGCCCTTGTTGACGCGCAGGCTTCTGCAACGATCTGCCGATTATCTTACCTAAACCACGGCATATTTGCATTTAACCGTTTTCTTTTTTAGCCTTTAGCCGAATGAAGGGGAACAAAAAGAAATTTGCGGCCGAGGTGATCCGTCGGCTTGAAAAAACCTATCCTGACGCTCATTGCGCCCTTATTCACACATCGCCCTTTGAACTGCTGATCGCCACCATTCTTTCGGCGCAATGCACCGATGCACGGGTAAACATCGTGACCGCCGGTCTTTTCCGCAAATATCGCGGGCCGTCCGATTACCTCAAAGTTCCCCAAACCGAGCTTGAACAGGACATCCACTCGACCGGTTTTTTCCGCAATAAAGCGAAAAATATTCAAGCGGCATGCGAAAGGATCCAAACGGTTTACGGCGGCGAGGTGCCAAGAACGATGGAAGAGCTTCTTTCACTAGGCGGCGTCGCCAGAAAGACTGCGAATGTCGTGCTGGGAAATGCATTTGGAATTGCGTCTGGGGTCGTAGTCGATACACATGTCAGCCGCCTGTCGCAGCGACTTGGCCTAACCGTCAACACGACACCCGAAAAGATCGAAAGCGACCTGGCCAAGCTCGTGCCCAAAGAAGACTGGATAATGCTCCCCCACTGGCTGATCTTCCACGGCCGCCAGATCTGCATCGCCCGCAAACCCAAATGCCATGTGTGCGTACTCAATGACATCTGCCCGAAGATCGGAGTCGATCATCAGATCAATACCAATCCGACTAGATGATCGACTGACATGTCGCCGGAAATAAGACTACGCAACCTCCGATCTTAGATCCAAAGATCGAGCGTCTTTACACCGGCAGGGGTAAAGTCCTTTACGTTCCGGGTGACCAAAATAAGATCGTATGCGAGGGCTGTAGCGGCGATGATGGAGTCGACCGCAGGAATCGGACGGCCTTTGCGTTCGAGATCGGCGAGAAGCCGGCCCCAGAGCTTTGCGGTGGAAATGTCTGGAGCCAGAATGCGATCGGCATATCGCCCGATCACCGAGTCGAGCCACGTCTGGAGCTCATTTGTTCTTCGCGAAGCCGGCAGCTTAGATACACCTTTTTGCAGTTCGCCAATGGTGAGCGTGCTGACATACTGCTCGTTCTCGTCTGTGTCCCGGAACCAACTTAGCACACCTTCGTTCGGCGTTTTCTTTAGGAATTCCGAGAGCACATTGGTATCGAGGAGATACGCCATTATTCGTCCTCAGAGAAGTCAGGTCCGGGGCGAACGGGGCTTTTGTCCCGCTTCAGGTCGAGCTCAATGCCGTATTTACGAGCAGGATTGTTGAGAAGAAATTCCTCGAGCGGCTGCGGGTTTCCTTTCAAACGTCGGAAGTCAGCGATCGAAATGATAACTGCGGTTTCCTTGCCGTTCTTTGTGATCACCTGCGGCTCGCCCTTCGCTGCATTTGCCACGATCTCGCTGAATCTATTCTTGCCGTCGTATATCGATATTGTCTTCATAGCCTAGCTAAGCTAGCTATATCTTATTTGACGATTGTTGAAATGTCAATAAAAGGAGCTTGGGGTATTGGCAATAAGTGCGTGTTGAATGACATCTGCCCGAAGATCGGAGTCGATGCCCCTGGCTCACTCTAAACCCACAAGATCATCTACGACCACATTGCCTGAAGGATGGATCGCTTTTGACGAAAAGCGATAGCGTCTTGCTGCGCCGCTCATCGTATAGTCTTCGAAAGCCCACACTCCCGCAAAGTTGAAATAGCCCAAAGAGCTCGTCAGCACTGTCCGCCGGACGCCGGAATTGCTAATTAACGTGATAGTGACACCTCTGAGACCCCGGCCGTCATTGGAAATGACCCGGCCTGAGATCCCTACGGTGAGCTTTCGCGGGTCGACTACGCCCCAATATGCGGGTTTTGCCTGAAGCCTGTCATCGAAAGGGAGTGGGGCTTCAAGGCGGGTTACCGGGTACGTAGACAGCCAGGTGTGGTCGTCGGCCTTGCCCCAAAAAGTTACCGAGCTTATCTTCCCCTGAAGCTGCCGAAACGCAGCAAAAAGGTCTCGATACCTGTAACCCTGCTTGAGCAGAACCGGTTCAGGCACGATCTCATAATTCTGTTTCGCGTTGGTATAGATACTCATATCGAGTTCGGTGATATGGTTGTCGATCCCCGGGATAGCCGAAAAGAGATTTATCGTTTCGATCACCTCGGCTGCGGTCGGCGAGTCCATATCCGAGTGCATTTGATGGCCGATACCGTTTATAAGTATTCCGCGACTTCGCAGCCCCTGGATCATATTAAGTATCGCCGTCCGCTTTGCGGGAACGGTCGTCTCAAAATCGTTTAAATAGAGCCTGGCCGCCGGGGCCGCTTCCCTAGCCGCGAGAAATGCCCTGTCGATATATTCGGGCCCACAGATCTCATACCACTTGTTCCGTCTCAGCCCGTCCGGTTGGGCCGGATCGATCGCTTCGTTAACGACGTCCCATGCATATACTTTATCGCCAAAATGAGCCACCACTGCGCGAATATGCGCGTCCAGACGTTGTAGAAGCAACGCTTTGTTCTCGGGTGTCGGCGTCATCAGCTCGCCTGCATTATCGCGAAAAACCCAGTCCGGAACCTGATTATGCCAGATCAGAGTGTGGCCGCGAACCTGCATTCCGTTCGCGAAGGCGTAATCCACCAGGGCGTCCGCCGGCGTGAAGTTGAAGGCCGATTCCGTGGGGTGGATGTGTTCCCATTTCATCGCATCTTCGGCGGTGATACTGTTAAAATGCCGGTTTAGTAGCTGGCTGTGCGCACCCGTAATATCTCCCTGCCAGACAGCCGCACCGATGTTAAAGTGAGGTGCGAGATTCTCCCGCAACGAAGGTATATCCGCCTGGACAGTAAGCTGCGGAAGGTACTCGAGGGAAAAATCATCTATAAAAAACGAAGACGTTCCCGACGCGGATTCAACATACAACCAAAGATTATCGTGCGCGAACTTGTAGTCATACACGGCACTTAAACGCACCCATTTACCTGCGCTTACATATTTAGCGGTGACAGGATGGTAAGTCGTATTCCCTGCAAGAGACCGTTGAAGGGTGATTTTTAGATTTGTGATGTCCGATCCCGCCGCGAGCTTTGCCCAGAGCGATATGCGGTATTCCGAACCAGTGGCCATCGAACCGCTCACATTTATCTTGCACCCGTCAAACTCAGCCCGACGGCCGCTGGTAAACAAGCTCGATGATCCCGAGTACTTCGCCACCGATGAGACGGCGACAACCTCTTTACCGATCCTCGGCTGCCAGCCTTCCGTCGTGTTCGTCTCAAAATCAGATCTTATATCCGTCGATACGGCCCTGTTTTTCACGGGAGTCGGCCGGGCTGAGATGTTCTTTTCGTCCACAGACAACACCCGGCTTTCAGCCCAAAATATCGCACCGGCCACAATTACCGCAAAAATCAACAACGACCGTATTATCATTCGACTAAACGTCCAACATCCGTAATCGCTAAACAGGTTCGAATCCACTTCATGGGGATAGATCAAAAATAGTCCTAAAATTGAGCAAATTCCGGAAAATGGAATGAGGATGTCTGATTACAAGACCGGCCCATTACAAGCCCGCGTGTGAGCAAGGGCGACGACACATTCAACAGCACTACCCCGCGCCGAAGCTATAACTCCTAAGCACAAGCCCGCGCGTGAGCCAGGGCGACGACCGCAGCCGTCTAAGAATTCGCCCTTGCTAACGCGCGCTTGTGCCAAAGATTCAGAAGGGTTTAGTCGGGCCATGCCAAACCTCGGCGCGTATGCTGGGGTGGGGCTGATACGCCACTGCTCAGCCCGCCTCGCGGGTGGCATAATTGTAGCCACACGTGGAGCGGTTTTCGCGGAACGTGAATGTTACAAAATCTCGCGTTCGTGCTTCACAAGTTTTTGAAAAATTCACAATAGCGACGACTACCTGGACCGAGACGACGGCCACTCAAAACTCTCTCCTTAGCATCTGGACACAAGGTCCACTTTTCAAAACGGAAAGATAGATGAAGGGCCTCTCCTTGTCGATTCGTCCGAACTACGTCCTTGGAAGGCCAAAAGTGAAGAGCCTGTTCGCGTGGGCGACGAGGTTGAGACATGGGTAACAACCGATGATGAAGAAAGCAATGGCGAAGAAGTGGCCTCGACCAGTCAATCAACGCGGACAGAAGAATGATATCTGCAAAGCCACACTCGTTCTCATACCAACTAATCGCATCAAATCTCACTTGAGAAGCCAAAATGCGTGCCTGGTTCAGCTTCCCGTCACTTGTCACCGATCACTGTTCACTATTCCCTGTTAACTGTTCAAAAATGGCTGCCCTTTCGGACAGCCATTTTGAAATTAGCATTAGGCCGGACAACTAGTTCTACGGCACGGGCGTAGGGGCTGGAGTTGGCGTGGGTGTGGCTCCCGGCAACGCAGGCATTTCGCCATCTTTGAAACGCGGCAGCAGTTCATCTCTCATTGCCAGATGGTACACGGCGGCGGCAAAAATGATCGCGGATGTCTTTACATCGCTCTCGATGATGCGCTCGTAAGTATCCAGATTTGTGTGCCATGTGGTGGTGAAATATTCGATAGGATCCTGCTGAGTGCCGATACCCGGTAATCCAGCTTGGTTGAATGAGGTACTGTCAGTGCCTCCCAGATTTCGGCTTCGAGTGTTAAGCACACCTGCGAAGCCAAGGTCCGAAAACGGTGCCAAGGCTTCGCGAAGTACTTTAGAGGCCTCGGGAGGGCCAAAGACGGTCAAACCTCTTGCTCTGCCTGTTCCGCTATCGATGTTGAAGTAGCCGCCGAATTTATT
>JBGTCF010000403.1:0-19612 GCA_041748975.1 Pyrinomonadaceae bacterium
CACCTTCAACGTATGCCCATTCTCAATGTGCATTCGCTTTAGCTGAAGCGGCTCGCAGCCTATAGCTTTGATCTCCATAGCTAGCTAATCTAACAATCCGATGACTCGGGCAACCACTAATGTGTCAAGGTACTGACGAAACCTGACGACCTTGCTCTGCCTGAACTCCCACGCGTGGGCGAACGGGACCGACATTGACTTGCCTGTTTTTAGATATTTTCCAGAGTAGGTGCCGAGCGCGACGACACTGCCGTCGCCCCCGTCTACCACCTTTTGGGGAACCACTGTAAATCCTTCCCATTCAGTGGCGATCTTCATAAACACATTTTCAAGAACCGCGTTCGGACCCGTATAGGTTCCACCGTACATGAAACCCTCCGCTTCGTTCCATTCGATATCCGGGTCCATCGCGCCGAGGACTGTAGGCACATCGCCCGTCGCGAACGCATCGTAAAGTCCTTTAATGATCTCACCGTTTGTCATAATAATTTCCTAAATTCTTCACCTGTTAAACCAGCATCCTTTACAGTTCCACCCATCGTCAACGCATTCACCGGATTGTGGCGCGGGATCGTCACTATCCTTTCTCCGTTCGTCATTAAGATGTGACTGCCTTGCCGAGCTATCCCAAAGCCGGCTTTCTCAAGAGCCTTAACGGCCCTCAAGTGGTTGATGCCGGGAATCTTCGGCATCTAGGCAGCAACCTCGACTTCTCGAATCTCGGCGTCCAGAAGGTTCAAATCTACAACTTCAAGATACTCCTTAATGGCGTCTCGAATGTTATCTAGTGCTTCCTCTTCGGTATCTCCCTGCGACCAACAGCCGGGAAGAGCAGGGCACGAAACGCTATAGCCATCTTCAGTTCGTCGTAACGCAACTTTGTAATGCATACTATGCAAACTCCGCGAGAATCTTATCAACCTTTCCGATCGTCAGATCCTCATGATAATCAAAATTTACCTGCATCATCGGTGCCGTTCCGCAGCTTCCGAGGCATTCGACCATCGTTACGGTATATTTGCCGTCCTCGGTCGTCTCTCCCGGCTTTATACCCAGTTTCGAACAGATATAACCGGTGATATCAGGTTCGCCCATGATCCTGCACGAAAGAGTCTTACAGATCTGAATGTGGTGACGCCCGACCTGCCGGAGATTGAACATCGAGTAGAACGTCGCCGTTTCCCAGATATCCGTGACTTCAAGGCCGAGAAACTTAGCAAGAAAATTCACGCCCGCGTTATCGATCCAGCCGCGTTCCCGCTGTATCAGCATGAGCAGCGGTATCAGCGCCGAACGACTTCGATCCGCCGGGTATTTCGCTACGTGAGACCTCATTTCGTCTATGATCTCCGGCGAGAATTCAGCCACCTCTGTGGAATAGAGGATCTTGTCGGTATAACTTGTCGGAACTGCTCCTGCCATAATAATCTGCTAGTTGAAGATGTATCGCATGATTCCCCGGACCGGAATAAATCCACCTTCAAAAAAAACGGGTTTGAACTTTGACTTAATCGCGGCATCCTCAGTGGACTTCCAAAGGGACTGTGTTCCCGTCAATGCCTTCGCAGAAGTTACATTCCCGTCAATATCAATCTCAACCGCTACGGTAATTTCGCAGGGCGAGGTGCAACGGCTACTGCTCGGGTAGGCAGGTCGTGGCCAACTCGTACCGATGACGGCGATATGACTGGAGTCAAAAAAGACTTTCCCATCGGTATCCCTGTTGGGATTTGAGCTAAGAATAAAAATAGTCTTATCTGCGTTTCCACGAAGTAACACGAGGCTAAATTTGGCCGGTGAATTTGAACATTCAACCGGGATACTGCCAGCCGATGCCAAAAATCCCTTTGCTTTCGCTTTAAGGCTAAAGTTGCCGGTTTCGGAATGATCGAAATCAGCGATTCCATTTTTCGAACGTTTCTTCGTGGTCTTTAACGTCTTATGATCGACCAATGTGAAATCAACCCCATCGACCAACGATTGGTTCAATGCGTCCACGGCAGATACTTGTAATTTACATTGACCACTAACGCCTATAGGAGTTATCAGCAAAGCTAACAATAAAATAGAGAAGTAAATGATACAAAAATTTCTAGAAGTCATATCTACCTATCGATCTCTCCCAACACAATATCCAGCGACCCAATGATCGCCACAACATCAGCGATCATCTCGCCTTCGCTCATTACGGGCAAGGCTGCGAGATTAACGAAACTCGGCCCGCGAAAATGTACGCGTTCCGGCTTCGGGCCACCGTTGGATTTCATATAAACGCCAAGTTCGCCCTTTGATGCTTCGATCGGCATATAAACCTCGCCCGGTGGGATGTTAAAGCCCTCGGCGACTATAAGAAAATGGTGGATCAGCGAATCCATATGCTTACGCATATCGTCGCGATCCGGAAGCACGACCTTGGGCGCGTCTGCCTTTATCGGGCCAGGCTTTAGTCTTTCCAGAGCTTGACGAACGATCTTGTGCGATTCGTATAACTCACGCATTCGAACGCGGAATCGAGCCCAGACATCGCCGTCCGTTTCGACCGGGATCTCAAAATCGTACGTTTCGTAGCCAGTATAAGGATTGTGCCGCCTGAGGTCGACCCCAACACCGCTGCCTCTCAGGCATGGTCCTGTCAGCCCCCAATTTATCGCATCTTCAGCCGAGATAATGCCGACATCCTTGGTACGGCTCTGCCAAATGGGATTACCGGAGGCCAGAGTCTCAAACGTTTTGAGAGCATCGGGAAAATCATCAAGAAACTGTTTGCAGCGATTATCAAAGCCCGCCGGCAGGTCCATCATCAACCCGCCGATCCGGAAATAACTCGGCGTCATTCTGCCGCCCGACGCGGCCTCGATGAGATTGAGTATCTTCTCCCGTTCCTTAAAGCAGAAAAAGAAAATGCTCATCGCGCCGAGATCCAGGGCACTCGTGCCAAGCCAGACCATGTGTGACGCGATACGCCGCAACTCACAGAACAGGACTCGAATGACCTGAGCACGCTCAGGGATCTCAAGGCCGAGCAGCTTTTCGGCGGCCATCACATATGCAAGGTTGTTGCCGAGCGGGTTCAGATAGTCCATCCGATCTGTTATGACGATGCCTTGCTGGTATTTTTTATATTCGAACAGCTTTTCCATCCCCGTGTGGAGATAGCCGATGTCCGGCGTGGCCTTTACTACCAGTTCGCCGTCAAGCTTGAGTTCCAAGCGAAGCACCCCGTGGGTCGAGGGATGCTGCGGCCCCATCGACAGGGTCATTTCCGACTCCAGAGAATGGTCGTTTGAATCCAAATGATTTTGTTCGATAACCGCGCTCATAAGTCGTTGGGCTGTTAATTAAGACTGTAAGGTTCGTATCCTCGCAGGGGAAAATCCTTTCTCAACGCAAATCCGTCAAAATCAGACGGCATCAATATGCGTCTGAGGTCCGGATGCCCCTCGAATACAACGCCAAACATATCGAAAGTCTCTCGCTCATGCCAATCCGCCGTTTTCCAGAGGCCGGTCACTGTCTCGACCTTTGCATCGTCCTCGCTCAGCAAGGTCTTAAGACGAAGCCTGCTGTAATGCTTTGTTGAGAAAAGGTGATAATTTACCTCAAATCTCGGATCATCCTCAGGCCCTCGGTCAGCCCCCGTCAGATCGGCGAGCATGTCAAAGGCGTGACCTTCTTTCAGAAATCGACATGCCTCGACGATATGCTCTCGCGGCACTACGGCGGTCACTTCGCCAAAAGCCTCAATGACCTCGGTAACCGATTCGGCATTGGACGCTCTGAGAGCCTCGATATATCCGACAAGTTGTTCTGTCATATAAACTTACACCGCCGAAACGCTCGGCGGATTACTAAGACTGATAAAGATTATCCGAGCGGTTTTGCGGCATTTGAACCACATGTTATGACGACCTTCGCCGTTCATGCCTTGACGGAACCGAATAGGGCCGGGCAGTATCGCCCTTTGCAACCTCTGCTTCCAGACCTTTTTCCAGCTTCGTTCCTTCGGTAACGGGCAAAGTTCCCGGGACCTTTGAAAGTCGGGATTCCGCCTCGAAAGTATCGCGGCGGTCCCTGACCGACTCTTTCATTATCTTGTCCTGGAGCATCGTTATTGCGTGCACGAGCATTTCGGGTCGCGGCGGACAGCCGGGAACATATATATCTACCGGAACGATCTTATCAACCCCCTGGACGATGGCGTAATTATCAAATACCCCGCCCGATGTCGCACAGGCTCCCATTGAGATAACCCATTTAGGTTCAGGCATTTGATCGTAGATTCGTCTTAATACAGGAGCCATTTTTCGCGAAACGCGTCCGGAAACAATCATTACATCTGCCTGCCGCGGCGATGCACGAAAGGTTTCGGCCCCAAACCTCGAAAGATCGTTCCGTGCCGAGACGGTATTCATCATTTCGATCGCGCAGCAGGCCAAGCCGAATGTTGCCGGCCAGAGACTCGACTTGCGGGCCCAGTTGACCACAGCGTCGAGCTTGACTGTCACGACATCGGGCAACGATTCAAATAATGTATACTCTAAACCCATACCTCTAAGTTATCCGTTCGAAGGGAGGTCGGCAAACCACCATCTCCGTCAGGTGCATTCACGCCGTTCCGGCGACCTTTGCCTGATCCTGTGCATTCTGCCTTCGCAGCTTAATAGCCCTCGCTTTAGCCGTCGCCCGAGCCTCCGTACTCCAGTCAAATGCTCCTTTCCTCCAATCGTATAGCAGCCCTACAACCACAGTGACCAGAAATACCAGGATACCGACAAATGCAACCGTTCCATAGAGGATCCCAGTCTGATTCTCAGCGGCCAGGAGGTCTTTAAAGGCGACCGCGAACGGTATCATGAAAAGTATTTCGAGATCAAAAAGTAGAAACGTCACAGCGACCACATAAAACTTGATCGAAAAGCGGTCACGAGCTGAGCCGACGGGGTCTTTGCCAGATTCGTAGGGCATCAGTTTGGTGGCTGTTCGCTTTCGCGGCCCGATCAACTGGGTGACGAGCAATTGGCTCAGCGCAAAGCCGACAGCGACTAAGAACATCATTCCGATCGGGGCGTAATCAAATGCGTTAAATTCGGACATTATCCTTTACCACTCTTAGACCGCAATTATTCCGGGAAATGCCTTGCATTCCCGTAAATCACTGAGAATTATGACTCACGTAAATCGTAATTTAACGCCGTATTAGTGTCAAGGCAGTTTCCTCAATCGGTTATTGATGCGATGCGGGCCTCGATCTGATTTATTCATTGACCCCTTTTTGACCGTGTGATAACTTGTTTAAAGGCACTTTTGCCTCAGTTTCCGCCGCGCTTTCCCGCATTTTATCATTTAACTTTGTGATCTCAGGTTTTAACACAGATATCGAATTCGCAGGTACCGTGTATCACGTGCAGACCGAGGATAAAGGTCCGCCCGCGATGGTCATAATGTCCCTCGTCTACGATCGCGGAACCATCCTCGCGAGCAAGCGGGAGAGCTATCAGGATCTCGTCCGGGCGGGCCTCGACGAAAAGAAACTTGCGGAACGGGTCTCACGGCAGCATAAGCTAATCTGCGCCGCAGTAAAGGCCGGCCGGATGAACGAATTGAAGGAGATGACCGCCAAGAGCGCCCGCACGCGAACAAAGGCTGCGGAAGTTCCTCCCAAACCGGTTGTCGAGCCGCTGGCGCCCCCACCGCCTGTCTTCGCCGGCTCCGTTCCTTCCCCTCGTACCGCAGTCGTCGCAGCCGATCTGCCGATTCCTCAGCCTTTCAATATATCTCTTTCCGACATTGTGCTGACTGACAAACCTGACACCGAACCGGTCATTGAGGCGCTCCATATAATTGAGGAACAGATAGAGATATTACCGGCGGAAGCCGTAGAAGTGGTTTCCGAACTTTCCGGCCGGGAACGTCCCGCCAATAATAAACTTAAGCTCGAGATTCTCGGCGAAACAAAGTTCAAGGGCGGCGATCGCCGCACCGTAAATATAATGGTCTGCCGCGGCACCGAAAGAAAAGTAGTTTCCGACGCGCAGATCATGATCAAAGTGCTTGGTTCTGCTTTCAGGCCGGTCATTTTTCACGCCAGGTCCGACGCTAACGGTTTGGCAAAGGTTCATCTTCAGTTGCCGCAATTTTCGGCCGGACGTGCGGCACTGCTTGTCAGAGTGATCGCCGGCGGCGAGGAAGTGGAAATTCGACGCCTCGTAACGCCGGGTAATTAGACGCGGGCCCGCTCGACCGACTAAAATGATCGTGTGATCTCGATTATTTTGAACGGCGAAAAACGTGAATTAGATGAAGAGATCGATCTCGAAAGCCTGATCGATCTTTTTTCTTTGCCCATGAAACGTGTCGCGGTCGAGGTCAATCACGCGGTGGTCCGCCGTGTCGACTGGCCCGACACAGCCGTAAAGGATGGCGATATGCTCGAGGTCGTACATTTCGTCGGCGGCGGCTAACTTTGCGTTATTTGCGGCTTTGCGTGAAAATTGTCGTGTAATATGTCAGATCAATTTTCACTTGCAGGGATCATTTTCGAGTCGCGTCTTATAATCGGAACGGGCAAATACCGCTCTTATGACGAGATGAAGGCCGCCCACGCCGCTTCAGGCGCTGAGATGGTCACCGTGGCCGTCAACCGCGTGCCGCTCGACGGCAAGACCGAGTCTTTTCTTGACTATCTCGATCCCAAAATGCAGATCCTGCCGAATACGGCTGGCTGTTATGACGCCGACCATGCGATTCGTACCGCTCGCCTGGCTCGCGAGGCACTCGAAACTGATTGGATAAAGCTCGAAGTGATCGGCGATCCGGTCACGCTGCTGCCCGACAACGAGCAAACGCTTGAAGCCGCCCGCGTCCTCGTCAGCGAAGGCTTTATCGTCCTGCCGTATTTCACCGACGACCTGATCATGGCCAAAAAGCTGCTTGACGCGGGCTGCCCTGCCGTAATGCCGCTCGCGGCACCGATCGGGTCGGGAATGGGGGTTCAAAATCCATCGAATTTGCGCATAATGCGTGAGCAGCTTCCCGACGCGACGATCATCGTCGACGCCGGCGTAGGTGTGCCGAGCGACGCCGCCATAGCCATGGAACTCGGCGCCGACGCCATCCTGATGAATACGGCCATAGCCGAGGCAAAAGATCCTGCACAGATGGCGACCGCGATGAAACTGGCAGTCGAGGCCGGCCGCCTCGGCTTCCTTGCGGGCCGTATGCCAAAGCGTTTGTATGCCTCGGCTTCAAGCCCGATCGACGGCGCAATAAAGTAGTGTCAGTAGCCCGCACGTAAGTAAGGGCTGATCTGCACAAGCCCGCACGTCAGTAAGGGCGAACCACTCAAGATAACTGCACAAACTCGGGAGTTCGCGTATGAATATTCAAATCCTATTCTTCGGAGCCACCGCCGAAATCACCGGCCAACGCCGTGTTGAGGTCGCGATCGAGACCGAAACAACTGCGAGTGAGGTTTCCACAAACCTAATCGCCGAGTATCCACGCCTCGCCTCGCACAAGATCCACATTTCGCTGAACCAACAATATGCGAACGGCGACGAGATCGTCCGCGATGGTGATGAACTTGCAATATTTACCGCCGTCAGCGGCGGCTAAACTCTTGGTCGATAATTTGTCAACAATCTCTACTTCACAGGAATCAAACGATCACGGATCTGTATTGTGTGCGGGGCTGCCTTTTGTCGGGTGGAGAGACATTTCGCATGGTGAAAAGGAGATTCTGAATCAAGAGGCGCGAAGCGATTCCACCTACACGGTCGTGTGGCTGGCACTTGCCGGATTGTCGATAGTTGCTCCATTATCGATCGTCGTAGGCCTCAGTTTCGTTATCGCATTTTCACCGGCTGCAGAAAATGTATTGGCCGTGCTGATCGTCGCTGTCAGCCTAGTTGGTTTTACTATCACTTTGATTCTTGCTGACAAAGCATTTCGACGATCCAAAATTGCTAGGCGAACTCTATCACAGGGCCGGTTCCGCATCTTCCAGGGTAGTTTTGATAACGAGGACCCTACCGATCACGAACGCGAACGATTAGTGGCAAAGGGGGTTCTGGCGCCAGGTCAAACAGAATCTATAACCTTGGAACTACATGCCGACGATGACGTCATATTTGCAAAAAATAGTTCCCGCCCTCAAAAGTGGATCGCGGTCGACTTGACCACCGCGGCCCCGATCCCGCAACACGCCGCGAGATTCAATGTTCCGTCGGAATGGGAGATCGCGGCCGAAGGCAGCTTCGAGAGGCGTCGATTGATGTCGAGCGAAAAAGCGGAGCTTCTAGATTACGCTCGTCAGATCCGCCGATGGAGGTGGCTGCAGATGTTCTTAGGCGTCTGGTTCGTCGGTTCATTGATACGACTGATCGCAAAGCTCACCGAACTGCAAACCGAAACCGCCATTCAGCTTTGGGTGGTGCTCGCAACCGCGGGGAGCGGTCTTTGGTACTATTGGCAAGGCCGCAAGGCCCGCATCTTTGATGAGGATGCCGAGCTCGGCTGGACATTGATTTTAGGCGCCGAGCACGCCGCGGCGATAGCTGAGACCGACAGGGTCTTTACGGGGGAAGTTGAAGTGCTTCCCGCATCAGGCCTAATATGGGGCATTAAAGGAAAGCCCGCTGCCTGGCGCCGTCGAAGGAAGAAAGGCAAGATCAAAAATGACCGCGGAAAGGACTCAAAATGAACGTCGCGGTTCATTCCTAGCATTTCAGCTGGCCTGACAGGCAATCGGTTTTCCGCGCCAGTTTCTATGGCGTAATCTCGAAATATGGACTTTATCGAACTCACCACCGACCCGATCGACATCACCGCCGTCGCCCGCCGCGTGGTCCCGCCCGAGTGCGGGGCGACCGTGACGCTTGACGGCTACGTGCGGCAATTCACCCGAGGGCGCGAAACGCGCTATCTCGAATACGAAGCCTACGAGCCGATGGCCATCAAAGAGATGGAAAAGCTAATCGACGCCGCAAAACAGCAGTTCGAGATTGCCAACGTCAGCATCGTTCACCGCCTCGGCAAGCTCGAAATCGGCGAAACGAGCGTCGTCATCTCCGTCGCCGCCCCGCACCGCAAACCCGCCTTCGCCGCCTGTGAATGGCTCATCCGCGAACTAAAACGCACCGTCCCCATCTGGAAAAAAGAAGTTTACGCCGACGGCGAACACTGGGTCGAAGGCGAAAAGGAAATATAGAAAAAGTCTTCGGTTCTTTTCCTCGAAGGGGATACACACAATATACACACAATATTAGACGCAAAAATGATCCCGACCCTCGGCCGAACCGCATCCGACAAAACGGTGTGGCTGGATCAGTTCAATTTCACATAGCTGCGATGAATGACGACGTTGGCTTTATCTCTCGCCTCGTACACTACTTCATTTTTTGACGCGCGCGTGACCACTTTTGACCTGGCAACTGTTTGACGTTCTTTCGCTGTTCCTTTATCGGCCTCCGAGAGAAAGCTGCTGATATCTCCGGCGGTCGGTTCGCTTTCTGCTTTTGTCTGGTCGGCCAGCGAGATCGCTTCGGTGAGTGCGGCCTTCAGCATCTTCGGCCAGAGCTTGTTGAAGAGGTGATTGGACACGTAGATATCGGCACTGTTTATCTTGCCATTGATGGCGAAGGCATACCCGATGACGTCAGTCTTGCCTTTTGTAAGTTGCGAGAATTTCTTTGCGAAATCTTCTCTCGCTTTTACAAGTTTCTTATTCTCAAGCGAAAGCTGCAGGCTGGAGGCAGATCGGTTTGCCGTAACATCGACCGTCACGTTGGCGGAGATATTCTTCTGTACGTTCGCCACCTCATTCCAAACTTGTGCTTGCGAACCCCTAAGCTGAGGAGGCGGTGCCGAATCCGATCCCGAACCTCTTCCCGATCCACTTCCGTCTCCAACTCCATTCCCCGATCCCGACCCTACACCCTTTCCGTAAGTAGCGATCTTCAACTCCTTAGAAACCACGCGCTCCGCGGCCGACGAAAATTCCTTTCGGCTTTCGTTTCCGCGGCCTTCCCATCTATCTGCTTCAACGCAGAAAGCTTCGATCGAGATCTTGCCGGAGTTTCGCGGAATGATGATGCTGAACGCAAGCACGCGGTCCTGCTTTCCGCCCTTGACGATATCCCCTGACTGTATGAAAACGTCGTATTTCGGCGAGATGTTTTCGACCATCAGCTCGTCCACGTCCTCGGTTTCATACACCTTAAAGACCTTCATCTCCATCGCCTCCTGCAGCGTGATCAAATTTTTATTGCTGCTTGCATCTTCACCGTGGATAAGGAAGATCGTTAAATTCTGGTGCGTGCTCGGGGCCGAGATCCGGTACGCAGTTTGTCCAAACGCCGACACAACTCCGATACAAAGACACACCACCACTGTAAGACTAAGACTTGCTGAGCCCTTCATAAAAATCACCTCGCTTCGTTACTAAATCTACACACTCAGGAAAATGGATGCATTGCCGACCCTGGAAAATTCTTTTCGACAGTAACGCTTACGAGCCATCCTGATCGGTGAGAAGTTTTATTATTTTCTAACTGGTGCAAACTTAGCGTAAAATATAGATCATGAAGACGAAGGTGGTATCGATCTCGAGAGACGTGATGGGCGGGACGCCTGTATTCGCCGGTACGCGGGTGCCGATACAGACGCTTGTCGATTTCCTGACGGCGGGCGACACCATTGACGATTTCCTCGAAGGCTTCCCCACCGTCAGCCGCGAACAGGTGGTCGAGTATCTCAAACAGTCCGAAATCGAAATGGAGAAGCTCGCCGCGTGAGAATTCTCCTTGACGAGTGCATCGACCGTCGAGATCCGTAACGACCTCAATGCCAGCCCCAAACTCCGGGTCAGGGGACGTAGTTGTAAACAACCACTCCTGAGACCTTCACGGGATTTCCGCTAAGCTGGGTCGGCGAAAATTTGGAGCCGCAGGCGGCGATCTCGGAGGAGGCGCGTAGCAGCGGATGGCCCGAGATTCCGGCTGCGGAATATACGCTGCCGTCTTCGAGGATCAAAATTTGCACGGCGACGCTGCCCGAAGCACGGACCGCTTTTGCCGCGGCCGGATAACTCGGTTTTGGAAGGGCCAGGGCCTTTCCGTTAAGGACGCCTCCCAGTACGCTCTTGGGCCGGGCCGAAGTATCCGGACTCTCTTTTGAATCCGTTTCGCCGGAAGGAATAATGCGGGCTGCACCCGCGGATTCGAGACGAACGCTATCGATCCGCATTTCTTTGTTATCTGTACTCTCTTTCACAACCGCTTGGCCGGAATCAACCACGCGGGCACCTGAATCCGTCGATCCGAGCCGGGTTATTCTGTCCAGACGCATCTCTTTCACTGGCGCCGCCTTTGTTTCCGCATCGTATCCGAAGTGATATGTTATGCGGCTCTTCATGCCTAGAGTGGATTGGCCGTCAATAGATTGGAAACGGGCTTTCTTTGCCGCCTCCACCGCAGAATTCCTTAAGGCCATTACCCTCGGGTCAGTTACCGATTGACAGACCGGATGCGGGCCCCTGGGATTTTCAGCCGTAAGGACCCACCCCTCGTTATTCAGGGTAATGTCGACCGAAATCCTTCCTCCGAGGGCGGCGTTCTTCGCTATCTCAGGGTAATCAGCCGGCGGAAGTTCTTCCACTCTTAGCAAGGTCGAAAGAAAATCCGTTTCGACAGTAACGTCTTCCTTCTGCGCGAAAAGCGTGACAGCAAAAACTAACGACAGTAGGAGCGATATCAATGATTTCATAGGATATTAGAAAATTAGCACGAATGAGCCATCTTGAGAAGAGAAAAAAGGCTTGCAAACTGCAACCTGGACTTTGTCGCTGTTCACAGTGCCGCGCGGGATGGCTGTCTGCTTTCGTCAGGAGAATAGCTGAACCAGAAGATCCGCTGCCGGTTGGTTTCAAAGAGCCAGGTGTGAGACGTATGTCTCTACGCGTCATTTTGCCAGGGGCCGATGCGACATCTTTCGCTTTGGGAGTGTCTCAGGTTTTCTCCGCATGGAATGGCGGTGAGAGGACGGACGTCGGCTGGCCGGGTGAGACGAAGCTGGGGAACGATCACCTCAGCCCGCTTGCGGGCGGCATATTTGTTGTCATAAATGAAACAATAGCAGCCCCTTGTAACAAGCCGCTGAAAAGGAATTAGTTATACTCGCGGCGGGAGTACCTCACGCCGCCACCCCGTCGCGCGAAGAAGTTCCTCGTGAGGTAAATGAATAAGTCCCTTTCTATCTGCCGCGTGACCCAAGTGACACAAAATACTTGCAGCCTGAATCCGCCTTCAACTGGGAAGACGAGAGCCCTAAGAGTTGCTCCGTCATTCCATTTACAGATCAAATCAGTTAAGTCGTCTACCTCACTGGCACTAAGATTCGAACCATTGATGAATGTATATTCAATTTGGGCGATGAACGGATAGATTACACCTCGATCCTTAATTGCGTTTTTGTAGGAGGGAATTCTTTTCTGCACCAAACTCCAAAATGACAAAACATCGTCAACCGGTTGGGGATCCGAGTATATTAGATCTGAGCTAGACCACTCAGAGAAAACCGTTCGAAGCTCTCCATCCCGTCCTTGCCCTAAGTCCAGTGTGTAGTACCGACACTCAATGTGCTCGGTCTGATCACGCATAGTTTTTATCAGAATAATAGCGACGAAAAACGCTTCAAGAAACCCAACTGGTCGCGGCAACATGATCAATACGCCTTGGAGATATGACTGTGCGTTGACCGGAACACACGCCAAGCCGTTCGGCTGAATGTATGGAAGTTTGTCGGCCACCCCGCGTGCGTTTAGGCCCCAGTATATTTCCAATTTTTCCTGACCGCTACTTCGTTGCAAATCTTCAACGAATACCGTGTTCAACGAAAAGGCTCGTTCTCTCAGAAACGATGTTGAAAATTCATAATGCTGTGGCCGAGGCTCAGTTAAGAATTCTGTATCAGCAGGAAAGATCACGTTAGAAGAAATCTCCGGTTCTTCCCTAGTCGGTTTCAGTATCAACTCGAATCGAGCGACATCAGAGCGAAGATCTGCAAGCATCTCGTCTGCCGAGCGATACCTGTTACTAGGATTCTTTTCCAGAGCCTTGAAGGCAATCCTATTCAGTGTTAGAAAGTTCTGTTTAGGCCACTCGGGGGGAGCATCGGGATCCGTAATTAATCGAACTAATGATGGCAAGTCGGGCGCGCGAAAAGGCCGCCTCAAACAAATCAATTCATAAAGAATGACCCCCATCGACCAAATATCCGTTTGTTCGTTTCGAATCCCGGTAAATGCTTCAGGAGCCATGTACGAGAAAGTTCCCGCGACGTCCTTCGAATCGTCCTGATCGGCGAACCTTGAGATGCCGAAATCTGCGATACGAGGAATTCCACCCTGAAAGAGTATATTTGCTGGCTTCAGATCTCGGTGAATGATAGAACGTTGGTGTAGGTGGGTTAGTCCTTTTAGAATATCACCGACTAATTCAAGAATTTGCGATGGTGGTAGCGGATTACCGTTCCTATGGGCCAAAAACTCGGCAAGTGTGCCGCCGGATGCGTACTCGCTAACGATTACGAATTCGTCGTCGAAGCAATCCGCTTCGATAATGGGTAAGACGTTTGGATGTCCGCTGGCTTTGACCCAAAGAGCGGCCTCTTGAGCTACAGATTCGTGGTCAATTGTCGCGTTATGCATCAACTTGAGCGCGACCTCGGTTTTTGTAAGAAGTGTCTGCTTTTCAGCCAGCCAAACGAAGCCGAAAGATCCCTTTCCAAGGGGTTTGACCAATGAGTAAGGACCCAATTTAGCTCCGGGAATTAGCATTTTCGTTTAATCATAGTAGTATGCTTTCCTTCAAAAGCGAAAAACCAAGAACGAACAAACTTCGGGAACAAAACTAAGGAACAAAACGGGTCAGTCCTGGGAAATTGCAACTTTGCAGGACTGACCCGTTTCCGTTTCCTCCCATTAAAGTATTTCTTTTCTATGGCTTCGCTTTCATAGTCGGACGTTGCCAAAACTCAGTCAGCCAAGTATATCCTCTGCGTTAATTCGCATAGACCGCGCAAGCGCCTGTTCATCAAGATTGCGTGCGCGTGCTCAGGTATGTTGTTTAGTTTCCCTTCCCAACAATACGGTGGCTCTTTTTCCGAATATAATTCGGTGCCAGTCAAAATCAACAGCTTTGTCCCGAGATAACTCGGATCCCTTTTGCCGAGCTGTTTATTAAAGGCGCGTATCAGCTTTTTCTCCTTTGCATTAAGTTGAGTTTCAAGCGTCGAGAAAACAAAGTAAGAACCGTGAAATCGCTCTGAAAGCTGCGTCATAGTTCTAATATCTTTCTCAGAAAATGGCTTATTGTAGGTCTTACATTCGGCAAAAATAAGATCAGGCCGACTTGCAAAGACGAAATCATCGCGAAAAAAAAGGGCAAGGTCAGACTCCGTTGTGTTATCCGCACTTTGTTTTTCGGCTTTAGGCCAAATTTCGAGTCCGAAAATTGGGGTCGTCCGTCGATTTAGCGTCTTACTGAAAAACCCGAGAGTCAACAAAACCGAGTATGAGCCGTAATCACTTGTCGCTGGGCTAAAGGCGCCAAGTGTTCTATATGCCCATGTAAGCAACTTTTTCGGAGAATAGGTCGGTAAATCAATTACCTCGAGACAGTTCGGGCATTGTATTTGATAGCTTAAATCGTTAATTGAATGCCACGAAGGTTGGTTGCAAAACGTGCAATTGAGCTCGATACCAAGTTGGATAATGTTTGCTTTCAGGAGTTGTCTAAGGAGATCATCTCCAGAACGTTTCCAGACGGCCTCTCGCGTATTAGCAAGCATCTTGAGCTTTCCGATTAGAATGTCATAGCTGACGGATTTGGATTCGATTCTCACCGTCCGCTGCTTTTCATTTGTCGGTCCTAGGTTCCCCTTTCGAAAGTCAGTATGAAGTAAGTCGAACATCTGCTTATTTCTCAACAGCCAAATCCAATTAATCCCGCCAAGGCTTTTAAGCATTTGCTTGCCAATTCGGCCAGCCGCCGATAACTTCATAGCATAATCGGAATTCTGGAACCAACGAAGGAAAATGTCTTCCGCCCTTGGCAGCTTCAGTACTAACGTTTCATCGGCGAAAGATGCTAGATAAGTTATTCTCCCATCGCGGAAACGGAACTCGGGAAAATTAAACCCGTCTAATGCGATAGCCATCACGCGGTCACCTTCGGGTATTGCTTCCGCCATAAGTTCCTTGTCATGATGCAGAGTAAGATCGATATCGTTCGCGTATGCTGCACTTCGAATTCCTGAATGCAGGAAATCTGGATTGGGAAGTTTAATTTCTATTCGAGGAGTGTCTGCAAAGCTAAACCGGGCGTCCTTTACTATCGGTCGATTGATGTTTGGCCTAAAGTTGTGTTCAAACGACTCGTCTCCGACTAATGGTAAATAGCTAAAGGTGACCTTGTCCTTTGGTCGCTCACCATCTTTAATAGGCTGTCGGAACGGAATTCCGATTTCGTCAAGGTAATCTTTGGCCGGAGATGAAAGGAATGGTGTACTAGAACTTTCATAAGCAGTGATACACCACGATCCAGGATAATTAGAAGGATGAAAGTTGCGCTCCACAGCTTGTACAACAAAATCTCGCATTGAACTAGATTTCGTAGCTTGCTTAGCAATCGGTATAACATAGAAGCCAAGTGCCCGAAGGTTCCAATAATGCACTATGTCAATAAACTGAGTCGCATCTAAAAACAAAATGCACTCGGAAGCATTTTGAGCCTTGACCTTGTATCCTGTTACGCGGCTGGGGAAAAAGATTCGTTGTCCAAGATAATCTGTGAAATCGTCAATTGTGATTGGAAGCTTTTCACTGTTAAAGAATTGCGTATAGCCTTTTTCGAAAACCTCAAGGATGTCTACAGACCACTCACCGAAAACACTGGCAAGAAAAAGTGAATGTTTTCCCGAAAAAGTGGGAACGATGAACCGCTTGGGATTTCTTTCTACATATTTATACTCATGGTTCGCGATGTGATTGAGAATTTCAAATGCACCTATGCCGTAGTGCGGCCAGTTCCATGTCTCGAAGCCAATGAATATGTCCTTTTTGGGTAGCAAAGGTACATTATCTATTTTTGAATCGGTTTCGACAGAGTCTTCAAAAACAACTAGAAAATCTGGCCTATAAGTATCGATGTGATTCTTAATATAGTTTTTGTTCCGTACCTGATCCTTCAAATGGCGAGGAATCTTGTTCGGGACCTTGTCGAATGTGGGAATAATAGGATTATAGATTCCTCCCCAAAGAAATGAGTTTATTCTGATAGCTTCTCGGAGCTTTTCCGTGTCTCCATAGGGAACAAGGAAGCCGAATCTAACCGGTCTCAGTTTTACGTTCGCGTAAGCACTTCCCACAACCTCCTCCTTTATCAGCAAGCAGATGACGATACTTAAGAATATATTGCATAGAAGTTGATAAAATATAAAGGGCGCAGCTTCGAGCGTAATCGTCGGAGTGCCTGTGGGTGTCATGCGTAATGATGTTGCGATCGGGGCCCCACAGCCGACCTGATTTCGGGCGATGCTCGGGTGCGTTGAAGCAACTCTAATCGCGGTCGTTCCATCGCAGGAGTGGATGAATAGTAGATTTGATATTGAGCGGCTGCGGGTGGCGTCGCCGTGTTCGGTGGCGTGGGAGGCGATGGCGGGGGATGAGCGGGTGCGGCATTGCGATTCGTGCCGGCTGAACGTCTACAACACGGCGGAGATGACGCGGGCTGAGGTCGAGGCGATGGTCCTCGGCAGGGAAGGCAGACTCTGCGTGAGGATGTACCGGCGTGCGGACGGGACGGTGTTGACGAAGGACTGCCCGGTGGGCCTGCGAGCGTATGCGCGGCGGGTCGGGCGTTTGGCAGCCGCGGCGGCGGGAGCTGTTTTTGCCATTTGCACGGCGGCGGTTGCTCAGACGCCGCGGCCGGCGGCCTCGGGCGGCAAGGTCCAGTCGGTCAGCAGGTGCGAATCGGTCAAGGGAACGGGCATTTGCGGGACGTTCACAGACATCAACGGGGCCGTTATTCCCGGTGTCAGCATAAAACTCATAAGCCTCAGAGATAAAACCGTTAGCGTTCAGGCGAGTGACATGAGAGGCGAATTCGCGTTTGAAGATCTCAAGCGCGGAACTTACAGCCTGACTGCAGAAACTCCCTCATTTCAGAAGCTCGTGGTTAAGAATATTCGTGTAAAAGACAAGGGCGTGACGGAGTTTATAATGACCATGGAGGTTGGTCCGATAGAAGAATGGGTGGGTCTGCTAGCAGACGATTTCCACCTATTGATGCCTCCAGCGACATCACAACCACTATCATCCGCAGGGAAATCGAGTCTCCCCGCCCGTAGAATAATTACTAGTGAATGAGAATAGTGAAGGCGATCCCGCTATCGGTGCGGGTCGAAAACGAGATCATAGCTCGTGCTTCGACCGCCTGCGGAGACCGTTTTATTCTCCGCATTTATGCGGAGAATATGAGGTCTAATCTCCGCAAACTCGATCGGCGGTTACGGCGATCTTCTTGTCCGTGCGTGGTACAAAAACAAGGGGTTTAGTGAGTGCGGAGTGTCGAGTGTGGAGTGTGGAGTGCAGAGTGAGATGCGGGAGTGACGATTCTGAAGAGAGAACCACCCAGTCAGCCCCAAAAAAACCGCTGTCACCCGGCCACCGATGTTTCGTGCTGTTTCGTGAATTTTAGTGGTTACTTCACTGCCCAGTGGAGAGTGCAAAACGGAGAGTGGAAATTGATCGGTGCTCACGGCTCACTGCCCACTGTCCACTGACTATTTGACGACCTCGATCGTGAGCGTTTGTGATCCGGATACAATGTGTTCGCCTGCGGGTAATTCGAAGTCTGCGATGATCGTGTTGACGGTGGGTTTAGATCCGCCGGCGGTCCGATCGTTGTTGATGGTGGCCAGGACGGAGGGAGGCAAATTTGGCATTTCGCTCGCGCCGATCACTGTGCCGGTGCTGGTCCGCGACACGACCGCGTACAATCGGTCTGCCCGTTTCAGGCGGTTGATCGTTGAGATCAATTCGGCCGCTGTTTTAGGAACGAAGTGTGTGATCGCCGTGTTTTGCTGGACCGCATTGCCGTCACCGATCATGATCGAGAGCTTTCCCGGAACCGCATCGGCGGGAATGGCGACCGGAATTCGACGCGTGATCATACGGCCCGATTGTGTGCGTTCAAAGGCGGTTACTTCAATGGTTTCTCCGGCTCGAGCCTCCATCCTGTCGACTGATATGCGATCAAGCGCAGCCGTTTTGCTCTCATCCAACGCCGTCATATTCAGCGTTACGCCGGTAATGTCCGCGCCCTCGAAATTTGCCCTCAGCAGGGCGGCTATCGGTGCGGCGGGTGAGGAAGCAGCGAAAATGGCAGCCTGCGGCCCCGTAAAACGCCGGTTAATCTTTACCGGATCGTTGCCTCTCACGCGTATCTCGCCTTTCATCTCAATGGTCGAATCGCCAATACCACGTTCATGAGCGGCAAGGGCATTCGCCACACCCGCATTGATGATCAGCGGGGTGAGCAGCCCGTCAAATGCGGATTCGAAATTGATCTCCTGCGTCTTGCCGCGGCTGGTCGTGAGGGTGATTTTGACTGGAAGCATTTTCGGAGCCTCGCCAAGCTGGCCGTATATAGCCGTTGCCCTGTCCTGTGTCATCGAGCCGACCGGAGCGTCGGCAACGGCTAGTTTGAATGAGTTGTTCGCATTCGGCACAACTGTAACCACATGCGATTCGGCCATAGGGAGGTTGGTCGAACCGAGGCTAAAGAACGGATGTCCGAAGGCGTAGATCTTCTTGCCGTCCCGCAGCGTAACTGTGCCCGCCGCCGCGATCTGGATATCACCGCGGGCCAATTGCACGACCACGGAATCGCCGCCAAGCAGCGTTGTATCGGTGAATTCCTTCATCGGACGGACCGTCCCTGATCCGCCGGCGGCGGCAACCGGCAGCATGCCGGCCTTCATAAATTCGGGTGCCATCGCATCGAGAGTTCGCTGCGAGATCCCTGAGAACGTGACGGGAGTTGCGATCGGAACAAATGTCTGGCCGGCCACCGCCATAAGGCGCGAATCCCCTGCGAAACCCGACGCAACAGAAGGCTTCGATTCGCTTGAAAACCCGGGATTCCAAATGTCCGAAATGAGATCTGAGTATGATATCGATCGTCCCTGGCCCGAGGCGACCAGCCGCAAGGGCGTGTGCTCCATTATCGAGACCATTTGTTCGATCGGCGTAATGCCGCAAATTGGCTCCTTGGCAAAAGGAAAGCTGTACGAGATCGCCCCGATCAATTTGCCGTCGATGTAAACCGGCGAGCCCGACATCCCGGCAAAAACGGCCGTTCGCTCAGCATTGGCACCGCTCAGTTTGCCGATGATCATGTCCTGCTTAGGACCGATCCAGTTAGGAATTATGCCAAGTATCTCGACATTGAACTCCTCGGGTTTATTACCGCGAAATACCGTTTTTGCGGTTCCGCGCATACCCTCGCGGACCTCCGAAACCTGCATGAAGCGGGCACCGGCCGCGGGCATC